>PKDJ01000289.1 GCA_002862545.1 Pseudomonadota bacterium
GGAGTCCACTATGGCCGCGAAGATCATCGAGTTCCGCGAGGCTGCACGCTCCGAGGTGCTGGCCGGCGTCAACACCCTCGCCAACGCCGTCAAGGTCACGCTCGGGCCCAAGGGCCGGAACGTGGTGCTGCAGAAGAGCTTCGGCTCGCCCGTGATCACCAAGGATGGTGTCACGGTCGCGAAGGAGATCGAGCTCCCCGACAAGTTCCAGAACATGGGCGCGCAGATGGTGAAGGAGGTCGCCAGCAAGACCTCCGACGTGGCCGGCGACGGCACCACCACCGCCACCGTGCTCGCGCAGGCAATCTTCACCACGGGCAGCAAGCTCGTGGCTGCAGGCGCCAACCCCATGGACATCAAGCTCGGCATCGATGCCGCCGTCCGCACCGTGTCCACGGCGCTGCACGGCCAGGCCCGTCCCTGCGAGACCCACCAGGACTTCGCGCAGGTCGCGACCATCTCCGCCAACGGTGACAGCGAGATCGGCACGATCATCGCCACCTGCATGGAGAAGGTCGGCAAGGAGGGTGTCATCACGGTCGAAGAGGCCAAGGGCCTCGAGACGACCTCCGACATCGTCGAGGGCATGCAGTTCGACCGCGGCTACCTGTCCCCGTACTTCGTCACGGATCAGGACCGGATGGAGGCGGTGCTCGACAACCCGCTCATCCTCGTGCACGAGAAAAAGATCTCGAACATGAAGGACCTCCTCCCGATCCTCGAGAAGGTCGCCGAGGCGCAGCGTCCGCTGCTCATCGTCGCCGAGGACATCGAGGGCGATGCCCTGGCCACGCTCGTGGTCAACAACCTCCGCAAGACCATGACCGTCGCGGCCGTCAAGGCCCCTGGCTTCGGTGATCGCCGCAAGGCCATGCTCGGCGACATCGCCGTGCTCACTGGCGCCAACGCGGTCATGGAGGACCTCGGCATCAAGCTCGACAGCATCACGGTCGCCGATCTCGGCACGGCCGAGCGCATCGTCGTCACCAAGGACGCCACTACGCTCGTTGGCGGCGCCGGCTCCGCAGCCGATCTCAAGGGCCGGGTGAAGCAGATCCGCGCCCAGATCGAGGAGACCTCCTCCGACTACGACCGCGAGAAGCTGCAGGAGCGCCTTGCGAAGCTCGTCGGTGGTGTCGCCGTCATCTACGTCGGTGCCGCGACCGAGGTCGAGATGAAGGAGAAGAAGGCACGCGTCGAGGACGCCCTCAACGCGACCCGCGCTGCGACCGATGCCGGCATCGTCCCCGGCGGCGGTGTGGCCCTCCTCCGTGCGCAGGCCGCACTGGCCGACCTGCAGCTCGATGGCGACCAGCAGTTCGGCGTGGAGATCATCCGCAGCACCTGCGAGGCGCCTCTGCGTGCCATCGCGGCCAACGCGGGCGCCGACGGCTCGATCGTCGTTCACCTCGTCCGTCAGGGTGATGAGGCTCACGGCTGGAACGCCGCGAACGACACCTACGGTGACATGTTCGAGATGGGTGTCATCGACCCGACCAAGGTGACGCTGACTGCCCTTGCCAACGCAGCTTCCGTGGCGGGCCTCCTGCTCACCACCGAGGCCATGATCGCCGAGAAGCCCGACGACGACGCCTAGTCACGTCAGGCTCACCTCGAGGCCGTCGGACCCTAGGTCCGGCGGCCTCGCTGCATTTTGGATAGGAGCGCGTACACGCTGGGGACATGATGCCGCTACGGGTTCTTGTCGCGGTGCTGTCGGGCGCGGTCCTGTCGATCCTCGCCCCTCCCGCGAACATCCACTGGCTCCACTGGATCGCTTACGTCCCGATGTTCTGGGCACTGCGACCTGGGGAGACTCGGAACAACCTCGTCCTGGGGTTCTGCTACGGCACGACGGCCGTCGCGCTGATCTTCAGCTGGCTGGTCGACACCATCACGATCTTCTCCAACATCCCCTGGATCGGAGCAGTGATCGTCCTGCTGTTGTTCGCCGTGGTCTTCGGTCTTCCCTACACGTTCGTCTGGCTCGCTGCCCAGCCCCTTCGGCAGCGCCTCGGCTCGTGGTGGGTCCTGGCCATGCCTGCGTGGCTGGTGACAGTCGAGTGGGTCAGCGCGTACGTCCTTCTCTTCCCGTACCAGCAAGGCGTCTCGCAGTACCAGTTCCCCTTCACGATCCAGCTGGCCTCGGTCACCGGCATCTGGGGCCTGTCGTTCCTGCTGATGTGGTTCAACTGCGTGCTGGCCGAGGGCATGTACCGACGAGCGGAGGGAAGGGACTGGCCCTGGGCACATCAGATCGCGGCGTTGGCCGCCGTGACCGGCACCGTGATGTTCGGCGCGGCCCGCTACGAGCATGTCGAGGCTCAGCTGCGCGACGCGGAGACCCTCCGCATCGCCCAGCTCCAGTCCGACCGAGGCATGGAGTGGCGCATGACGCACAGCGCTCGCGCCGCGTTTCGGGAGTGGATGGACATGACCCAGGCACTCGAGCCGGGGAGCGCCGAGCTCGTCGTCTGGCCCGAGGGCGCCTGTCCGTACGACCTCAACACGGGCCGTGCTGCCAACTGGCTCTCCGAGGAGGCCAAGCGAGGTGGCTACGAGATGATCATCGGTGGTGGCACGCGCGAGCGAGAGCGCGATCCGCTGCTCGATGTAGACGAGGTGCGTACCTTCAACTCGACCTACTTCTTCACCCCCGACGGTGAGGTCTCCGGTCGGTACGACAAGATGGTGCCACTGCCGTTCGGCGAGTACCTCCCCCTGGGAGAGACGTTTCCGTGGCTTGCCGACCTGATCGAGGGCCCCGGCTCATTCCGCGCCGGTGACACGCCCGTCGTGTTCGAGGGCGCAAAGACTCGAATGGCAACGCCCATCTGCTACGAGGCGATCCTCGGGTACGTGTGCCGCTGGTACGAGCGTCCCGACCTCTTGGTCAACGTGACGAACGACGCCTGGTTTGGACGGACCGCAGCCTCGCCCCTGCACGGGATGCTGGCCGCCATCCGTGCCGTGGAGCTCGGAATTCCTCTGTACCGCAGCGCCTACACCGGGCTGTCGTTCGCCGCCGAGCCGCACGGCGTGATTCACTCCGACACCCAGCTGTTCGAGAAGGTGCATCGCATCGTGACGGTACGCGTGACGAGATTCGATACCCTCTACGCCCGCTTCGGCGACTGGTTCGTCGCGCTCTGCGTACTGGGCCTCATCGGCGCACTGGGAGCCGCAGGTCGCTCTCGACGCTGACGCTCTAGCCGGGCCCATGCACCCACCCCCGGGCTCCTCATGCGTGCTCCGGAAAAAAATGGAGCTCGCACCCGGGGGTAGGTGTGGAGACGTAGTCTTCCTAAGGGCTGGCGAGCCAAGGCTCGTCGATGTGTGCATCCTAGCGAGTCGACGCCTCATGGGCAAGCACGACTCACCGTCGTTCGCAGGCAATCAGTACATCTTTACCGTGCGGACGGTGCCGACGGGCGTCCGGACTCGGGTGACCGTGCGGCGGGTGTGAGTCGTGGCCCAGTAGCCCGGCACCCACACCCTACGGTTGAAGCGATCCCGGCTCCAGTGGCCCTCGACCCAGACCGATGCAGGGGCTGGCTTGACGACATGGACGACGGCTGGCGCCGGTCGCGGAGCAATGATCGCCGGTGCGAGAACGATCTTTACGGGGGCCGCCGCGGCAGGGGCACCCAAGCTGAGCACAAGCGCAGCGAGTCCTGTCTTGAGCAACGTCTTCATGGCTTTCCTCCAGCCTCGTTGGCTGGACGATGGACGCCACGTGCTCCCACCGCATTCAACTCGGTCGCTGACGCACTTGAGCCAAGCAAGCCCTCCCGTATTCAATATGACCACAGTCTGTCACAGTTGTTGACACTCGCGATTTCGGTAGCGTACGTTCTCTCACGGCGTGAAAGCGCTGTCTCTGAGCCAGCCTCCTTCGCCAGTGCTTACCTGGCAAAGTTCTTGCGTCTCCTCCATCTCTAGCGGTGGGTTCGGGCGGGGGGGGCTCTCCCAGAGGCAGCGATGTCGTCAGGCAACCGGCACTCGCCGGTTGTTCTGTTCTTGGCTCACGCGATCTGCACACCGCGTGCGATCGTGGCTACGGGCTGCGCGCCGCCGAGGAACTGCACCAGCGCCGCCGCGTGCGCCTGCTCACCCGGTGGCGGTCGAACGACCACGAGATCGGCGGGCCCGCCCTCCCTCAGCCGGCCATGTTGAGGCAGGGCCAAGGCATCAGCAGCCACAGCCGTGACGCCGAGGAGGGCTTCCTCTACGGTCAGTCCCATGGTGACACAGGCCAAGGTGGCGCAGGTCCAGAGGTCGCCGACCGGGCTGCTGCCAGGGTTGAGGTCAGTCGCTACCGCTAGAGGAACACCCGCCTCACGCAGAGCTGCCACCGGCGGCGGCGGATCCTTCAAGTACAGCATGGCGCCGGGCAGCAGGACTGCGATCGTGCCGTGACGAGCCATGGCCTCGATCCCCTCCGCATCCAGCTGCTCGAGGTGGTCGCACGACAGCGCCCCGAGCCGTGCTGCCATGGCCGCTGCCCCCGTGTGCGCGACCTGCTCGGCGTGGATCCGGAGATCCAGCCCAGCCGCGGCACCCGCTCGAAGGATCGTTTCTCCCTCCTCGACGGTGAAGGCTCCGCGATCGACGTACACGTCAACGAAGTCTGCATGCGCCGCGGCGAGCGGCAGCTGGTCGGCGAGGACATGAGCAACGTACCCGGCTCGATCGGGCCGCCACTCGGCTGGCACTGCGTGCGCACCGAGGAACGTGGTCCGCACGGTCAGACCGACCTCCGCCGCAGCCTCCCGCGCGACTCTCAAGATCCGTACTTCGGTCTCGGGGTCCAGCCCGTAGCCGCTCTTGACCTCCACTGTCGTCGTGCCGCGTGCGGCCATCGCACGGAGCCGCTCCACAGCCAAGGTCCGCAGTCGCTGGTCCGATGCCGAGCGGGTCGCGCGAACGGTCGACAAGATGCCGCCACCGGCCTCCAGGATGGCGGTGTAGTCGGCGCCCGCGAGCCGCTGCTCGAACTCGCCGGCGCGACTGCCTGCCCACACGGCGTGTGTGTGGCAGTCGACCAGGCCCGGCAACACCAGGCATCCCGACGCGTCGATCTCGTTGTCGGCCGCGGGTGCCTCCGCATCTGGACCGATCCATGCCACCCGCCCGTCGCGCACGGCTACCGCGACGCCGCGACGGACACCGAGTCGCCCAGCGCCTGAGGTGTCGTCCATCGTGAGCAAGGTCTCGATGGCTCGAATGCACAGATCCACGTGTCCTCCAGCAGTGATGTACCTTGTACCCGCAGGAGGCCCCTTGCTGCTCATCTGGACTGCGCTCGCTGCAGCCACCCCGCCCCCGCTGGTGCCCCGCTCTACCGAGGCACGCCTCTCCGGCTTCGAGCGCCTCTACGTCGACCCTGATGTCTTCGCGGAGCGCCTGCGCCCTCTCGACGCACCAGCGCTTCCCCCACGCCCCAGGGCCATCCTCGTGCTCCAGGTCGACGCTTCAGCCCTCGAGGAGAGGGGGCTCGAGCTCGAGCAGGTGCAGGAGACGATCGCCGCCTGGGAGGGGGTCTCCGACGTTCGGCTCGACACCGAAGGCGTCGCGGTCACCTGGAGCGCTCCTACGCCTCGCGTGCCGGCCGAGACCATCGCCTCCCACGAGCTGGAGGACCTCGGCACGGTGCGCGCCTTCCCTGCGAGCTGGACGCCGCAGCCGCCGCCGAGACCCGTGCTCGGCGACCTGGCGATCACCAACGACACCCTCGTGCGTGTCGAGGTCGTCATCGCCGACACGCGCGTAGGCTCACTGCTGGCCGGCACAACCGGCACCGTTCATCGCGTTCGGGCCGGTCGCTATCCCATCGTGCTGGTCACGCCCGATGGCTTCGAGCACGCGGCCGAGCAGCGCACGACTACGCCCGCTCCCGCTCCCGCGCCCGCTCGCTGAGCTCCTCGGCATCCGCGGCGTCATCGGAGATCCGCTTGGACGACGGTGAGGGCCCCACGTCGATCGAGTCGACATCCTCGCGCTGCGCATCGCGGAAGTTCTTCATCGCAGATCCGAGCTGCGAGAACACCTGCGGAAGGCGACCAGCGCCGAAGAGAATCAGCACCAAGGCTAGGATGAGCAGCAGCTCGGGAGCACCGATGGTCCAAGCGAGCACAGGCATTCAGACCTCCACGGCGGTATCGCCGCTCGGTCGACAGTAACCCGCCGCGCGACTCGCGACCGACGACCGGCCCTGTCAGATCACGATTCCAGCAGGAATGACCGCGTTTTTCCGAACGATCACAATGCCGTCCCGGATCAACCAACCCGGGCCCTCTTCATCGGGCCGGTCCTCGGAGCCGTGAATCACCGCTCCGGGACCGATGCGAGCGTTCTTGTCGATGATGGCTCGTCGGATGCTCGTGCCCTCCCCAACGCCGATCGGGAGCTCTCCTCGCGCGATGACGGCCGCCCGGTTCTCGTCGACCTCGTAGTAGTCGCCACCCATCAGGATCGACTGGTCGACGCGCGCCCCCTCATCGACCCTCGCTCGAAGCCCGACCACCGAGTTGCTGATCTCGGCACCGAACAGCAAGCAGCCGTCCGCGATGATCGAGCGCGTGACGCGTGTGTCGCGGAAGACCGACGGCGGCAGGTACCGAGCCCTCGTGTAGATCGGTGCCTCGGGCACATAGAATCGGAACAGCGGGTCATCGGTCGTCAGCGCGATGTTGGCATCGAAGAAGGACCGGATGGTGCCGATGTCCTCCCAGTAGTCGTCGTAGATGTAGGCACCGACAGGCCGGCTGCGGATGGCCCCCGGCAGGATGTGCTTGCCGAAGTCGATGTTCTCCGGGTCCGCCAAGACCTCACGAAGAACCTCGCTCTTGAACACATAGACACCCATGGAGGCCAAGTGGTTCCGCGCTCCAAGACCGAGCGCTCGCACCTGCTCCTCGGGAATCTGCATGCCCGTGAGATCTTCATCGTCGCTCGGCTTCTCCCGGAACGCCGTGATCCGGCCCTTCGCATCGGCAGCCAGCACACCGAAGCCCCCGAGCTCCTCCCGTGGAAGCGCGATGGTGCTCACGGTGATGTCGGCACCGCTCGCCTCGTGCGCCGCGATGAGCCCGGCGTAGTCCATGCGGTAGAGGTGGTCGCCGGACAAGATCAGAACGTTGTCTGACCGGGTGAAGCGGTTGATGTGCTGGCGCACGGCATCCGCAGTGCCTTGGTACCAGTCCCCCGACTGGTCCGTCTGCTCCGCGGCGAGCACCTCGACGTAGCCGTTGGTGAACATGTCGAAGCGGTAGGTACGCGCGATGTGGGTGTTGAGCGAGGCACTGTTGAACTGCGTCAGCACGAACACCTCGCGCAGCCCAGAGTTGATCGCATTGCTGATCGGGACGTCGACGAGGCGATACTTTCCACCTAACGGCACCGCCGGCTTCGCTCGCAGCTCGGTCAGCGGGTACAGCCGAGTTCCGCGACCGCCCCCGAGCACCACCGTGACAGTCCGTCCCATGGCCCGCACCTCCAGAACGGGACCGCCCACAGCAGCCCCACACGCAGCCTATACCAGCTGCCAGCGTGTGTTGATCGCCGGAGTCGTGACGGTCATGAACCTCGGGTGCAACGCCGCCTGCAAGGGGCCCGGATGTGAGGCCGAGTGGCCGACAACGCGCGTCGTGGTCCATTCCAACGATTCCCTTCGTCGGTCCACGGATGCCTGGAGCGATGCGATCGCGTCCTACGATGGCCTCGACGCCCACGGAGCCCGCTGGCGCCTCGCCACCCTCGGCCGCACCCTGCTCTTCGGTCAGCCGGAGGTCGGCCAGGTACTGCGCGTGCCCTTCCGGCTCTCGGATGGCCCCTGGGAGAGACTCGACAAGTGGACGGGTCCCAAGGGATTTGGGGCGGCGGTTGCCAGCATCGACGTCTACGACGAGGGCGGGCCTGCTCTGCTCGTCGGCGCGCCAGATGCCGAGTTCGGGCGAGGCGCCGTCTACGTGTTTCCCGACGCGACGAGCGGCCCGGTGGATGCAGACGATGCTCCCCTCGAGATTCGAGGTGGAACCACCGGAGATCGGCTTGGTGAGCACCTCGAGATCTGCGCTGATCTCACCGGAGACGGTCGGCCCGAGATCCTGGTCTCCATGCCCTGGTTCACGACGCCTACCGACCCCCTCTTTCGCGGACTCGAGGTCCCGGACCTCGCCGGAGGAGTGGTCATGCTGACGTCGGAGGCGCTGCTCGCCGCGACAGGCGTGGTCAGTGCGTGGGACCTTGGTCCCGTCTGGTGGGGCGTGAGGGTAGGAGATGGTGCGGGCCTCGCCCTAGCCTGTGACCACGACCTCGACGGTGACGGTGTCGCGGACGTTGCCATCGGCGCCCCCTGGCACGAGCCGAACGACTCCGACGACAACCATGGGCGAGTCTATGTCCTGGGCGGGGCCGCACTCCCACCTACCGGGCCGCTCGACGCCGACTCGATGCTCACGGTGATCGATGGTGAGCCGGGTGAGTGGCTCGGACTCAGTCTCGCCATGCTGGAGCTCGACGGTGAGCTCCCGGCCGAGCTGGCCGTAGGCGGTCCTGGCTACGACGGCGGAGCAGGACGCCTCCACATCTACCAAGCGCAGTCGCTGACACGCGAGTTCGCGGTCGAGCCTCTCGTGACCTTCACCTACTCCGACGACAGCCCCGTTCACTTTGGGCGGTGGCTGGCGGCCGGTGACCTCGACGCCGATGGTCTCTCGGATCTGCTGGTCGGCGCCCCGGACCTCCAGAGTGGACGCAACGGCTTCGACACCGGCCGGGCCTGGACCTTCAGGGGCACGAGTCAGGACCTATGGCTGCCGGACGACACACAGGTGATCGCCGACGAGCGCGTCCTGGGCAACCACGCCTTTCAGAGGGTCGGACGCGCGCCCGTGCTTCACGACCTGGACGGAGATGGTCGCGACGAGGTGCTGCTGCCCACCCGGCGGGAAGCGCGCCAGGACTGAGCACGACCGCGCTCAGTCCGAGAGCACTGGGAGCCGACGAGCCAGCTCCACCAGCAGCGGGACGTGCGGCGAGAGGTCACTGCGACCCCAGCGAATAGCCGTGAGCGCATCCCGGATGGGTGGCACCAGGTTCATGGGTGACAGCGTCTTTCCCAGAGGAACATACAGGTCTGCATAGGGGCGGTCAGAATCGACGTTCGCGACCTGGACGGCCTGCTGGAAGGGGTACCAGGCCAGGCGTGTACGGTCTGGCGCGAAGCAGTCTAGCGCCAAGACGAGCGGATCTCGGCGTCCGAGGCGCCCAGAGACGATGGACTCCCAGCAGATGCGGGCCGGGACGTTGCTCACCATGCCCCCCTCACCGAGCCGCGTGATGCCATGCTCGGCGTAGATTCGGTCGAGGAGAGCCGTCATCGCCGGGTCGTCCCGCAGCACGTCGTAGTGGATGACGGCCGGGATCGCGGCGGAGAAGCCTGCGGCATCGAGCACGTTGAACCGATTCGTGCCAGGGTCCCGCCCGAGCACGAGCTCGACGAGTGCATCGCGCCGCCCGAGGAACTCCCGCAGGGTCTCGACCGCCTTGAGGCCCGCTCGGAGTCCGCCTCGCACGCCGCGGCGACGCACGTCGCTGTCGAGCAGGTGCTCGTAGTAGTCGAGGTCGTGCTTGAGCGCGTCGACCGTGATGCCCGTCGCCACAATGTACAGCGGGATCTCGAGATCCTCGAGCATCAACGGTCTGTCTTCTTCGTTCCGGAACAAGCTCCCGAGGGCCCCCTGAAGGTGCAGGCGCAGGGTCGCGGGGAGGCCGTACCGATTCTCGGTCTGGAGAACCTTGAAGATGCCCGTCCACGAGAGCCGACGGGCTGCAGCCACCAGCGGCGCCATGTCCCAGCGACGACGACGGCATCGAAACATCGACATCAGCGAGCCGATGCTCGTGCCCGCCATGAGGTCGGGCGTCAGCCCTGCACGCTCGATGAGCTCGTAGCAACCAGGGTAGTTGTAGCCTGCACCGCCCCCGCCACCGCTCGCGACCGCCAAGACTCGGGTGGTGACCTCCTCCTCCAGGCTGTCGCGATCGACGCGCTCACACACCCGCGCGCGGACCTCTCGCGTGCGCCGCAGGAGCTCGGGAAGAATGCGGGTGACTCCCCAGAGCGTGTCTGCGGTCCGCAAGCGATCACCGACCACCCGCTCCACGTGGGCCGCGAGCGGCGCCACCAGGTCATCGACGTAGACATCCTGCCCATCCGCCGCACGAATCACCGTCAAGCGGGCGAAGGACAGCACGTAGCGCAGGCTGTCGAGGACGGGCTGTGCGTCCGGGTCGGGGTGTGCGAGGTGGAGACGGACCACCTGGCTCTCGAGGGCCTGGAGACCTCCGCGACGCGCGAACCACTGAGGTGTCTCGGCGAGGATGGTCATGGGTCGACCGCAGCGAAGAAGGCCTCGATGTCGCGCGCCGGCTCGGTGACCACCCGTGGCGACCACCACTCTGGCAGCAAGGCTGCCGTGTCTCGCCACCGGAAGCGCCGTCCGACCAGCACGATGACGCCCGTGTCTTCTGGCCGCCGAATGAGCCGACCCGCCGCCTGAACGACCCGGGTGAGCCCAGGCACGAGCGACGCATAGCGAAATCCCTCGCCGTAGCACTGCTCGTAGTGTTCCTTCAGCAGGGTTCGCTCCAGACCGATGGGAGGCAGTGCCGGTCCCGCAATCAGCACGCTACGCAGTGCGCCGGCAGGCAGATCGATGCCCTCCGCAAAGATACCTCCGAGCACGGCAGCGAGCACGACGGGGGGCCCTCCACGGGCCAGTCGTGCCAGCCACTCCGCGCGGGTTCGTTGGTCCATGGTCCTGGTCTGTCGCAGCACCTCGCGCTCAGTCGTCCAGCGCTCGGCGATGTCGTCCAGCATGTCGAAGGACGGAAAGTAGACCGCCGTGTTGCCGGGCACTTGCTCGAAGCACGCCTGCAGCAGAGTGGCCGTCGCCGGTGCATGCTGCGGTCGATCGCGCCAAGCGGTGCTCACCCGAGGCGCCACGAAAACCTGGCAGTTGTCGGCCGGGAAAGGAGGAGGAGCCGTCACGTGGTCGAGACGCTCGGGATCGAGACCGAGGAGATCGCGGTAGAACGCCACCGGCGAGAGGGTCGCCGAGCACCCGACGAAGCCGCCGAGGCGCGCGAGGTGCGGCCCCAGCCAACCCGATGGATCGAGACACAGCAGCCCGACGCGCTCTCGCCCAGGCCGCCCATCGGCCACGACCACCGTGTGCTCCCCGAGACCCTCCTCCAGCACCGCATGAAACCGCAGGACCTGGCGCGCACACTCCAGCCAGGGGTCGCTCTCGCCGGCCTCAACGATCGGACTCTCGAGCGAGAGCAGCGCATAGTCCAGCGCGATAGTATCGATCCGTGCGGCAATCGCTGCCAGCCAGTCGGGCGGCAGCGTGACGGTCTCCTCCGCCTCGACGCCCGACAGGATGCCTCTCACAGCCGCTGCGATGTCATTCGCCAGAGCAACGACGCCGTCGAAGTTCGGACCCGCCTCGCCCAGCACACGCACCGCCTCCTCAGCGGCCGCCAGCTCCAGCCGTGGCGAGCGCCATCCACGTGCTCGCTCGACCAGCTGGTGCGCCTCATCCACGACGAGAACCCACCGGCCTGCGGCATCCCCGAAGTGCCGACGCACGTGGACCGCAGGGTCGAGGGCGTAGTTGTAGTCGCCGACCACGACATCCACGCGCTCCGACAGGTCCAGAGCCAGCTCGTAGGGGCACAGCTCCGCCTGGCGAGCCGCCTCGACGATCGACTCGGTGCCTCGCGTGCCTCGCAGCGTGCTCAGCAGTCCGGCATCTCGGAGCTTGTCGTAGTACCCGGCGGCATGCGCACAGCGCTCGGGACTGCAGGCGACCACGTCATTGAGGCAGACCCGCTCCTTGGCGCCGAGCTGAACCGCGCGCAGCGTGAGCCCCTCTGCGGCAAATCGCTCCAGCGCGAGGAGCACACCAGGCTGCTGGGTGGTGCGGGACGTCGCGAAGAACAGCTGCTTGTCGTGTGCGAGGCAGTGGCGTAGCGCGCCGTACAGGACCGCTGCCGTCTTTCCGAGACCCGTCGGGGCCTCGACCAAGACCTGATTGCCCGCATCCAGACCCCACTCCACGACCTCGGCGATCTCTCGCTGCCCGGGCCGCCACTCGTCGTGCGGGCGCGGCACGGTCGAGGCCCTGCGTGAAGCCAGCCACGCGATGCGCTCCTCCCGGGCCTCGACAAGCTCGGTGAGGCGCCCGACGATGCGGGCGTCGATGGTGCTGTCGTCATCGGACAGCCCCAGCACGTGCTGACTGCCATCGAGCAGCGACACGATGACGAGCCGTCCAGTGGGTGCGACGTGACCCGATCCCACGAGCATCCAGAGGTAGATCTCGACCTGTCCAGCCCAGTCGGGCCAGTCCGCCAAGGTCGTGCCGTAGAGACGCGGGGCATCCAGGACCGTCGTCTTCACCTCTTCGACCAACGTTCGGCCATCTTCCTCGGACAGCCCATCCACGCGTCCGTGCACCGTGCAGGTCCAGCCGTCGATGATCACCTTGCGCTGCAGACGAACCTCCG
>PKDJ01000216.1 GCA_002862545.1 Pseudomonadota bacterium
GCACGGGGCTGAAGGACAGCTTGGTGTGCGTCGCGCCCGGCGTGTCACCCTGTGTTGGGGGGAATGTCGACGGTGTCGTCGCCCTCGCTCACTTGAAGAGCGCCAGGAGAGTGCGCCAGGAGGTGGGCGGACCGGCGCTGTCTTGGTTCGCGATCAGTGAGCGGGCGGCGTCGCTCAGTGGAGTGTCCAGGAGTGCCTCCAGCTCCTCGCGGTCGGTGCGGTCTGCCGCTACCGCTGCGCGCAAGCGGGTGTGCTCGTCCTGCAGCTGCTGCAGCTCCTCTGCGGTGAGGTCCTTCGCGATGCGCTGCCCGACGACGACCTCCAGCACGGTGTGAGCTCCGGCCTGCAATGGAGCGATGGAGAGGTTGCGACCGCACGAAGACGGGCTGGAGGCGAGCTTCGCGGGCAGCGGATTCGGGCATCCGATCACGAGCTGGATCTCCTCGTCCGCGGCGACGGCGGGCAGGTGGAGCCTCCCGCTGGCGTCCGAAAACAGCGGCGTGCCGTGAAGCAGGGCGATGGCATCGGCCACCGGCTCACCGCCGGGGTCGACCACCTCGAGGGTCAGCTCGGCCAGCTCCACGGGCGTGATGGTGCAGTCGACGGTGGTGCCCGGTCGCTCCGCACTCCAGGACACGCGCAGCTCGGGAACCCGGGTCTGCATCACGGGACGGGGCTGGTTGGCGTTCGAGAGGTTTAGCCGCAGGGCCTCGCGGGCCACCACCTTCGAGCCCTAGAGGGTGTCGACGACGTCGTGCTACCGACCGTCCTCGACCTGGACGAGCCCCTCGAAGGCGAAGCTCTCGAGGTGGGCGGGTGCCTCGCAGTCGAGGGCGACCCGGCCGAGGGCCTCGGCGATCTCCGCATGGGCCGACCCGGTCTGCCTGACCTCGGGGTTCGCGTAGGTCTGGCTGCTAAGGGCCAGCAGCCCGAGGGTGAGGCCGGTGATTCCGAGGGTGGTGATTCTCCACGACATGATTCTCTCCGAGGGCGGTGGGTCGCCGTCCGCTGCAGATTCAGTCTGTGTCAGGGGCATGCTCCTGTCGTGGCTCAAGCTTGGCTCAATCGGCTCGCCGAGCGGGGGAGGGCCTCGAGGGACGGACGGAGCGCCCGATCGCCTCTCGGAGGGGTTGTCTGCGGGCTGTGGCGATAGATACGATGATGGCGACGGCGCGGGTCAAACCGCGCTCTTCGGGGGTACGGACGACATGGCGGTCTCGGTGGGCCCCGACAGCAGCCTGGTGCTGGGTGAGCTGACACTCGATCTCTCGCTGCGGGAGGGCCGGGGTCCGTCGGGCTCCTTCACACTGACCGCGAAGGAGACCGCACTCCTGCAGTACCTGTGGGAGCGCGCCCCGGAGCCCGTCTCCCGAGAGTCCATCCTCGTCGATGTCTGGGGCTATGCCCCCACGGTCCGCACGCGCGCCATTCACCACGCCGTGACTCGGCTCCGGAAAAAGATCGAGGTCGATCCGGGTGAGCCTTGCTTCCTCCTCAACGTCTATGGGCATGGATACCGCCTCGACGTGCCTCGCTCGGGGAGTACGCCGCCGAGCGTCCAGGCGATCTCGCGGCCCGTCGACCCGGAGCTGATCGGACGGGAGGCGGCGCTCGCCTCACTCGACGCGCTCTGCGACACACCCCTGGTGAGCCTCGTCGGTCCCCCTGGCGTGGGCAAGTCGCGGCTCGGGCGCGCCGTCTTGGAGCAGCGTCGCTCGCCCTGGCGCTGTGATCTGTCCGGCTGTCATGCCCTGGGCGAGGCCGAGGCGACCCTCGCGGTGACCCTCGCGGGGGGAGCGGGCCGGGCGTCTCGTGACTGCACCAGTGCACTCGCTGCGCTGGGTGAGGCCACGGTGCTGCTCGATGGCTGTGAGCAGCTCCTGCCTGCACTCGGGCAAGCGCTGGGGCAGTGGCTGGAGGCGGCGCCGAGGGTTCGCTTCCTCGTCACGAGCCAGGCACCGCTGGGCCTCTCGGGAGAGAGCGTGCTGCGCCTCGACGGGCTCGCGACCCCACCGATCGGGGCCACGGCGGCCGAGCTGGAGAGCTGTCCGGCCGTGCGGCTGTTCGTCGCGCGAGCTCGCCGGCAGGGCCTGGTGCTGGCCGACGTGGCGGAGGTGGTCCGTGCGCTGGATGGCAACCCGCTGGCCATCGAGCTGGCGGCTGCTCGCACCGCTCTGCTCGCGCCGCGTCAGATCCTCGAGCGCCTCGACAAGCGGTTCGCGCTCCTGCGACGGTCGGGAGGGACGTCGGGCCCGCGCCGCGACACCCTCTGGGGGGCGCTGTCCTGGACCTGGGAGCTACTCGAGGCGGGTGCGCAGGCCGCGCTCTGCCAGCTGCGCGTGTTTCGAGGACCGTTCACGCTGGACGATGCCGAGACCGTCGTCGAGCTGGCACCGGCCGAGGACCTCCTCGAGGCACTTCAGGCCCTGGTGCAGCTCAGCCTCGTCCAGAGTGACGCCACGTCGACCTCGGTTCAGCTGTCACTGACGCGGACCGTGCGTGCCTTCGCCGAGGCTCGGAGCGACAGCGAGGATGGCGCCGAGGCTCGACACGCGCGTCACTTTGCGCAGCGAGGTCGGGGCAGTCTGGCCGATCTGGTTGCAGCGACCGAGCATGCGCTGGATGCCGGCTGGACGGACGAGGCCGCGCGAGCCGGGGTCGGTGCGCTCCGGCAGGTCGCGGCCCATGGGCCGATCGATGCCGGTCTGAGGCTGGCGGCGCGACTCCTGGCGGCGGTCGGGGCCGACAGCGAGGCCCTGCGCACGCGACGTGGGTGGCTGCGGCACCTGTCGGGAGACAGCGCCGGCGCGGAGGACGATCTGCGTGCGGCGATCACCGCCGCGCAGCAGAGTGGACGGGTCGCGCTCGAGTCCGAGGCGCGCACCTGTCTGGGGGCTGCGCTGCTCAAGACCGTGGGCGTCGAGGGGGCGCGCGCCGAGCTCGAGGAGGCGCTGCGGTGTGCCGAGTCGACGGGCGATCCGAGCTGCATCGGGCCTGCGGCTCGGGAGCTGGCCGTTCTCCACAAGACAGCTGGTGCGCTCGAGCCGGCGCTGGAGCACTACGAGCGCGCTCGAGCCGCCTTCCATCAGCTCGGCGACCGGGGCAACGTCGCGCGGGTGCTGGGCTACATCGGCAACATTCATCTCCACGCGGGGCGCGGGGAGAGTGCGCGGCAGTGCCTCGAGTCGTCGCTGCGGGTCCACCGTGAGCTGGGTGCGACCCAGGCCGAGGCGCTGTGCCTGTCGAACCTCGCGGTCCTTCACCTGCGGCAAGGACGCCACGACGAGGCCGAGCCGGCGCTCCGAGCCGCCCATCAGCTCGCCGTCCGGGTCGGCGACGTGCGCATTCAGTCGGTCGCGCTGACCAACCTGGGTGCTGTTCAGAGCGAGCGTGGTGAGACCGTCGCGGCGCGCGAGACCTACCGGCAGGCGCGCCACCTGCAGCGGGGGGCTCAGCTGACCCGGCACCTGGCGTCGGTGACCGGCTCCCTCGCGAACCTGGAGTCCCGCGCGGGGAGCAGACAGCAGGCCGAGGCGCTGTATGCCGAGGCGCTCGCGCTCGCGGAGTCCCTCGGAGACACCTCGGGCGTGGCTGTGGTGCTGCGCAACCGTGCTCTGCATCGCCTCGTCAGTGGCTACGCGACGGGCGCGAGCGAAGACCTCGAGCGGGCGACTCAGGCCGCCGAGCTCTCCGGAGAGCCCGCGGCCCGCGGGCTGACCCGCTTGATGACGGCATGGTCGCAGGCTCTCGGGGGCGAGAGTGCAGCGGCCGAGGACTCGCTCGCGCTGGGCTGGGACGATGTCGCACTCGCAGACGAGCCCATTGCTCTGGCGCTCGCCCAGGTCGTGCGGGGTATCGTCGCCCTGCTCCTGGAGCGCGAGGACGAAGCGGTCGCGGCTCTGCAGGCCTCCGGCGAGGCCTCGGACGCGCTCGGACTCGGCGAGCAGAGTGTGGTGCAGTGGGCCCGGCGGTATCTTGCCGTGCTGCTGCAGCGCACCACCGTGGACTGACCGGGGGGCTCGTGCGACACCTGCTGGCCTTCGTGACCCTGGACGACGACACCGCCGTGCTGTCGGCGGAGGCCCTCGGTGCGTCGTGGAGTCGCCTCTGGCCCGAGCGCGCCCCCCTCGAGGTGAGCGAGGGCGAGCGGGCGCTCGGGGTTCGCTCCGGCGCCCTGGAGGGTGGGGTCACGCTGATCGCGACCGCACTTCCGTGGGCTGAGCTCGAGGGGCCTGCGACCTGTGCCTGGCACTGGCCCGAGGCCGAGGCCGTCCTGAGCCGCCATGCCGCGCACCTCGTCGTCGTGCTCCGCGCCCCAGCCGATGTGTCCAGTGCGCGGCTGCTCACGCAGCTGACGGCGGCCGTGGTGGCTGCGACGCCTTCTGCGACGGGGGTGCTCTGGTCCGCGAGCACCGCGGTGGCGCCCGCGGGGCGCTTCGTCGATGCCGCCCGCCGCATGGTCGCCGGAGCCCTTCCCGTGCTGGAGTGGATCGAGCTCCGCGTGTTTCCCGATCCGGACGCGCCCGGGCGGTGGTGCCTCTTCACGACGGGCCTCAAGCCGCTCGGTCTCATGGAGGTCGAGGTGCGCGGCTCGTCGACCGCCCCGCGAGAGCTCATCCAGCAGGTGTTCGACATCGCGCACTACCAGCTCGTCGAGGGGGCGGTCCTCGCGGAGGGACACCTGCTGGGCCCTGAGGACGCGGAGCGGGTGCTGGTGCTGCATGCGCCGTCGGCCTGGGAGCGCGCCGGGACCGTGCTGAGCCTGCAGCTCTAGTCAGCACGGCGGAGCGGCCTCTAGTCGCAGGTGTAGGCCGCCTCGACGGTCTCGAAGACGATGTCGTCCAGCATGCCATCGTCGTCAAGCCAGGTGCGAACCTGGCCGACGCGTCGATCGTCGGCGTCGTAGAGGGTGTCGACGAGCCACGTGTCGTGTCGCGGCTGCTCGGAGCCGCTCGCGAAGGAGACGGTCTGCGAGGCGGGGAGGCAGTGGTCCCAGTCGGTGGTCGTGACGACCTCCGGAACGCCGTCTCGGTCCGAGTCGGTCCGCTCCTCGAGGATCCGCCCGTCCTGAATGTCGAGAGTCCGGATGTGGTCGTCGCAGTCCCAGGTAGCGGTGTCGATGTCGGCTGCGGACTCCCACGAGACGCTGCACAGCTCGTCGGCCTCGCCGTCACCGTCTCCGTCGCGCTGCCAGCTGACGAGCGCCCCGTCAGCGTGGTAGTGCCAGGTCTCGATCAGCGGGGCCTCTGCCTGGGCGTACCACCAGGTCTCGGTGGCGGGCTGGCCATCGTCGGTCCAGGTGTACTCGGCGTGGTAGCCGCTGAGGGGTGCGTCCTCCAGCGTCAGGCTCACCTCGAGCAGCAGGCCCTCGGCGCTCCAGGACTGCGTCAGGGTGGAGGTCAGCGACCCGCTCTCGTCGATGGTCTCGACCCGGACGAGGCGCCCGGCATCGTCGTAGGTTCCGACGCCGGCGTGCACGAGTCCCGTGACGGGGTCGAACGCCCCATCGGTGGAGCGGCAGCCCGCGTAGGCCAGTCCTGGGTCGGGGCAGGCGAGCGACTCGTCCACGTCGGGGTCGAGGTCGGGAAGGAGGTCGGATGCGCCGCCCTCCGTCACCGCCGGGTTGCCGGGCCCCCGCTCCGTCGGGCCGGATCCATCCGTCGAGGTCGCTCAGCCGACGCTGAGAATAGAGAAGAAGAGGAGTCCGCGCATGATGCCCCCAGCGGTGCTGTGGCAGCGGTCGTGCTGCTCACGAGATGCTGTACGACAAGGTTGTGAAAGGCATTCACGAAAGTTGAGAACTATCTTCATTTCAATTTGTTTCAGTCGATGAAGAGAAAATTGAAGGCTCTGGTTTCGCTCTGCTGGATCGGAGTGTGCGCGGGCCGGTGTCCGTGACGCGGCGGCCCGATCCAGTGTCGAGGCGCGGCCCACGCTGGGAGAGGAGCGATCTGAGAGCGGACGTTTACGGGCGGTGATCTGGGCACACTCCTGATGCAGGAGGTCCTCATGCTGTTGCTGTTCGCGCTCGTCCTCGGAGCGCTCGCCAGGCCCGCGGAGGAGGTCGTGGTCATCGCTGACCCGTTCGCCCGCTGGGACGACACCCGGTGGTACGTGACGACAGACGTGGTCCATCCCGTGGGCTGGCAGCTGGCCGCCAACGAGAACCTCGGTGTCTGGGTGCACGCCGTCCAGCTCGAGGCGGTGATCCACTGCCGCAAGGACGGCCGCCTCGGGCGACGGGGCTTCGAGGTGATGTGTGACGTGGAGGACGTGGCCCTGCGGGCGCAGCCACGCTCGGGGCAAGGCGGTGAGGGCCGCTCGGCCCGCCTCCAGAAGCTCATGGACGAGCTGGATGAGCGCCTTCTCCAAGGCCTCGGCGCAGCTCCAGGTGAAGGCCGACGGGGCGGTCCCGAGTGTCGATCTCGAGGGGCTGGAGGCCCGGAACGAGCGTGAGCGTGAGGGCATCGAGGTCCTCAGACAGCTCGTCGCCCGGGCCATGCTGGGGTTCCACATCCGGGTGCCGAGCGACGATCAGCTGGGCATCGAGTACCGCTCCGCGCTGATGACCATGCCTGGAGTTCGGGGGAGCTCGGGCAGCTCCGAGGTTCTTCACCAGCGCTCTCAGCGGCATGGCCCGGTGATGGTCGAGACCCGGGGTCGTGGCATGACCTCGCTGCCGCTGCCCTCGAACATCCCCACCGTCCGCGACGGCCGCTTCGGGCGGATGAGCTCCAAGGCGGACGCACTCGCGGAGATCGATCGCCTCAAGAGGGAGGCGATTCGCGCCACCTTGCCGGGCATGAGTGCGCGGCAGACGAGCTCGTCGACGGTGAAAGAGGCGACGGCCAACCAGGAGGGCTACTCCAAGGTCTTCCGCGGCGATCCTCCCGAGATGCAGAGCGGGGGCACGGAGAGCTGGGACGAGCCCAACCTGTTCTCGGTGGACGCGACCTTCGACCTGGAGCTCGCAGGAATCGCGGTGCTCGGGCAGGAGGGCTACGTCGCCGAGCGCCTCTGGGCGGTCTTCGGCACGCCGACGGCCAGCTCGCCGGGGGCCTACCGCAGTCCGCCCTACGTCTACACGGGACGGCTGGTGCAGCTGGAATCCGAGGAGGCCCTCGAGCTGGGTGAGTCCTACGCGCTCCGCTGAGCGGACTGGCATCCCTCGCTGCGGTGTGGGACAACGTCTGCAGGAGTGCACCATGCGCTACGTCGAGTTTCGCGAGGCCGTGCGGGAGACCCTGGCCGGGGCACCGGATGGCCTGACCTGGCGGCAGCTCAAGGGAGCGGCGGCGCTGTCCTACGAGCGGCCCTGCCCGACCTGGGTGGCGCGGCTCGAGCGCGAGATCGGGCTCGTGCGGGTCAAGGGGTCCTCCCGGGCCAAGGTCTAGAGTCTCGACACCCCCTGAGCGGGGGCGTCCAAGCGGAGGAGCGGTGTCGATTCCCAAGAAGTCCGAGCGACGCGACGCGCTCTGGAGGCAGGTCGAGCAGCGGGTCTCGGAGGCCCGAGGAGGGAGGGTCGCCTTTCTCACGGGGGCAGGGATCAGCGCGCCGAGCGGCATCCCGACCTTCCGCGGGCCCGAGGGCTACTGGACGGTGGGCAGCCGGGTCTACCGACCGATGGAGCTGGCCACGATGGCGGCCTTCCGCGAGCAGCCCCGCGAGGTCTGGCGGTGGTACCTGCACCGCAAGGGCGTGTGCAACCGTGCCGAGCCGAACGCCGCGCACACCGCGCTCGCCGAGCTGGAGGCTGTGCTGGGCAGCCGCTTCGCCCTGATCACCCAGAACGTCGACGGGCTGCACCTGCGCGCGGGGAACACGCTGCGTCGGACCTTCCAGATCCACGGCAACACAGACTACATGCGGCCTCTGGAGGGCCCGCCGGGCACGTTCCCGATTCCCTCCGGCCTCCCCACGATCGAGCGAGACACCCCCCTCGACGATGCGACCTGGGCTCGGCTGGTCACCCCCGACGGGCGCCGGGCGCGACCGCACGTCCTGTGGTTCGACGAGTACTACGACGAGGCGCACTTCAAGGCCGAGAGCGCACTCGCCGCAGCTGCTGCTGCTGACCTTCTCGTCGTCGTCGGCACGGCGGGCGCGACCAACCTGCCGCACCAGTGTGTCGGTGAGGCGGTCCGGCGCGGAGCGGGTCTCGTCGACATCAACCCGGGCGCCAACCCCTTCGGAGAGCTCGCCGCGCGGCTGCCCAAGGGGGTGTCACTGCGGGAGCCGGCCGAGGAGGCTGTGCCGCGCCTCGTGTCGCTCCTGAAGGACTGAGGCCGCGCAGCGACGCTGGGCGACACGAACTGTTCCGGCTGGGCCACGGGGCTGGAGTCTCTGGCAGCCGGATCCTACGAAGGCTCAGAGCTGGAGGATGTTGTGTTCGGTAGTGCGCTCCTGGCGATGACGGCACTCGGAGCCGACCTGGATCCCTCCTACCGAGGGTGCTTCTTTCAAGAGACCTTCGAGGAGCGGACGTGGTACCGGGACGGCTGGGCGGTCGCAGGACTCGGTGAGCTCCCGCGGCGCTCCCGCCGCGCCCAGCACGATGGCGCCACTGGTGTGGTGAGCGACGGGCGCTGGGTCTACCAGGCCGACGTGCCGCTCCGTCCTGGAGAGACCCGGCTCGGGGTGTGGACACGCCTGGGTGGACGGCTGCTCGATCTGCCCGACGCGGGTGAGGCCGCGCTGGCCTTCGGCATCGACGACACAGGCGGCATGGCGCTCCGGGTGCTCGAGGACCAGCTGCAGCTCGTCTTGGCGGGGGCAGGCTTCTCGCCGGACGCGGTCGAGGTCCTCGCCACGGTGGATGTCGCGGTTCCCACGGACGACTGGGTGCGGCTCGAGCTCGACGTGCTCTCCGAGACGGCGATCCGAGGCCGGCTGTTCTCCGCGGGTGCGGTGCTGCTCGCCGAGCTGGAGGTGGACGGTCTGGCCCCCATCTCCGCGGGTGTCGGCTTCACGGGCGTCGCCGCGGCCCATGACTCCCTCTCGGTGTGCAGCGACGGCGCGCGGCCGAGCACCCGCTTCCCGCCGCTCTGGTCGATGCTGAGCGGCGATCCGCAGCGCACGGGACAGCGGGCCCTCGACGTGGTCGTTCCCGGCGTGCTGCCCGAGCAGGTCTGGAGCTTCGACGTCGAAGAGCGCGGGCACCGCCCGAGCGCGCCATGCCCCCTTCCTGGCTACGGCGAGGAGGTGCTCTATGCCTCACCGGCTGTCTCGGGTGACGGGCGCGTCTTCGTGGGCTCGCAGTTCTCCTGCCCCGTGGTCTCACCGGGCGACGGCTGGCTCTATGCCCTCGATGCCTGCACCGGTGAGGTCCTCTGGGACCGGGACATGCGCGGGTGGATCGAGAGCAGTCCGGCGATCTCCGATGACAACCAGGTGGTCTACGTCGGCTCGAAGAGCGGCGAGCTGCTCGCCCTCGACGCCGCGACGGGCGCCCTGCGCTGGAGCCTGCCCACCCGGGACGCCGTGACCTCGTCGCCCGTCGTCGATGCCGAGGGCAACATCTACATCGGCGGACTCGGGGGCTACCTCTACGCGGCTGCACCCGACGGGAGCCTGCGCTGGGAGTACGCGATGCCCCCGAGCAGCGCGGTGCACACGAGCCCGGCCCTGAGTGCGGACGGGAGCGTGGTCTACGTGTCCTACACCCAGTCCTGCGGGGGGCCCTTCGATCCAGGCGCGCCCTGTCCTGACATCGACTTCGCCCTGCTCGCTCTCGACAGCGCCACCGGAGACCTCCTCTGGTCGATGCCGGTGGCGGGCCCGGTCTGGGGCTCTCCGATGGTGAGTCCCTACGATGGCACGCTCTACGTCCCGGACTTCGTGCTGCCGGGGCTGTCGCGCCTGTACGCCGTCAGCCCGTCCGGCGAGCTGCTGTGGTGGTCGGAGATGCCGGCGTACTCCAACGGAGTGCCCTCCATCGCTCCGGACGGCGCGCTGTTCGTCGGGAGCTACGCCAGCGCAGGGCTCGACGGCCGGCTCTCCGCCTTCGAGGCGGACGGCACGCCCCGGTGGTCCTTCCTTCCAGCGACGGGCAACGTCAACGTCCAGGCCAGCCCTACGCTGGTGAACGGCGGCGAGACACTGCTCTTCGGCGTCTACGGACGCTCCGAGCCCGAGGTGGGCGGCGGGGTGTACGCCGTCCGCGCCAGCGACGGGGCCGAGGAGTGGTTCTTCGAGACGGGCGCAGTGGTCCAGTCCACCGTGGGCGTCACGCCAGACGGGCGCGCCTTCTTCGGGGACTGGAACGGCGTGCTGCACGCCCTCGGGCCGGCGCTCAGTCCACTGTGTGACTGAGCGCGCGTCGCCTCACTCGGACTTCGGAGCCGCGGGCGGAGCGGGGGGAGCCTTGGCCTTCATGATCTCGAGCAGCTCGACATCGAACACCAGCATGCCGGCGGGGGCACCCGGGCGGTTGTTGTAGGCCAGCTCGACGGGGATCCAGAAGCGGGTGGTCTCGCCCTCGACCATCAGCTGCACGCCCTCGGTCCAGCCGGGGATCACGCGGTTCAGCGGGAAGGTGGCGGGCTGGCCACGCTGGACCGAGCTGTCGAACATCTCGCCGTCGGTCGTCCACCCGGTGTAGTGCACGGACACCTTGTCGGTGGCGGCGGGGTGTGCGGTGCCGGTGCCGGCCTTCTGGACCTTGTAGGCGAGGCCAGAGTCAGTCTTCGTGGCGTCGGCAGGGGGCGCCGCGACATCGGCCGGGGCCGGGATGGGCGGCGGGGGCTCGGTGATGTCGAGCAGCTCGACATCGAACACGAGCATGCCGGCAGGGCGGCCGGGCATGTTGTTGTAGGCCAGCTCGACGGGGATCCAGAAGCGGGTCTTCTCGCCCTTGACCATGAGCTGCAGGCCCTCGGTCCAGCCGGGGATCACGCGGTTGAGGCCGAACTCGGCAGGCTTGCCGCGCTGCACCGAGCTGTCGAACATCTTCCCGTCGGTGGTCCACCCGGTGTAGTGCACCTTGGTCTTGGCCTTGGCGGACGGGTGGACATCGCCGGTGCCCTTCTGGAGCACCTTGTAGGCGAGGCCTGACTCGGTCTTCTGGGCGTCGGCGGGCGGGGCGGCCACGTCGTCCGGAGCCGGGATCGGATCCGGCTTCGCGGGCGGCGTCGGCTTGGCCGGAGCCTCCGTCGCGGGAGCCGGCGCGGGCTCCGGGGTTGGCGCGGGGGCCTCCTGCGCGGCGTCACCGCAGGCGAGGAGGACCAGAGCAGACAGCACGGGAATGAGATTCTTCATGCGTCGGGGCCTATTGTCGCACCCAGTCATGTGGCAACTTCCGGACGCACAGTCGAGACGACGCGCACGCGCCTGAACATGCTCAGGTGAGGGGTTCGACCTACGCTGCGCGCCTCACTTCGCCGCGCGGTGCTCGCTCGTGGTCTGGCTCGAGGCGCCAGAGAGGTGCAGGGCCAGAGCGACGAGCTCGAGGCAGGCCTCCGTCGATGCCGGAGAGCCCAGGGGGCCCTCGGTGCGCACCCTCGCCGAGAGCGTGGAGCCATCGAGCGAGATCTTCGGAGCGGGACCCCGGTTGTCGCCACTGCGACGGCTGAGCAGGCTCACCAGCGCACTCTGGACGCCCTCGTTGGCGAGCACGGCGGCCGCGCGCTCGGGGTCGGACGTGCGGATGAAGACGTTGTCGTCGAAGGCGGGATCGCCCACCTCGACCTCGTGGACGAGGAGCTTGATGAGCTTGTGGTGCAGGCCCTCCGGCACACACTTGAGCACGAAGCTGTGCTGCCGCGGCGGCAGAGCGATCGACGCGCTGAGCCAGCCCAGCATCACGTTCCAGTCGCAGACGATGCCGTGGTCGAGCAGGAGCTGACGACCATCCACTGTGCGGCAGGTGCCGCAGATGTCGACGCCGGAGATTCGCGTGAGGTCTGGGCCGTCGGCCCCGCACAGCTGGCAGTGCATGTCGCCTCCATCCGAGCGAAGGCTACCAGCATCGTCATCTCGGTGACAGAGGTGTCACGCGGTGTGCGGTGACGCATTCAGAATGCCCGCGTTCCCGGCGGTTGATCCGGCCTGCGTGATCCGATCGTTGTCTGGGGTTGCCGGGGGGATCGGTGGCGCCTCAGTTCCGATCGGGGCTCGCCTCTCCGTCCCTCCGAGTGGCGCAGGGGTCGGGCGCCTGCCAGCCCCGCTTTATGTACGATCGGTAGCGACGCCTGAGGCTCTCTTGGGCGCTCACGGCGGCCTCTCGGGTGGAGAAGGGGGGCGGGGTGACCACCAGGAAGCCTGGATGCAGGCCGGGGAATCGGGTGGACTCGAGCGTGCGGAGCTCCCAGTCCAGGTAGCGCTCCAGGCGCCTGCGACGGGCCGCGAGGGTGTGGGCCCGGGCCGTCTCGTCCTGTGCCAGTACGAGGAGCCAGCCGTCCTCCCCCGTGAGCCGCCACAGTCCAGCCTCGGCGAGCAGGGTGCGGGACGTGCTGTTGTCGTGCTCCTGCCAGCGCCCGTCGGTCCAGGTCCACACCC
>PKDJ01000355.1 GCA_002862545.1 Pseudomonadota bacterium
TCCATGAGCGACACACACTTCGACCTCGTGGGTGACTGGCCCTCCCCGTGGATCCTGGTCCGCCTGCTCCAGGTGGTGAACAGCCCCTGGGAGCCGCGCGACGACGGCTTCGTCCATCGAGGGACCGGCGAGGCCTGCAAGCTGGGCTTCGCGGCCCGACCCAACCCCAGCCTCGTCACTGCGATCCGCGACGGTGCCTGCCCGGTGACCTCCACGGTCGACGAAGACCTGATCGAGCAGGCTCAGGAACACAAGGCGGTGACCGTGGTGTGGGTCGAGGGCGAGCCCTCCGTGGCCCTCGGGCGCACCCTGGTGCGTGCCGTCGCCGGAATCATCGACGCCGGGGCCGTCGCCGTGCGGTGCCGGCGCTCGGGACTCGCCCACAGCGCAGACGCCTTCCAGGCCATCGCAGCGCGACTCGAGAGCCCTGACACGGCGGACGAGGCCCTCGTCGACGCACTGGTCTACCGACAGCTCAGCGGAGACGCCCAGACGAGCGGCATGGACCTCCTCGGTCTCCCAGATGTCGCCCTGAAGCGCGATGTCGGGCCCGATCGCGCCGCAGACGTGCTCACCCGCGCAGCCATCGCCTTGATCCGCGGCGAGGGGCTCGAGGGGCTGCGCGCAGGCGGCCGCAGCTGGTCCGTGGCCGAGGCCCCCTCCCTTCGAGGCGCCCGGCTGCACCTGAGCTAGGTCAGCGGCGACGCCTCGAGCGTGATCGGGCCCTGCCTAGTGGCAGCCCTGCTCGCGGCGCACGGACGATGCCTCACCGCACTCGTAGATGCCGTCGTCGAACCAGATGATCTCGGACGCGGTGATCCAGTCCTGGGTGTTGCCACACGCGGGCCGTGGGCCGTCCCAGCCGGTGGTGTGTGAATCGACCTCAGGCAGCGGAGCGCACCCGATGAAGGGTAGGCAGAGCTCGGCGAGCTCGCAGTCGTAGCGAGTCGTCGACGAGTA
The DNA here is from genome assembly GCA_002862545.1 of Pseudomonadota bacterium. Lineage (GTDB taxonomy): Bacteria > Myxococcota_A > UBA796 > UBA796. The sequence goes on from PKDJ01000355.1 coordinate 961, forward strand.
GCGCAGGTCGTTGGCCCCGCTGCAGTCGTAGTCGTAGGAGCCGTCACCGCGGTCATCCATGAACCAGCCGTCCTGGTCGGGGTGGGCGTCGGCGTTCGCGTCGTAGCAGTCATCGCTGCGCGTGGCCGTGTAGTCGTCGAGATCGCCGGCCTCACACAGGCACTTGGACAGGCCGATGCCCCAGGTGTCGCCGTCGCCGTCGCGCCAGTACTCGGTGCAGCCGATGGCGTCCTCGCCGTCGTCGTCGAGCGGGTTGCAGTTGTCATCGACCCCGTCGTTGCAGACCTCCGGGCGCCCCGGGTTGATGAAGAAGGCACCGTCGTCGCAGTCGGTGCCGCCACACTCCACCGCGTCGTACAGATCGCCGTCGACGTTGCACTCGTCGCCATCGACGCAGTCGTTGTCGATGCCGTCATAGGGCACCTCGACCTCGCCGGGGTTGGCGAGAGGCTCTCGGTCGTCGCAGTCGCCGTCGTCGACGGTGTAGCCGTCGCCGTCGAGATCATCGTCGAGCGTGAGCGGATCGCAGTCGTTGTCGATGTCGTCGTAGGGAAGCTCGAGGGCGCCCGGGTTCACGTCGCCGTCGAGATCATCGCAGTCGAGGGCGAGGTCGTAGCCGTCGCCGTCGAGGTCGTCGTCCGGCGTCAGTCCACTGCAGTCGTTGTCGACCCCGTCGTAGGGAATCTCCGGCGCTCCCGGATTCACGTCGCCGCGCCGGTCATCGCAGTCCGTCGCGATTCCGTAGCCGTCACGGTCGAGATCGTCGTCGGGGGTGGCCGGATCGCAGTCGTCGTCGACGGCGTTGTAGGGCGTCTCGACCTCGCCGGGGTTGATGTCCTCGTCGCCGTCGTCGCAGTCCTCGGCCAGCAGGTAGCCGTCGCCGTCGAGATCATCGTCCGGCGTGAGCACGTCGCAGTCGTTGTCGCGGCCGTCATACGGAACCTCGACCTGAGCGGGACTGACCCCTGCGTCGCCGTCGTCGCAGTCCTCGGCCAGGTCGAAGCCGTCCCCGTCGAGGTCGTCGTCGCGCGTGAGCGGGTTGCAGTCGTTGTCGCGGCCGTCGTACGGCACCTCGGCCAGCGCCGGGCTCGAGAGCGGATCGCCGTCGTCGCAGTCGGAGAGGCGGTCGTAGCCGTCACCGTCGAGGTCGTCGTCCGGCGTGTCGGGATCGCAGTCGTTGTCGACGCCGTCGTAGGGCAGCTCCAGCGCCGACGGGCTGATGTCGGCGTCGGTGTCGTCGCAGTCGGTGGCGATGCCGAAGCCGTCGCCGTCGAGATCATCGTCTGGCGTCGCCGGGTCGCAGTCGTCGTCGACCTCGTTGTAGGGGATCTCCTCGCCGCCAGGGCGGACATCGGCGTCGGTGTCGTCGCAGTCCTCGCCCAGCTCGAAGCCGTCGCCGTCCTGGTCGTCGTCGGTGGTCGACGGGTCGCAGTCGTCGTCGATGTCGTTGTAGGGGATCTCGGGCATGTCAGGGTTCACGTCGGCGTCGGCGTCGTTGCAGTCCGCGCCGCCCACCCGCTCCGAATCCCAGCCGTCACCGTCCACATCGGTCAGATCGAAGCCGTCGCAGTCCTGGTCGATGCCGTCGTAGGGGATCTCGTCGTTGCCGGGGAAGCGCCCCGCGTCGTCGTCATCGCAGTCGCCCTGCTCTGGTGAGAAGCCATCTCCGTCGCGATCGAGACTCCCCACGGGGTCGACCACGAGGAACTGTGTCGCCTCGCTCACGAGATCGTCGGTGTCGGCGACCCAGAAGGTGAGCAGGTGGGTGCCTGCGACCAGTGCGTCGCTCTCGCAGCGTGCGAGCCCGGTGCCGTCGATCACGAAGTCGCAGACCGGGCCATCCAGATCGGAATCAACCCCTCCGATCAGGTCCTCAGGCGGATCCTGGAGGTCAGACACGAGCGCCTGGAAGACCACCACTTCGCCCTCGTCGACCGGCGTGCCCGCGATCGGAAGCTCGACGGTGATCTCGGGTGCGTCAGGCAGGTCGAGCACCTCGACCGTGGTGATCGCCTCGGCCTGCTGCCCGGCCTCGTCCTCGACGACCAGACCGACGGCGTGCACGCCGATAGAGAGGTTGGCCGTGGTGTACTGCGCCGTGCCGTCGTTGCCCGCGCTGTCCTCGGCCAAGAGGATGCCGTCGAGATCGGACTGCCAGGTGAGCAGCAGGTTGCCCGCACCCTTGTCGTCCTGCACCTTCGCCACGAAGGTGATCGACGAGCCCTCGTCGATCACGGCCTGATCGTCAGGACCAGGCTCGACGATGGTCACGGAGGGGGGCCGGTCGAAGCTGCGCACGGGCGTCTCGTTGGTGCACGAGGCGAGGACGAGCGCGATCAAGCCGACAGAGCGGTGCATCAAGGTCTCCTTGCAGGACGCGGCGCGCCCCTCTCAGTGTAATGACACCGCAGGACGCGCCACGCATCCGACAGGACCGCGTCACGATGAGGCCATCGCTTCATCACGAGGCTATCCCCCGTGTGGAGGTTCGCGTGCGCCAAGTCACTCTCCTCGTCGCCCTCGCTGCCTGCACCCCTGGCCCCGGCAAGGAGGGCGACACAGGAGCCACCGAGCTGCCGGCTGACATCGTGGTGTCGACGGTCGCGCTGCGCTTCGGCCTGCTCGCCCCTGGCGAGGAAGAGGTGAAGCGCTTCACCGTCCGCAACGACGGCGGTGCCGCGCTCGAGGTCGGCTCGATCGACATCGCGGGGGAGGCCTTCACGCTGCTCTCCGAGGGCACATTCACCCTCGAGCCAGGTGAGGACACCGATCTCGACGTGGCCTTCAGGCCACCGGTCGGTCCGCTCTTCGAGGGGGCAGCCACTCTGCTCTCCAACGATCCGGACGAGCCTGAGGTGGTCGTCGAGCTGGTCGGCGAGGGGGAGGTCCCGCAGCTGATCCTCGAGGGCAGCGAGGACGCCTTCGGCGACGTGTTCGTGCCCTGCACCGGCCGCTCCACCATCACCCTGCGGAGTGCGGGCACCCAGCCCGTGACGGTCTCGGCCCTCGAGCTCACGGGCGAGCCCTTCGTGCTGGTCGACCCACCCGCGCTCCCGCTGGTCCTCGCCCCCTCGGAGACGGCCCAGGTGGTCGTGGAGTTCGGACCCGCGGCCGCCGAGGTGGCTCCCGGTGAGCTGACGGCCCTGTCCGACGACCCCGATGGGCCCGACAGCGTCATGCTCGCTCCCCCCGGTGGCTACGTCAGCGTCCAAGTCGACCCCTTCACTGCACCCATCGACGCGCCCGTCGACATTCTCTTCGCACTCGATCGCTCCTGCTCCATGGTCACCGAGGGTGAGGAGCTCGCCGGGGGCTACGAGGCATTCATCACCACGGTGGAAGAAGTCACCGACGACTGGCGCATCGGCGTGGTCACCGAGGAGACCGGCTGCTTCACCAACGGCATCCTCTCGCCCGAGATCGAGGGCTACGCCGAGCTGTTCCAGGAGGCCGTCACCACGGGTGAGCGGAACCCGCTTTCGGAGCGCCTGCTCGCCCTGACCGACAACGCGCTGTCGGCCACCGAGGACGGTCGGTGCAACGACGGTTTTCTCCGCGACGGAGCCCTCCTTCACATGATCATGATCTCCGACGAGGAGGACCAATCGCCGCTCGACTGGAAGGACTTCGTCACCCGCTACCTGGACTACGTGGCCGAGCCCGAGCTGCTGAAGATCAGCGTGATCGGCGACCTGTACCTCACCTGCGGTCGTGGAACCGGAGCGGCCGGGTACGAGGAGGCCGCCCTCGCCACAGGTGGACTGCTCCTCGACGTGTGTGACGACGCCTGGTCGGAGCAGGTCGACGACCTGGCCCTGGCATCGCTCACTGCCCTGCGCGAGTACACGCTGTCGGCCACGCCGGTGCCAGAGTCCATCGAGGTCACGGTCGACGGAGCCGTAGCCACGGACTGGAGCTGGGAGCCGGAGCGCAACGTGATCAGCTTCGATCCCCCGCCGACCAGCGGTGAGGACATCGTCGTCACCTACGGCGTGCCCGACACCTGCGAGTAGGCCCCAAGAGCAGCAGAGGCCGCCCGGGAACACCCGAGCGGCCTCTGAAGAGTCGACCTGCGCCTCAGTCGGCGAGGTTGGTGAAGTCGAGGCGGACGAAGTCCTCGTACCAGCGCGGCTGGCCGGAGAGCCACGCCATGGGCAGCTCGGAGCCAGGAGGCAGGTTGTTCGGCTCGGCAGAGCTCGGAACGAGGTAGTCGCCGTCGAGCGCCGGGGTGAGGGTCTCGTCTTCGACATCCCAGAAGCGGGCGGTCGTCCAGTCCTGGCACTCGAAGTTGCCGGCCGGGCGGTTGACGCAGATGTACTCCGACATCATTGCCTTCAGGAACGGCTCGGCGTCGCCCGAGGTCGTGTTCCAGCCGGACAGCAGGTAGTCGGTGTGCTGGGCGATCTGGAAGGCGATCCGCATGCCCTGGAAGGCCTCGTGGGGCGAATCGCCCACGGCGCCCGGGGCGTCAGTCCAGGTGCTCGGCCCCTCGACGACGCCGACGCAGTTGTCGTCGATCGGGTCGAGGACGAGGCGGCCGCTCCAGGTGGCGTAGGCCACGGTGGAGGCACTGTCGGGACCCTCGGTCCAGCCGACGGCGCCACCCTGATCCGCCATGGTGAGCACGGGGTGGTCGTCGCCGGACTCGTAGCGGAAGGTGAAGTCGTCCCCGAAGCCGTCGTCGGGCTCGAGGAGCGCGAACATCTCGCAGGACTCGTCGGTCGCACCGCTGAAGTAGTTGATGGAGGCCAGCGTCAGCACGACGAAGGGCACCGCGTTGAAGGGCGTGGCCGAATCGGTCGTGGTGTAGGGCGCGAGGACGTTCTCCTCGTCGATGCCGCCAATCAGCTCAAAACCGACCGCCACGGGCTCCCAGCTGGAGGCAGCCGGGCCGCCGGAGTCGGCGCCGCCGCCACCGCCGATCGTGCCGCCGCCGCCGCCGCCGGCCGTGCCGGCAGTCGCGCCCGTCGTAGTGCCGCCCTCCTCCTTGGAGGTACCCGAGCCACAGGCCGTGAAGGCCAGCAGCGTGAAGATGGCAAGGCCGTGTCGCATCATCGTCTCTCCAAGTCCAAGATGCCGCTATTTGCCTGGCACGGACCCAGCTGTCAACCCTTCTGCCGCATTCCGACCGTTCATCACCGGCTCGTGAGCCAGCGCGCGTAGACCTCACGGCGCCAGCGGACGCCCCGTGGCCTCGCGGAACCACAGCCACGCCCCCTCCGTCATCCGAGCCCGTGAGCCGGCGTGGTTGCGGCCGCCTGGCCAAGAGTGACCGTGGTTGGCGATCACGCACTGCTCGGTCGCCGCCGCACAGGTCCACGTGTAGCAGGTCGTGTCGCCGACCTCCTCCTTCTTCACGAGGGGCTCGCAGCGATTGACCCGTCGCCACTCGCGCATCGTCTCCTCGATGGAGCGGAACGTGTGCGCTCCGCGGTCGCCGAGCCCGCCCGCCAGCGGCACCCGGGTGTCGTCCATGCCGTGGTAGAGCCGCACCGGCACCGGGTGCTCCCGACAGGCCGCCCAGTCGTTCATCGCGGGAGCGGCGGCTCCGGCGATCCCGGTCGGCGGAGCTTCGCCCTCACAGGCCCAGCGGTGGAGCATCATTCCACCGTTGCTGAACCCCACACCGAGCACGTGCTCCGTCCCACAGACGCGAGGCCGGAGCGTACGGATCGTAGCGTCGAGGTAGGCCACGTCAGCCGCCCCGCGGGTCAGGGCCTCACCGCAGCACTCGGGCCCCGCATGCCAAGCGGAGCGCTCGTCACCCACGCCCTGCGGAAGCACCACCACGAAGCCGTCGCGCTCGGCGAGCTCGGCGTAGCGGGTGACCGTCGCGAAGGCCGCCGCGCTCATGTTGTTGCCGTGCAGAGCCACGACCAGATCTCGGGGACCCGTGCTTGCCGGCAGGTAGACCAGCACCGGACGCTCGGCGACCTCGAGGCTGTACCAGCCCGACGACACCGCCGCGCAGGGGTCCGAGAAGGTCGGCAGCGGGGGTGGTGTGTCCGAGAACCAGTGGCAGGCCACGAGCAAGAGGGTCAGCATGCTAGCCCCGCTGCCAGGGTGGCTCTGCGAAGCAGGCGACCAGGAAGTCCACGAACAGACGGACCTTCGCCGAGACGTGCCGGCTGTGGGGGTAGACCGCCCACACTCCTCGACTGACGCTGTGCTCGGAGAGGACCTCCTCGAGGCCACCCGCGGCAAGATCGTCCGCCACCAGGAAGGAGGGCACCCAGACCAGCCCGAGCCCCTGCCGGGCTGCCGCGAGGAGCACCTCGCCGTTGTTCGCCACCAGCCGCCCGTCGACCTTCACGGCCTGCTCGCCACGGCTGTTGCGGAAGGTCCAGCTCCGACCACCGTGCTGGTAGGCATACAGCAGCAGCTGGTGGGCTCCGAGGGCGGCGGGCGTGTCGGGGCGGCCGTGCTCGGCGAAGTAGGCGGGGCTGCCGACCGCCACCATGCGGTACGCCGCGAGCTTCCTCGCGATCAGGCTGCTGTCGTCGAGGCGCCCGATCCGGATGGCCAGATCGTAGCCTTCCTCGAGCAGGTTCACTCGACGATCCGCCAGCGTGGCCTCCACGGCGAGCCGCTGGTACTGCGCCATGAAGTCGGCGATCGGCTCGGCCAGGTAGGACGTCCCGAAGGACATCGGCATGCTCACCCGCAGGGTGCCGCGCGGGCACTCTTGGAGCTGGGTGATGGCCTGCTCCGCCTCCTGGAGGTCGGCCAGCACCTGGCGGGCGCTGTCGTAGAGCGTGCGCCCGCTGTCGGTGAGGGTCTGCTGGCGGGTGGTGCGGTTGAGCAGGCGAGCACCGAGCCGGTCTTCGAGGGCCGTGACCTGCTTGGAGACGTGGGACTTGGAGACCCCGAGTGCCCGTGCCGCCGCCGAGAAGCCCTCGTGGTCCACCACCGCGACGAACAGCTCCAGCGCCTCGAACCGACTGGCCATCCACCCTCCCGGCAGCCCCCATAGCCAGGCCCGGCGCAGCTGGGATAGATCGGACCCATGCTGTGGTGGTCCTGCCTCGCCTTCGATGGTCGTGACGTGGCCGAGCGCCCCGTGCTCTCCGGTCCGGTCGAGACGGTCGTGTCGGCCGACGACACCTTCGAGATCCACTTCACTCGGGAGGGCGACGACGCGCCCGCCGGCGGTGACGCCCCCGACGGTCTGCCCGAGGTCGTGCATGCCGTGCTCGACGGCCTCGCTCTCGGCAAGGAGCGCTTCGAGGCCGAGGGCTGGCGCCCACTGGTCGGAGATCTGGGTGTCGGCGGCTCTGACCGCATCGACGTCTACATCGTGGACATCGAGGCCAACGGCTACGCCAACGCGGTGCCCGGTACTGACGGCTACTCCTGCTACATGCGCGTCGACGGCGGACTGGGCACGCTGGGACGCATCACCGAATCCGTCGCCCTGCACGAGCTCCATCACTGCATCGAGTACCGCTACGGCACCACCCACTCGTGGATGCACGAGGCCGCAGCCACCCACGCCCAGTACGCCCACGTCCTCGACCCAGCGCTGGAGCTCGCCCTCGGCGTGCTGTACGGCGAGCGCCTGGGACACCCCGAGCGCGCGATCGACGATCTCGACGGCCGCTACGAATACGCCGCCTTCCTCGCGCACAAGTTCTGGGCCGAGCACCTGCCCTCCCAGGCGCCTCTTCCCGAGCTCTGGGAGGCCGTGGCCGAGCACGGGGACGACTGGGAGGCCGCGCTGGCCGCAGAGGCTCAGAGACGCTGGGACCTGCCTCTCACCGAGGCGCTCCTCGAGTACGCCACCTGGAATGCCTTCGCCTGCGCGGACGACGACGGAGGGCACTACGATCCGCAGGTCCTTCCCTGCATCGCCGACGTGGGGGTGCCTGTCGAGGAGTGGACCGAGGGTCCGATCACCCTCACTCACGAGGCCGCGCCCTACACCGCCGCCTACGTCGAGATTCCAGGAGACGGGCGCGGACTCGAGGTCCGCTGTGCCGGCGACGGACGCGCTCGGCTGGTCGGGATGCAGCAGGACGGCACCCGGGGTGCCCACAGCGACGATGTCGACGGCATCGCCGCGCTCGACGTCACCGAGCCCACGATGCTGCTCGTGGCACTGGGCGAGGGTCCACCGCTGGACCTGACCTGTGAGCTCACGCGCTACGACTCACCATCGGTGACGCCCGACACCGCGTCCTGCAGCTGCGGCAGTACCACCCAGACCTCCACATGGGGCCTGCTGCTCCTGCTGCCCTGGCTGCGCCGTCGCCGCTGACCGACTGGCCAGTCCGCTGGCCGCGGCGATACCGGGCCGCCCTGCGGAGGGACCGTGTTCGACCCCGAGACCATTCCCCATCCCCCGGGCGTCCACAAGTACGTGATCGACGGGGAGTGGCACGCCTGGGCCGGGCGCACGGCCCGGGACAATGACAAGCTCTCGATCAAGGTCGCGCGAAACGAGGACTGGTGGTTCCACCTCCGAGGGGCTCCTGGCAGTCACGTGGTGCTGTTCGTGCGCGACGGCATCGAGCCACCTCGCTCCGTCGTCGAGGCCGCTGCCGCGATCGCCGCCTGGCACAGCAAGCAGCGCAACGGCGGCACGACCTCGGTCACCGGCACTCGGGCGAAGTTCGTCAGCAAGCCGCGGGGCGCGAAGGCCGGAACGGTGACGATCCGCCGCGAGCGAGTCTTCAAGGTGCGTCCGGCGATCCCCGAGTAGGCCGCAGCAGCACCAGAAGGGGCAGGAGCCACAGGCCAGCACGCCCACCGCCGCAGCCGCCGCTCTCGTCGGGGGACTCCTCCGGCTCAGGGTCATCGTCCACCGGCAGGCCTGGATCGCGACCGAGATCGATGGCGATCCGGCGCCACTCGACATCGCAGTCCATCATCACGGCCTCGGGAACGCGGTCCCACCGGGGCTCGACGAGGTCGTCCATCCGAAAGACGGCCTCGCCCAGGGTGCCCGAGGCCACGTCCACCGCGTACAGGTCGGGAAAGACGCAGGCATAGACCGTCCCAGCGACCTCCTCGAGGCAGCTGACGAAGGCGTCCTCGGTGGTGCGGACGAGCGCACCGTCGACCAGCTGGTGGAGCAGGAAGTCCCGCACCACCAGGCCCTGCACCGGTCCGAGGATCTCGTCTTCGCTGGTCGTCACCACCGACCCATCGGGACCGAGCAGTGCGTGATCACCGACCCGGCGCTCGGCGAGGAAGAGATCTCCCCCAGAGTGCCGCAGCCCCGGTGTGTAGTCGACCCCCTCGGCCCAGCGAGTCCGTGACTGCTCGTCGCCCGACGTGGAGACCTCCACGATGTCGAGCCGGTCGCCATCGAGCTCGGCGACGAACACCGCGTCGCCCTCGGCCACGAGCGAGGTCGCACGACCACTGCCCGACCACACCCGCTCCGCGGGCTCGACCCGCCACAGCTCGGTCCCTGCATCGAGCCGCCGCAGAGCCCAGGAGGTGTCGACGCCGCGCGCCACGTCCACCAGCTCGAGCACGGAGAGCTCGGGCACGCCCTGGGCCTCTGTGATCCCCTCTGGACTCAGGTGGACCAGGTCGAAGGCCCCGTGGAGCCAAGCGGTCGCCCCGGGTGCACGACCGAAGGGCAGGTCGGGGACGCTCCCCCAGAGCGCGGGACAGGCGAAGACCCAGCCGTCGTCGGCCCGCTGCGCGCCCCCCTCGGTCAGACGGACGAAGACCGGGCCGTCGGAATCACCCGCCGCTACGCCGACCGCGTGGGGCGGTGGACCGTGCGCGAGGGCAGCGATGGCGAGCAGAGAGACCACACTCACCGGTACACCGACGCACGGCGCCTGTCTCGTTGCAGGTTAGGACGCTGCGTGGTTCTCCTGCTCGCCCTGCTCGGTTGTGGACTCGACTTTGGCAACGCCAGCGTCATCACCGACGTGCAGATCATCGCGACCGTGATCGAGCCTCCGGAGATCTTGCTCGGCGAGTCCGTCGGCCTCACCGTGACCGTGGCCGACCCCCAGCAGCGCGACCTCGAGGTCATGGCCTGGCTGTGCCTGCCCGTGGAGGGCAGCTGCCTCGAGTCGCTGCTGCCTGCGCGCAGCTGGGCCCGAGTCACCGACGTGCTCGACGAGGACGCCACGTTCATGTTCCGTGGACTGTCCACCATCGAGCTCGACACCGATGCGGAGAGCGTCCGCACCTCGGTGAACACCCTCGTCTGCGAGCGGGGTGCATGCCCCATCATGGACCGCGTCCGCGCCTCCGGTCTGGAGCCGGACGCCGATCTCGGGCGACTCCTTGCCGACCCCGAGGCCATCCTCCGCGAGCTGCCCTTCGACGGCACCCACCTCGCCGTGAAGACCCTCCCGGTGCTCCTCCAGGAGCCCCGGGACCGGAACTGGAACCCGCGCATCGTGCCAAAGTTCACTGGGTTCCCCACGTTCGAGCCGAGCGAGGCCATCGATCTGGAGTTCAAGATCACCGATGCCAACGGCGATCCGGCCACCGGCTTTGCCTACACCACGGTGGGCGAGTTCGATGCACCCAAGGTCGCGGTGAGCCAGTCCGAGCTCGCCATGCGGTGGATCTCCCCCGACGATCGCTCCATCGACGGTCGCATCTACATCGTCGTCGAGGACGACCGGGGCGGCACGGCCCTGTGGCGCGCGTCCGCGACGCTGGAGTAGGGCCACCCGAGCCCGCGCCCGGTTACCGCTCTCGTGACGCCTGGAGTTCCGATGCGCGCCGCCGCATTCCTCGCACTCGCCCTCGCGGCCTGCGGCCCCGACATGCCTGATCCGGTCGAGACTCAGGCCCACCCCGAGGGGTCGATCTTCCGACTCCAGGCCGACCTGGTGAACCAAGCCGGTGCCCAGCACGACCTGTCGGTGCACCAGGGACACCCGACCCTGATGAGCATGATCTACACGACCTGCCCGACGGCCTGTCCGATGCTCATCAACGACATCAAGCTGCTCGAGGACAAGCTGTCCGAGGAGGCGCGGTCCGAGCTCCGCGTGCTCCTGGTGAGCATGGACCCGGAGAACGACGGTCCGAAGGAGCTGAATGCCCTGGCGGTCGCCCACGGCCTCGACACCTCGCGGCACACGCTGTCGGTCGCGTCTCCAACTCAGACCAAGGCCATCGCCGAGGCGCTCGACATCGAGTTCTCGCGGCGCGTCGACGGCGAGATGGACCACACGACCCTGCTCGCCCTGATGGACCGCAGCGGCCGCCGGGTGGCCGTGCAGTACGGCCTCGGCAAGGACGCCGCCCAGTTCGTGGCCCGCCTCGAGGGACTCGCGAAGCGCAAGTGAGGCGACGGGCACGCGCGTCCAGACGGCCGATCACACCCGCGAACGGTCCGTCCACCCGCTGTGGCCACGGCGGGCGCTAAGCTGGCCTCGCTGAAGGAGGACGCATGGACCGCCGACGCTTCGTCACCGGCCTCGCATCGCTCACGGCGTGCGCGACCACACCGGTCTCGGGCGGCGCACTGGTGCTCCCGGCATCCGGTGCACCGGAACCCCGACGTCCGCTCGAGCCCGCTGTC
>PKDJ01000201.1 GCA_002862545.1 Pseudomonadota bacterium
CTCTGCACAGAGCGCGTACGTCCCCTCGACCAAGTAGCGAGCACCCTCCTCGGGACCGAGGACCGTGCAGCCGTCGACCCCGGGGAGGGCATGCGCCACCCTCACCCCCTCCGGGTTGTACACGGACAGTGCGGAGGCCCAGGAACAGCCATCTGCCGTGAGCGCGGCCGTGACGTGGCCATTCTCCGGGACGTCGAACGACGCGCAGTCGACATCGAGCGGCCCAAGATGCCCCGCCAGGGCACCGGAAGCCGGTGTTGCCTCGACCCAAGTGTCGTTCGGCTCGACCTCGAAGGGCCCCTCCTCCGGCTCGCAGGTGTGCAGGCAGCCGTCGCCCCCGACGATGTTGCCGTCATCGCAGGACTCCCCCGTGTCGACGATGTCGTCGCCGCAGCGCGGCAGCCGGCAGGTGGTGCGGCAGGCATCCGCCTCGTCGGCATTGGCCGGGCCGTCGTCACACTCCTCGCCCGGATCGAGGACGCCGTTGCCACACAGGGCGCTCACGGCGGTGTCGGTCAGCGTCGTGCTCGTGGTCGGGGTGCTGCCTCCCGTGGGAGTGGTCGGCAGGGTGGTGTCCGTCGAGGACTCGGACGTCGCGGAAGGCGACTCCGACGACGTGCCCGAGTCGGATGCGCGCTGCTTCTCGGCTCCACCACACGCGACCAGGAGCGCCAGCAGGGCGCTCCTCATGTGAACAGCGGGAGCGGCGAACCGACGGGGTACGGCACGGCCACGGGGTCGGCGCTGATGCCCGTGAGCTCTCTGAGGCTGGCGTGAACGTCGGCCGCCGTGATGTTCACCCCATCGGGATCGAGCGCGAGGGTCACCGGGTCGACAGACTCGGCCACGACGCCATCGGTCGTCGCACCGACCACGCGCCCACCGCGGATTCCCGGCCCCATGGCCAGCATGCTCGTGACCGACCAGTGATCCTTGCCGTCGGTGTCGTTGTAGGACGGCGTGCGACCGAACTCCGAGCTGACGAGCAACACGATCTGGTCGGCGATGCCCTGCCGCTCGGCCTCATCCATGATGTGACCAAGACCATCCATCAGCGCGACGAGCGCTGTGGTCTGCAGGGCGTCGTGGTCGCCGTGTGTGTCGAAGCCGCCGATGTGGCAGTTCGCAGCCACGGTGACGCCCGCCTTGAAGCAGGCCATCGCGACCTGCGCCTGCTGGAGCAGGGCGTTGGAGCCGTCGAGCGCGTCAGGGAGGTAGTCGACCACCCGCGCCAGCTCGTTGTCGGATGCCCGAGCCTCGGCGAGCATGTCGTGGGACCGGGCGACCCGTGGGAGGCTCGCCGCACCCCGCAGTCGCGCGAGGCGATCCGCACGGGCCTGCGCGAGCCGGTCGACGCCACTGCCTGCCAGCCAGGCGCTGTCGGGGTCGTCGACGTCGAGTCTGTGGGGCCACGCAAGCTCGCGGATGGCGTCCGTGTCGGCGAGGCGCGTGGGCGCGATCAGTCCAGCCGTGTGGTCGTAGCCGCCGTTGGTCAGGTAGGGCAGCGCGGGCCGAGGACGCACAGCCGCCGACACCAGGGCTCCGAAGGACGGCATGCCGGTGTCGGGGCTCCCCGACCAGGTGTTTCGCTCACCGGTGACGTGGCTCACCGTCTGGCAGTCGATGCCGTTGATGACCAGCAGATCGTCACGGAACCGCTCGAAGAAGGCCGAGATTCCGACAGGCGCCAGCCGGAAGGGGCCAACCTCCTCGATCTCGTCGACGAAGAAGTGGTTCACGGGGTCGATGTCGTCCTCGGTGACCTGCCCCTTCGGATCGCACAGCATGGTGGTGTCCCAGCCACCGCCTGCCTGCACGAGGACGTAGAAGGGGCCCTCGTAGGGGGCCGCACCCGCGCGAGCGGCACGCGGCCAGAGACCGGTCAGGCCGGCGGCGCCGGCGAGCTGCAGAAGCCTGCGTCGGTTCATCGGTCACTCCACCAAGAAGCGATGGTCGGCGAGCAGGTAGGCCGTGACGGCCATCCAGGCGCGAATGGTGTGGCTGCCGTCGGTCTCGACGACGAGCTCTTCGGGGAGACTCTCGCCGTCGAAGGTGTCCGCGACACACTCGACAGGAAGCTCGGCAGCGAGCGCGCCCTCGGCGACCAGCGCCTGGCCCTCCAGCCAGGTGTCTCGCCACAGCGCGTAGGAGATCTCGATCTCGGGGTCGGACGGCGCGTAGTGCTCGCCCACGATGCGCGCGTGCAGGTGCACCAGGTTGGCGCGAATCGCCTCCTCCGCCTCGGGGATCACGAAGCCGTCCACCGTCTCCGGCACGTAGGTCGCCTCCACGAAGGGCAGCAGGCGGCGCTGGGCCATCGGCAGCACGAGGTCTTCCGGCACGGCACCACAGGCCACCTCGGAGGCCATGCGCAGCCCGATGTTCGCCATGATGCCGTTCGGGTCGGTGAGTCGCTCGACGACGCCGTCGCTGTCGATGCCGCCGTAGAGCATCTTGTAGCGGCTCTCCAGGTACGGCGTGCCGCTGGACTCGGCCCAGACAAACCCCGTCACGGCTCGGATCTTGCGGTCGAGCTCCTCCGGCGTCAGCAGCTTCGCCGTGCCGGCCAGCTCGAGGTCGCCGACTGTCGCGCCTACATCTCCGACGGCCCGGAAGTACCGAGAGAGCACCGTCTCGACCACGAGGGCCTCGAGGTCGTGACCGGAGAGCCGGAAGGCCTCGGCCTGCTCGCCCACCCAAGCCTGCTGTGCCGCATAGGCCTCGGCGAGGGTCGGATCACCCTTGACGGCGAGTCCGTCGATCGGCTCGATGCCCGTGACCGCCTCGAAGGCGAAGTTCACCGCACCGATCGCGAAGCGGCCATCGTCGACCGCCTGCTGGGCCATCCACGCGAGCGCAGCCCCGCGCTCGTCGGCCGGCAGCGCCACGCCTCCGAAGCCCGGCACGGCCATCTCGGGGAACCAGCCGCCGTCGGGCAGCTCACGCTCTCCCGCGTCGTTCCAGTTCTGGAAGGTTCCCGCGATGGGGTCCATCACGGCGTGGCAGACCGTGCACTGCGGGTCGTTCAGCGTGGGGTTGTGCATGTCCGAGAGCGACGAATCGACGGGCCTCTCTGCAAACAAGAGAAGGTCGGTCGCCAGGAACTGCCTCATGAAGGCCCAGGTACGGTGCCGGTTCCGGTTGGTGGCCGTCGAGGGATAGCGGTTGAGGTACACCGGCATGGTCAGGATGCCGGAGTGCGGGATGCCCTCGATGGTGGCAGGCTCGAACGCGAGCGACTCGAGCTCGTCGAGCACGGGGAAGGGCCGTGCCACCCCGTAGGAGGCCGCGCTGAAGGCGTTGACCACGGTGTAGTCCGCCGTCAAGATCTCGGCATAGGAGCTGTCTGACCGAAGGATGTGACCGAGCAGCTCCATCGGCTCGCGGGCGATGGCGGTGTTCGCCAGCGTCTCGTAGCGGTCGTCGTCCAGCTCCTCGAACCAGTACGTGCCCGGGAACTGCTCCTCGTCGAGGAGGTCCACCGCCTCGGTGTTGTCCATGTAGCGGTCGGTGAGGACGAGGTCGTTGAACCACTCCTGTGCTCTGGCGACGAAGGCTTCCTCGTCGGTCATCGCACGCACGACCTCGCGCAGCGCCTCCTCCCCTCCGTCGTCGACTCGCGCCACCTCGGTCGGTGTCGGAAGACGCCCAACGAGAAGGATGGCCGCCTTGCGGAGGGTCTCGTTCGGCGTGAGCAGCTCGAGCCCGTCACCGTAGGCCACGCCCTCACCGGGGCAGTCCTCGACCGGCGCGTCGAGCCGCTCCAGGAAGCCCTCGAGGATCAGCGCCTCGGGACCACCCTCGTCGATCACTCGCCCGCCGCCGTGAGAGGTGATGCCCGTGGGCTTGGCGATCAGGAGAGACAGGCCGTCCACATCGATGGCCGCCAGCCCTTCGACGGTCTCCCAGTCGACCTCGAGCCGATCAGGGCGCGCCGTCGGCTCGAGCACGAAGGCGCTGTTGCGCGCCAGGCCATCGCGCGTGTGGCAGTTGGAGCACACGGGCGTGAGGACCTTCGCGTGCACCTCCCGCTCGAAGAAGGTGGCGTCGTCGACGCAGTCTTCTGGCGCGGGTGTCGTAGCGGTGCTGTCCGTGACGGTGGACGGCGTGCTCCCGCCAGGGTCATCCCCGGTCGAGGCGCTGGGGGGCTCATCGGTGGACGCGGGGCTTCCCGAGCTCCGGTTGGACTCGTCGCCACCGCACGCAAGCGCGAGCAGCGCTAGCCAAGCGTGGGTCCGCATGTACGGTCTCCGTGAGCCCGAACGCTACCACCCAAGCGCCTCCGCGCGCCTTACACTCGACTCACTCGCGCCAGCTCGGTCCGCGGCCCTCCGGTGCGGCCGCGGAGATGGGGTAGTTCAGCAACCGGCACTCCATCGGGCCGTTGAAGACCGGGATTCTCTTGCTCGCCCGGAGCCCGACGGCCTTCGCCAGCGACGGTGCAGCCGTGAGCACCCAGGCATCCCACCCCAGCCACTGGCGCCGCAGCGTGTTGCCGAGGTCGCGGTACAGAGGCCTCAGCTCCGCGTGCTCTCCGAGGCGCTCTCCGTACGGCGGGTTGGTGACGAGGAGGCCCGCGCTGCCGGCCGGCGCGCTCGCCGAGGTCATCGGCTGGCGCTGCAGCCGGATGTGCTTGGCGACTCCAGCTCGCTCGGCGCACGCCCGCGCCCGGTCGAGCTGGTCGGCGTCGATGTCGGAGCCGTATGCGACGACCGGACGGATGCTGGCTGCATCGGCACGCGCATCGGCCTCGGCCAGCAGGTCGTCCCACAGCTGCGGCTGGTGAGGTCGCCACCCCTGAAAACCCCAGCGGCGGCGCAGGCGTCCAGGCGCCCGATCGAGCGCCGCGAGGGTGGCCTCGACGAGCAGCGTGCCGCTCCCGCAGAAGGGGTCGGCAAAGGGCCTCGCTCCAGGGTCCTCACCGGGCCAGCCTGCCATGCCGAGCATGGCCGCGGCCAGCGTCTCCTTCAGGGGCGCCGGTCCACCGTCTCGCCGGTAGTCTCGCTGGTGCAGCGGGCGGCCGGACAGATCGATGGCGAGCGTCGCGAAGTCTCCGCGAAGGTGGGCGTTGATGCGAACATCCGCTCGCTTGACGTCCACGTGCGGCCGCCAGCCTGCAGAGTCGCGGATGCGATCGACCACGGCATCCTTCACCCGCAGCGCGCCGAAGTGGCTGTTGCGGACAGCCGCCGAGGTGCCGGTGAAGTCCACCGCGATGGTCGAGTCTCGACCGACGTGATCTGTCCAGTCGATCCGGAGGCAGCCTTCGTAGAGCGCCTGCGAGGTGCGCGCGTCGAACTTGTCGAGGACGAGGAGCACGCGACTCGCGGAGCGCAGCCAGAGGCAGGCACGGTAGCCGGCCTCCAGCTCGC
Source organism: Pseudomonadota bacterium (assembly GCA_002862545.1). Classification (GTDB taxonomy): domain Bacteria; phylum Myxococcota_A; class UBA796; order UBA796. The sequence goes on from PKDJ01000201.1 coordinate 5,373, forward strand.
CCTTGAAGCGCACTGCACCCCGATCCTCGTCGACGGCGTTCATACCGAGTGCCCGCAGCTCGTCCGCGAGGACAGGCTCGGCTCCGCGTGTGGTGGTGGCGACAAAGGTGAGCATCCGCCCCCCTATCCTCGTGCAGCCGAGGCGCACCGACACCCGGCCTCCCTTCTACCTCTCAGCAGGCGCGGCAGAGGCCGCGTGGACGCGCCAGCCATGGCCTCGGACTGCGCCACTGCGCTACCTGGCTGCAGCGGAGTCCACTCATGCGTTTCCTGACCCTGATGCTCATCCTGGCGGGATGTCCCCATGGCTCCCCCCTCGAGGAGCGCCCCTGCACCAGCCGGGCCTCCGAGGCCCTGGAGCGCTGCATCGTCGACGCGAGCACGCGCCATGGCGAGTGCTACCGGACCAACGGCCAGTCCTGCCCTGCAGACGACCCCGCTCTCGTCGCCGTCCTCGACGCCGTCGAGCCCCACTGTGTCGACGGGGAGCTCGCAGGCCTGGGCGAGGCGGCCGTCGAGGAGCGCCTGCGGAGCGCCTGCGCCTCGGAGGCTGCTGGCCTGGCCTGGCGCGCCTGGGGAGGTCCCCACGGCGTCGCTGCGGAGAGCGCGGACTGCGTGGGCCCCGTCCACGACATCGGGGTGGAGCTGCTCGCCGACTCGATGTCGACCCTCCGGAGCTGCATCGAGGACGACTGCGCGCGGTCAGGCCTCGCCTCGATCCGGGCGAGCCTCGCGGCGCGAGCCGAGGAGCGCATCGCCGCCGCCTGTCCCGACCTGCCAAGCCGCATCGCGGTCGACGCAGCCACCTTTGCCGAGCGGGCCGCCCAGCAGGCCGACTGCGCCACCGCCACCGCCTTCGGCGAGGTCGACATCCCGCTCTCTTGTGGTCCGTCCAACGCCGACATCGGCGAGATCCCTCGTGGGGAGTGGACCGAGGTGGTCGTCGACGGCGACAAGTGGGGCACCCAGTGCGGCGACGGCTCGGAGTACGCCTTCTGGATTCGGCCCGCGGCCGAGGGAGCGCCGCTCGACAACGTCGTGGTCACCCTCCAGGCGGGTGGCGTCTGTCTCTTCGACGTGGACTGCGCCGCCGTGACCGCCCTCGTGCCCGGCCTGCTGCGCGCGCGAGACATCGAGGACTACCCGTTCCCGGTCGGCATCGCCTCGGCCGACCCCACGGTCTCTCCCTTCACCGACTGGACGATGCTCTACCTGCCGTACTGCAACCAGGACGTGTTCGCGGGTGGCGGCGTGGTCGAGGACCTCGGCGGTGGGCTGCAGATCCCGCGCTACGGAGCCATCAACCTCCGCGCAGCCGTGCAGATGACCCGCGACTGGCTGTGGCGGGAGCTCGATGCAGAGGGCGGGGAGGGCTACCGCCCCGACAACGTCACCGCGCTCTTTGGGGGGTTCAGCGCGGGCTCCTACGGCACCCTGTACAACTACCACTGGTTCCTGGACGACCTGCTCTGGCCCAACACCGTCGCCTTCCCGGACGGGGGACTTGCCGTCGACAACGGGGAGCTGCTCGGCGTCGGCAGCCTCGGAGCCCTCAAGATCCCGGCCTGGGGCATGCAGAACCTGCTGCCGGCCTACTGCTTCGAGGGCCCCTGCTCGGGCGGCGAGGTGCTGGTGAACGCCCTCTCGCCGCGCCTCCAGCAGCCTGAACAGAACATCCTGATGCTCAGCAACCAGCTGGACAGCACCCAGGCCGGCGACGCCTTCTTCGCCGACGATGCCAGCTTCATCAACGCCCTGCGCCAGATGTACTGCGACACCCGCGACCTGGGCGGAGTGCACTGGTTCCTGGGCAGCGAGTCGTCCACGAGCGTCCACGTGATCTCCACCCGCGACGACATGATGACGCGGGAGGTCGCCGGCTCGACCCTCGCGGCCTTCCTGGAGCGAGCGGTCACCGACCCCATGTCGCTCCAGAGTCATGTCGAGGAGGCAGACTTCGTCGACGCCGTTCCAGGGGTCCTGCCCATCCCCTGCGAGCCCTGATTCGGCGTCACGAATGACACGCTCCGGACATCCGAGCACCGACCCGACGTTAACGACCGACGGGGTCGAGCCACAGGGCAGGTCATGGAGGTCGAAGTGTTCGTGATGCTCGGACTGGTGCTCGCTGGCGGAGCCCACGCAGCCGATGCCTGCGAGAAGGCTGTCGCCAAGGCCGCGAAGCATGGGCAGCTGGCGTTCAACGTCGGGGATGGGACGGTGGTCCACCAGCAAGGCTCCACCTTCTACTCGACCACCTTCTACCGGGAGGGTCACGGGCCGCCGCTGCAGGCCGGCTGGACGATGGCCGCAAAGCTCGAGGACGGCTCCGATGTGCAGCTGGCGGTCGCCGAGCGCGTCGAGGCGGTCGAGCGCACGAACGAGACCGGCACCCTGACCTTCTACGAGCCCGTCTTCGTCGTCACCCCCGAGCAGGTCGTCGCCCTCGCTGCCTCTCCCATCGATGCCGTGCGCATCGACATCGGCAGTGGTGGCGGCCCGACCTCGATGGCGAAGGGCAAGTCCAAGAAGCTCCACGCCGCCTTCGCCTGCATCGCCCAGCAGGACTGAAGCGAGACCGTCTCGCTCCTCGGGCGATGACGCGCAGCACCTCGAGCGCCACCTTCGCGTGACGCTGGCGCTCTGCCTTGCTGTATCGTCTGTCGCGGAGGCCTCATGCTCGCTCTGCTCGCCGCCGTCGCGCTCGCACTCCCCACTCCGCAGACCTCCTCGGTCGACAGTGACGGGCACGCCCTGAACCCGGTCTTCTCGGCCGATGGTCGCTTCGTCGCCTTCGAGACCAACGACTACGGCGGACGCCTCGAGCTGTGGCTCTGGGACCACGCCAGTGGCCAGCCGAGGCGGGTCCCCGTGCCGGGACAGACCGCCTTCGGCAAGGGCACCATGGCCCTCGGTGCCGCGTGGCATCCAGACGGGGTCATCGCCTTCGAGGCGGGCTCCGGCGAGTACCGCATCCGCTTCTTCCAGCCAGGCTTCTCCGAGTCGGAAGAGCTGATGTCTCGCGCTGAGCAGCCCGGCGCACAGACCTTTCCCATGTTCTCGTCGGACGGCAGCAAGCTCGTCTTCATCTCGGGCGAGACCGGTCAGGGTGATCTGCGCGTCCGCGCCATGGACAAGGGCACCATCACGCCGCTGCGGTCCACCCCCGGCACGGAGACCTTCCCGATGTTCTCCGCCGACGGAAAAACCCTCCTGTACGGACGCAAGCTCGGTGAGGTGGGCGACCTCTACACGATGGACCCCCTCCGGATGGCCGAGACTCCGCTCGTCGAGGCCGAGGATGACCAGACCCGGCCGCTCTGGGCGGCAGGCGGGGCACAGGTCGTGTTCTTCGACCGGAGTGACGGGGGCTGGTCGATCGCATCGGTCGATGCGGCAGGCGGCACTCCTCGGACGGTCGTTCCCAAGGTCGAGCTCCCCCTCCGGGCGCGGCCCGCCATGTCCCCCGACGGTCTCTGGGTGGCCTGGTCTCATCCCGATCCGCCGAAGCAAGACCGGATCTACCTGACCCGCATCGACGGGCAGAAGACGGTGGAGGTCCCCTCTCCCTACATCGCGTGCAGCGAGCCTGCCCTGGTTCGACGCGGCGACGCGCTCCTGCTCGCCTACAGCGCGCTGCCGTCCGCCGAGGCGAACTGGCGCTTCCTGGTCGTCCAAGACATCACCGAGCTCGCACTCTGACGCCTCAGCGCGGCTGGCAGACGAGCTCGTCGTTCCGCGTCTGACACTGGACGGACATGCCCCCCGTCACGGGAACCGAGCGCGGTGTGCCGCCCTTCAGCGTGGCCCGACAGGTCGCGGCGGGCAGGTCGGAGAGCTCGGCCTCGCCGTCCTGCAGCGTCACGCGCTGACGGTAGCCGCCGAGGCAGCTGACCTCGACGCTGGAGTAGGGCAGCACGCTGTCGATGGCGATGCTCAGGCCTCCTGGTCGCACGGGGACCTCCTCTCCGAGGTCGCTCAGGGTGCGGGCGACACTGACACAGCGAAGGTCGGTGTGCCCGGTGCAGAGCAGCTTCTCGTCGGGCACCACCTCCAGGACCTCCGTGACATCTCCCATGATCGTCAGCTGGCAGCTCTGCCGTGGCATCGGCGCGACCCGGGCGACGCCGTGCTCGAAGGTGGCCTCACCGACAAACCCTTCGGGGCAGGCGACCTCGATCCCCGTGACGGGCAGATCCGCCGCCAGGACAACGGTGATGGAGGCGGCCTCCTCCGCCGGGGCCCCCTCGGGGCAGTCAAGGTGCGGGTGAGCGTGAGCGAGCGCCAGCGGGAGGGACAGGAACAGAGCGAACATGACGACTCCAGGGTGTTGCTGGCTAGAGCTTGGCGCGCCAGCCCCGAAGGGGGTGGAGCCAGCGTGGAGTCGCGACGGCTCGGCGGACGAGCCCCGGGCCCATGGCGAGTGAAGGGCGATAGACTCCTCCCATGCACTCTCCCCTGCACCCTCTGTGGATGTCCTGCGGCCAGCTCGTCCGGGCTGCACCGTCCCCCGAGCGCGGACGCCCCCTCGACGACCTCGCACCGGGTGCCTCCCCAGCGCACGTCGCCGAGCCCCAATGAGACAGCAGCGCCGCGAGCTGGCAGGCGGAGTCCACAGCGCCTGGGTCTGGGGCGAGTCGCACGTCGGCCCCAGCATCCTCGCTCTGCATGGCTTCTCCGGCTCGGGCGCGGACTGGGCCCCCCTCGCCCGCCGGCTCGCGCACCGCGTGATCGCTCCAGACCTCCTGGGTCACGGCGACTCACCCGCCCCGGAGAGCGCCGCCGCCTATGGCATGGACGCCGTCGTCCAGCAGGCCGCAGGCTGGTGCGACTCGACCGAGCCCTGCATCGTGATGGGCTACTCCATGGGCGGCCGCGTGGCCCTGCGTCTCGCCCGACACCTCGGGGAGCGCGTCGTCGGGCTCGTCCTGATCAGCACCTCCCCCGGCCTCGAGCGCGCCGAGGAGCGCCGAGCGCGAGCCTCGCGGGACCACGCTCTGGCGGACCAGATCGAGGCGCACGGCACGGCGTGGTTCACCGAGCACTGGTCGAGGCAGCCCATCATCCGCTCCCAAGCGCAGATCCCCGAGGCCATCCGTCGGCCGATGCGAGAGCGTCGCCTGGCCAATCGCCCCCGCGGCCTTGCAGGCTCGCTCCGAGGCATGGGCCAGGGCTCGGTGCTGCCCGTCTGGGACGACCTCGCGGACCTCGACCTGCCGACGCTGTGGCTGACCGGAGACGAGGACCGGAAGTACACCCGCATCGCGGAGCGTGCGGTCGCGCTCCTCCCCCGAGGGCAGCACACGCGCGTCCCCGGAGCAGGCCACTGCACGCACCTCGAGGCACTCGACCCTGTCGCCGGTGCCGTGCAGCGCTTTCTTGCCGAACAGAGCCGTCCTCACAGCCCCCGGTGATGTCGTCGCTTGACCGTTGGCCCCAGCATCATGCGTGGCCACGACGAGAGGCAGAGCGCGCGCGTTAATCTGACGCCATTCCCTCTCGGATTCACTTGCCGAACCGTATGCGACGCCCCACGCTCCAAGTAATGGAGCAACTCATGCGCCCGCTCCTCGCGCCCGACGGACCCCGGAGTAGCACGCCCACGCCCCCCACAGGCGTCGGGGGACGCCCATGAGCACCGCATGGCGCTGGCTCGACGCCCACGCAGGCGAGGCACGCTTCGGCTTTGTGCGACGCGACGGAACCGGCTTGCTCGGCGCCGGCATCGACGAGCGCATCGACGGGGCGTCGATCGCGGAGGTCCTCGACGCAGTGCAGCGGCGGGGGGGCTCCTGGTTCGTCGGCGGCTGCTTCGACCCTGCATCGGAGCGAGCGCCCTGGTGGCGACCCTTCGGCGCAGCCTGCGCCTGGCGACCACGAGAGACCCTCGAGGTGCCTGGGCTCGCGGCGCGCTCGACCACCAACGGACACGCTCCCGGACCCCTGCCAGAGCCACCGCCACTCGGGGCCCACCCCGATCGGTCACGCTGGGAGCGCATGGTGGATGCTGCGGCAGATTCGATCGCCCGCGGCACGCTCGAGAAGGTGGTGCTCGCGCGCTCTATCGTCGAGCAGGCCGAGACCGATGCCCTCGGCTGGCTGGCCCGGCCACGCGGCGCACGCGACATGGCGTTTCTCTACGAGCCCGTCCCCGGCGTCGCGTTCGCCGGCAGCACGCCCGAGCTGCTCTTCGAGCGGCGCGGTCACGAGGTGACGAGCGAGGCCCTCGCCGGCACCGACGTCGACACGCACCTCGGGCGACAGCGCCTGCTGGCCAGCGAGAAAGACGCGCGGGAGCACGGCCTCGTGGTCGAGGCGGTGTCGGCGGCTCTCGCGCCCCTCTGCATGACCATCGAGCACTCCGAGCTACAGCTAGCGGTGGCGGGTGGTCTGGTGCACCGCCTCGTCGCCTTCCGCGGCGAGCTGAAGCCCGCCGTGAGCGACGCTCACCTCGCAGGTCAGCTTCACCCGACGCCCGCCGTTGCTGGCGCGCCCTCCGAGGCAGCCCTCTCGTTCTTGCGCGCCCACGAGCCCTTCGACCGCGGGTGGTACGCCGGTCCCGTAGGGCTCGTCGACGAGGGCCGCAGCACCCTCGCCGTCGCGCTCCGCTGCGGACTCTGGAGAGGGGACACCCGGATCGCCTACGCTGGGGCAGGGCTCGTCGAGGGCTCGAAGGCGCAGGCCGAGTGGGACGAGACCGAGCTGAAGAGCCTCGCGGTGAGGCAGTGACGACGACCGCCGCCCGGAACGTCTGGGTCGGAAGGGTGCTGGTCGAGGAGCTTGCCCGACTGCAGACACCCCTGGTCTGCCTGGCTCCCGGCGCACGCTGTGCTCCCCTCTCGATGGCTCTCGGAGCGCCGACCTCCCGAGTCCCGTGGGTCACCTTCGTCGACGAGCGTGCCGCTGCCTTTCACGCCGTCGGGGTAGCGCGAGCGACCGGCCGCCCGGCCGTGGTGGTCACCACCTCCGGCACGGCCGTCGGCAACCTCGCACCCGCCGTCATGGAGGCCGATCAAGCGGGCGTTCCCTTGCTGCTGCTCACGGCCGAC
>PKDJ01000012.1 GCA_002862545.1 Pseudomonadota bacterium
CGCACCGTCGTGCCGCTACAGATGCCCGCTGACCTCATCGACATGGATGCACCCAAGACGAACCCACGTGCGCTGCGCCTGTTCGTGAGCCACGAGCCACCTCGCGAGCGCGTTGAGGGAATGCTCACTATCGACGATGTCGCCATCGTGTCGTGGGATGACGACACCCTGCTGCTCGATGGCCAGGACATGCGCAGCGCCCCGAATGCCTGGGACTTCCTCGAGCTCGACGCTCCGCCCGGAGAGCATCGCCTCTCGCTCGTGCTCGCGGAGCTTCGGCGACGCTCGTAGGGGCGAGTCGGTCAGCGGGGTGAGCAGGCCAGGACGCCGTCAATGTCTCGACACTCGACGACCTGGCCGGACGCGGCCTTGAAGGTGTGCGGCGTTCCGCCGAGCAGATGCACCCTGCACGTCTCTCCCGGCGGCACACCGGGCAGGACGCCGATGCCGTCCGAGATCGGTGCCCTCTGTCTGAAGCCAGACGCACACCTCACCTCGATCGCAGAGAACGGCTGTCCTGCAGGGAGGCGGACCTCGATCGAGGAGCGCGGATCGTGCGGCTCTGGGACCGGCGCGGCAGCCGCCGGAGCCGGCACGGGGGCTGGCTCGGACGATGGTGATTCGTCCTCGACCTCCACCTCGAGCGTCTGCACGCTCCCGCCGGGTGCCACGAGCGTCAGCTGCGGCCGCCCACGGTCGATCCCCAGGCGAAGGGATGCTCCAGCGGCATCGGTCATCAGGACCTCCGGGTTGCCGCGACGCGCCTGAAGCACCAGCCGCCCGCCCGCATCGTCCGTCACCTCGACCCGCTCGGCCCTCAGCGCCCCACCACTCGGCCGCGCTCCCGCCAAGAGCAAGCCGAGCCCGACCAGCGCGACGGCCACGACCGCTCGGCGCCGCCCACGCCGCAGCTCATCCCGAAGTGCCGCCAGCTCGCGACGGAGCTCCTCGGTCTCGTCCATCGGCCCTACCCAACCTGGTGCAGAACACCACCGTACCCGTGCGCTCGCCGAAAAGACAGTCGGCAGTGGGCACAAACCGAACAGTCACGACACCCCCCCAGGTGCCTCATGCGCAGAGGTGCTGAAAAACAACTGCTTCACAAAACCAATGCGCGCGCGCAGAGCGTGCCCACCACCGATGGTCCGAACCTACCGTGCGGTCCTGACCACCCCCTGAAGTCCAGCTGACGCCTCGCCCTAAAGGGAGCAACATCGCACGGCATGGGCATGGCAAGTCTTCGCCATGCCCCCACCCGTGACCTGTCGGGCGTCCTGTCTGAGGCTGCGCACGACGCGACGCCACGTCGCCGTGCTATTCCGGCCCCATGTCGCGCGCGCTCGTCCAGCAACTCCGAGACCGCGTCTCACGGGAGACCGGCCCACCCTTCGTCCAGACAGGGCGGAGGGTCGCCATGGCCTACCCCTCGCCCTACCGCGCGGGCATGTCCTCGCTCGGCTTCCAGTGGATCACGACGCTGGTCCGACAAGAGGGCATCGCCGCCGAGCGCGTCTTCCTGCCCGATGCACCCGAGGCCTGGCGTGCGGCCCGCATGGCGCCCTTGTCCTGCGAGACCCAGACCCCCCTGAACCGGTTTCCTATCATCGCCGTCTCGCTGGCCTACGAGCTCGAGATCGCCGGCCTGATCGAGCTGCTCGACCTCGCCGGCATTCCGCCGCGCCGCGAAGACCGAGGCCCTGGCGATCCCATCGTCCTCCTCGGCGGACCCATCAGCATGGCGAGCCCCCTCGCAGCGGCTCCCTTCGTCGACGCGATGCTGCTCGGCGAGGCCGAAGAGACGGCCCCCCCAGCCCTGCGTGACTTCTTCGACAGCGACACCCGAGAGCGCTGGCTGGACCACCTCGAGCTCTATCCAGGGGCCTACATCCCCGAGCGTCACGGCACGGCGCTGCCGCCCATTGCCAAGGCGAGCGACCGCCTGCTGCCGGCGCGCTCGGCCTGGCTTGCCCCCGACGCCGAGCTGTCCAGCATGTTCCTCCTCGAGGGAGAGCGGGGGTGCCATCGCCAGTGCACCTTCTGCGTGATGCGGCGGACGACCAACGGGGGCATGCGTCTCGTCGAGCCTGACCGCATCCTCTCGCTGGTGCCGGACGAAGCCCACAAGGTCGGGCTGGTCGGCGCGGCGATCAGCGACCATCCCAAGCTGGTGCCCCTCCTGCAGACCTTGGTGGACAGCGGCCGACAGGTGAGCCTCTCGTCCCTGCGCGCCGATCGCGTCGCTCGGAAGACCGACATCGCCCGACTGCTTCGACAGAGCGGTGCCCGCACTCTCACGGTCGCCTCGGACGGGGCGAGCGAGCGCCTCCGCGCCACACTGCAGAAGAAGACCTCCGAGGACTACCTCGCCCGCTGTGCCGCCCAGGCCGGCGACCTCGGCTACGCTGTCTTCAAGGTGTACATGATGATCGGCGTACCCGACGAGACGGACGAGGACATCGACGAGCTGGTCGCCTTCACGCGCGAGCTCCGACGCGCCTCGGGACGCGCCCGGGTGGCGCTCGGCGTCGCGCCCTTCGTCGCGAAGCGGAACACGCCCCTCGACGGCCAGCCCTTCGCAGGCATCAAGGTGGTCGAGCGTCGCATGAAGCGTCTGCAGCGCGGCCTCCGTGGTGCAGCCGAGGTTCGACCCGTCTCTGCACGCTGGGCCTGGGTCGAGTACGAGCTGTCTCAGGGCGGTCCCGAGGTGGGTGAGGCCGCCTTTGCCGCCTGGCAGGCGGGGGGACGCTTTGCCGACTGGAAGCGCGCCCTGAAGGCCGTCGATCCCGCCACGCGACGCCCGTGGGCTTCCCCCGCCAGAGCGGCGAAGTAGTGCCCTTCCCCGTCACCATCGCCGGAGAAGAGGTCGCCTCGGCGGCCGCGCTCGCGCAGCTGGTGCGGCGCGACGCGGCAAGGGGTGGCTCCACGATCGAAGACGGTGTCGGTCCGGCGACCTGGCTGCTGCAGGTTCGCGGGCTCCGTCGTCCCGAGCTGATCGGCCTCGCCGCAGCCTTGATCTCCCTCCCCGAGGGCGCAGCGATCGCCGAGGGCTGCCGCCTTGCCACGGCCCTCGGCGAGAGCGTACTCGGGCCACTCGTGCTCGGTGCACTGACCTCACACGACGTGGGACTCCTGCTCACGCCCGACCCCGGAAGCGACGGGGCTGTCGAGGATGCCGTCCTCGCCGCCGCCGCCTCCGTCGTGGATGCCTCCAATGCACAGAACCGCGACACCCTGCTCGCCCACATGCGACGGGCAGGTCGGACCGATCTCGAGCTCCCCATCCTCCTCGAGCACGGCACAGCCGACGAGCTTCGCGAGTGGCTGCCCGCGGTCCTGACGGAGACCGCCACACTCCCCGAGGACACACTGGCAGCCCTCCGCAGGCTTGCCGACACAGACACCGACCGCGGAGCCGCAGCGCGGCAGGCGCTCAACGCCACTTCCTGAGCCGGAGCAGCGTCTCGTGCCCACAGTCGAGCACTACCGCGACCTCCTGCGCCTCAACTTCAGCGACCGCAGCTGGCTGATCGGCTTCCCCGTTCTCGCGGCGGCGAGAGCGACGACGCGCACGCTCTGCGAGCTGGGTGCTCGCCCCTGCTTCGTGGTCTCCGCATCGCCGGGCACGGGTCCGGGCCCTGCACCGGAGCACGCTCCCCGACAGCACGTCCTCGGTCTGGCTGGCGAGGAGATGATGACCGGCATCCACCGCGCACTGGATGCCCTCGCCGCCGTTCCGCCAGAGATCCGCGCCGACGTCGACGCCTGGGATCCCCGCGGAGAGGCCCGCTCCATCGGGACGATCTTCGATGACGGACGGCCGGTGGCAGGCCGGCGAAAGTATGGCGCCCGACGACCGACGTGGATGGCCCTCGAGGACAAGATCGCCGTCGAGCGCCTCTGGGAGGTGCTCGACGTCCCTCGCGCCCCCCACCGGGTCGTCCCCATCGACCGCAGCCTGCTCCTCGGAGCCCACACCGATCTGGACCGTGGCCTGGGGACCATCTGGGCAGGCGACAACCGGGACGGCTGGCACGGCGGAGCCTCACGCCTCCGCTGGGTGCGAGATCGCGAAGACGCCACGGACGCAGCGGACTTTCTCTCGCAGCACTGCGACCGGGTGCGCGTGATGCCCTTCCTGGAGGGGATCCCCTGCTCCATCCACGGCATCGTCTTTCCCGATCACGTGATCGCCCTGCGACCCTGCGAGATGCTCGTCTCCCGCCGCACGGACCGCCCTGGGCTCGTGTACGCCGCCGCCGGCACCTTCTGGGACCCACCGCGGGCCGACCGGGGAGCGATGCGAGCCCTCGCACAGACCGTCGGCGCGCACCTTCGCGACACCCTCGGCTACCGTGGGGCCTTCACCATCGACGGCATCCTCTCCGAGGAGGGCTTCGTCCCCACGGAGCTCAACCCGCGCTTTGGCGCGGCGCTGGGCGAGGTCGCCAATGCGCTCCCTGACCTGCCGCTGATGCTCCTCAACCTCGCCCTGGTCGAGGGAGAGGATCTCGACTGGCGCCCGAGGGCACTCGAGGTGCTGCTCCTCGACGCCGCCGACTGCAGCCGGGCCGGCCGCATCGGCGTGACGACCGCGCAGCAGCGAGAGGGCTCCGATGACGCCCACTTCGTGCACGACGGCGCCTGGCGCCTGGCGCGAGAGGGCGAGGAGCCGCACGCCAAGGCCTTCGTCGGCCCTGCTGTCGCCGGCACCTACGCGGGTGCCCGCTTCGTGGCCGAGCACACGCCGGTCGGGCCATCGCTCGCCGGTCGGGCCACCGCCCTGCTGAATGCCCTGGAGGCCCACTGGGGTCTGGGACTGCCTCCGCTCGCGCCCCCTGTCGACGTGCGACGTGCCGTGACCGACCGCGGCGAGGAGCCGCGTTAGGTGCCGCCGCTCGGAGGCTCCATGGACACCTTCCCCCGCCTGGTCATCCACCGCGACGCACTGGTCCCACACGGTGCCTTCGCCGAGTCACAGGCCGCCTACCTCAAGCCCGATGCACGCTCCGTGGCCGAGCTGGATGCCCTGTGCCGCGACAAGAACATCGGCATCGTCGCCCACTTCTACATGGACGTGGAGCTGCAGGGTGTCCTGTCGTCGATGACCCACTCCCAGGTGCACATCGCCGACTCCCTGAAGATGGCCGACGTCGCCGTGAAGATGGCCGAGGCGGGCATGACCACGATCGTGGTCCTCGGCGTCGACTTCATGTCCGAGAACGTGCGCGCCATCCTCGACGCCGCGGGCCACGAGGACGTCGAGGTCTACCGCGTCGCCGCGGAGGCCATCGGCTGCTCCCTCGCGGAGTCTGCCGATGCCCCAGCCTACGACGCCTTCCTGCAACGGGCCGCCGCGGCCGACAACGCCCTGCACGTCGTCTACATCAACACCAGCCTGCTCACCAAGGCGCGGGCCCACCACACCGTCCCGACCATCACCTGCACGTCGTCGAACGTGGTGAAGACCATCCTGCAGGCGGCGGCCCAGGTTCCCGAGGTCGAGGTCTTCTACGGCCCCGATTCCTACATGGGGGCCAACCTCCAGACCATGTTCGCCCAGTTCGCGCAGCTCTCCGACGAGGCCATCCGGGAGCTTCATCCCGCGCATGACCGGGCCTCCATCCTCGCGCTGCTCGACCGCTTCCATCCCTTCCAGCACGGCATCTGCGTCGTGCACCACCTCTTCGGAGAGGACGTGGCGGCACGGGTGCGCACAGAGCACGCCGAGGCCTTCCACACAGCCCACCTCGAGGTGCCCGGCGAGATGTTCGCCCTCGCCGTCGATGCTCAGCGCAGCGGCCGCGGCGTGGTCGGCTCGACCTCGAACATCCTCGGCTTCATCCTCGACAAGGTCGCCGAGGCACTGCGGTCCGACCAGCCGGTCCGCCTGCCGTTCGTCCTCGGCACCGAGGCGGGCATGGTCACCTCGATCGTCAAGGGAGTGCAGCGCGCTCTCCAGGCGTCCGGGCGCGACGACATCACCGTCGAGATCGTCTTCCCGGTCGCCTCCGAGGCCGTGGCCGAGGCGCCAGAGAGCGGACTCGGCATCCTCCCCGGCGTCGCGGGCGGCGAGGGCTGCAGCACGGCCGGCGGCTGCGCCACCTGCCCGTTCATGAAGATGAATGATCTCGATGCCCTGTTCACGGTCGCCGAGCGCGTCGGCACCGACGCCGAGCCCACGCTCGCTGGCTACCGCCCTCGCAAGTACACCGAGGACGTCGGCGGGCAGACGGCGGCCTCGGTGGGCAGCCAGCCCATCCTCCACATGCGTCACTTCCAGCAGCACGGCGTGCTCTCCGACGCCCTGATCGACGACATCCGCTCGCGCTGACTACCGCGGGATGCCGAGACCGCAGCCCGGGTACACCCGTCGGTTCGCACCGGGCGCGGCGTAGCCCTGCAGGAAGAGCCGGCGCGCCGTCGCGGCGTCGTTCGGGCCGCTTCCGTGCACCAGGAAGGGACCGAACACAGCGGCGTCCCCCGGCTCGAGCGTGACGGTGTGCGCGGCACTCGCGTCGAAGAGCCCTGCCGGGAGGTCACCCGAGGTCGGATCGGCGACGTAGCCGAGCCGATGGGTGCCCGGGATCACCCGAAGCGGCCCGTTGTGAGGCGTCATGGCGTCCACAGCGACGGCGATCTGAACGAAGCTGCCGCGCCCGTCGATGTCAGTCCACAGGTCCGAGCCGTAGCGGCGGTTCGAGGCGTCCTGGTGCCACCGGTAGTCGACGCCGTCACCCGGGAGCTTGAAGTGGGCCTGCTGAATCAGCTGCACCACATCAGAGCGCTCGAGGACGGCCCGTGCGATCCGGAGAAAGGCGGGGTGGTCGCCGAGGCGCAGCGCGGGCTCTGCACCTCCGCACCAGACCACCCGCGACAGACGAAAGGGCTCGGCGCGAACCACGAAGCGGGAGCCCTCGACCTCGGTGGAGCTATCGAGCGACCGCGCGCGCTCCACGAGGCGCTCGAACCCGCCGGACATCCGCTCGAGCTCGTGTGCCTGGAGCAAGCCACGGATCACCGCAAAGCCATCGCGGTGGTAGCGCTCGAGCCAGTCGACAGTGGCCATTCCCTGACCTATCCGGTCCCGATACTGGTGCACGTGCACACGCAGCAGGGTCCGGTGATCGGCAGAGCTGCATGACGCGGAGCGCCGTGCGTCAGTGCTCCGCTCCGCAGCCGCTGCGTGCTCTACACGGCCACCGGGCGGGACTCCGTGGCGTGCGGCTCACCGCAGCACCAAGTCTGCGAGCGAGCGCGGCGTGCCGAGGTCTTGGTAGCAGCCCTCTGGAAACGGCACGGCTCGCACGTCCAGCCCCGCCTCAATGGCGGCATGAAAGGCATGTCCGATCGGCGTGGCGCGCCGCTGGTCGTCCGCCCACGCCTCGATGAAGCGGGTGAACGTAGGGCGCCATGCAGCCACGCCCCAGGTATTGCCCGGCGCAGGACCCTCGGGCTTGTCGTAGACGGCCAGCACCGTCCCGTCGGTGTCGTACTCCACTGGGCCCAGCTGTGCGGTGCGCTCTGTGGGGAAGACCGCGAGGGCGAGGTCCGCACCATCGCCCAGGACAGCCATCAGCTGCTGCACGACATCCCCCGGGGTGAACCAGGTATGGGGCATGACCAAGACGCATGGCCGATCGACAGCCCACCGCGTGCAGCAGAGCACCTCGTCGGTCAAGCCGCTCGGATTCTCCTGGTGCACGTAGGCGAGAGGGAGTCCCAGAGCTTCCCCGGAGCGCAGCAGGCGCACGAGCTCGAGTTTTTGCGCGCCGACAGCGATCACCGCCCCCGAGCACCCACCATCCACGAGGTGCTGAAGAGCCAGCTCGATCGCCAGGACCGGACGAAGGCCATCGTCCATGGGTGCATAGGCGACGGGCAGGAGCTCCTTCGGGTAGTTGAATGGACGAAGACGTAGACCTGCGCCAGCAGCAGGCACGATGCCACAGGGCGCCGAGAGCTCGTCCATCTACTCATCCTCCGGGTAGAGCGCGGTCCACCACGCGTCGTCACCACTCAGCTTCCAGTCGAAGTATGCCAGGATCGTGGCGTGCCACTGCCGACGCTTGGGGTAGTCGAGGATCCAGTGTCCCTCGCCGTCGTACTGGATGTACTCGACGTCCTTCCCCAGCACCTTGAGCGCCGTGAACATGCTGTCGGATTCCCCGAGCGGAACGTTCATGTCTGCTGTGCCGTGGAGAAGCAACAGCGGCGTCTCGATGGCGTCAGCATGGAAGAGGGGAGACTCCTCGACGTAGATCTCCCGGGCATTCCAGGGGTAGGAGTCGGCGGTCGCCAGCGCGCTGTACAGGTGTCCCCACCAGCCCTCTCCCCAGTACGCGGCGATGTTGGAGATACCGGCGTGGCTGATCGCGGCGCCGAACTGCTCAGAGCGCGTCGCAAGGCGCATCGTGAGGAAGCCTCCGTAGCTCGCCCCGATGCACCCGACGCGCTCCGGATCGGCCGCTGGATGCGCCTCGAGGAAGGCCTCGGTCGCCGCCATCACCTCGTCAGCCGTCGTCTTGCTCCAGTCATTCACGTGCCGGGCCGAGAACTCCTGCCCGAAGCCCGTGGCCCCTGACGGCTGCAGGATGTACACGAGGTAGCCGTGCGCCGCCCACCAGTTCGCAGGGTAGCGTCCTCCGAAGGAGCGCGAGACGGGTGACGTTCCTCCATAGTAGTTGACGATCACCGGATACGATCCGTCAGGGTCGTAGTCCGGAGGGAAGTGCACCCGCCCCTGCAGGCGCGTGCCCTCATGGGTGACGTCGAAGTCCGTCACCTCACCCAGAGTGATCGCCTCCCAGAGCCCTGCTCCCGGCTGGTGCAGCACACGGTCTTCCGTGAAGATGGCGGGTGGCGTCGCCGCACCACTCGCGACGTAGACGACTCGCTCCGCGGCTCGGGCGGGGGCGACCTGCGCGACGACATCCCCCAGCGTCGCGCGCATCACGGCCTCACCCGTGCTCAGGCTCATGTCGTAGAGCCGCGTGAACGGCCCAGCTTGCGCCGTGACCAAGAGCTGCTCGCCATGCCACCACGCTCCCTGAATCGTGGGATCGAAGTCGCGCGTCAGCGGACGCACCTCAGTGTCGGCGCGGGTCCACAGGTACAGCTGGCGGTCGTACTCGTTCGGGGTGATGCCCTCCGGAACCGCAGCCCCGCCATCCACCATCGAGGGTCCGCCCTGCAGGAGGATCGCCTCGCCGTCGGGTCGGTAGGTGGCCCCGTCGAAGTACCCAGAGACGAGCACCTCCTCCGAGGTGAGCGTCGACAGCTCCAGCTCGTGGACGTGCTCGCGCCCGAACGGCCGCTCCGCGGTGTCGTGCTCGGACCGCGAGACAAGCAGGCGTCCACCATCGGGGTGTACGTCGAGGAGATTCCAGGAGTCATCTCCACCGGTGAGCTGCCGCGTCGCCCCATCGAGGCTCACCTGATGCAGAGTGCTGTGATCGCGGCCCCAGGGCCAGCGGTCGACGGTCGAGGTCAGGCGACGGATGCCCTCACCGTCGTCGTCGGGCTCGCTGCCGCGAGAGAACACCAGTCCTGCGTCCCCCGGCAGCCAAGTGAAGCCACCGAGGTGTGCCTCCCCGCGCAGAAGCCGACGCGGTGACTCCCCCTCTCGGCCCACCCACAGCGTCGAGCCTCCATCCTCCGCCGTGCGGTAGGCGTAGCGGTCGCCCTCCACAGACCAGGAGAAAGACCCCACATCCGCCTCGAGCCGCCGAACGAGCTCTCCGGTCGAAGCGTCCCGAATCTCGGTCCAGCGGGTGCGGTGCTCGGAGGGCACCGCAGGAGTGACGAGCTGAACCGCAAACCGGCTGCCGTCAGGATGGGTCGCGAGTGCCTCGATGCGCGGTGCATGAAGCAGGGCGTCGAGGCTCACTGGACGCTGGGGCGCCGGCTCGAGCTCCAGCGCACGCTCGCCACCATCAACCGAGAGCTCGACACGCCACCGACCCTCGCTCGCGGCCGTCTGCAGGAGGAGCCGATGGACACCAGGTGTGAGCGGGACCGTGCCCTCGGCGGGCTCGTCTCCCTTCGACTGGCCGTCCGTCGTGACGATCGTCTCTCCGTCGACCCAGACGCGCACGGGAGAGCTCGACCGAAGCGAGAGGCTCGCCTCCGTGTAGCCGTCCGTCCGAATCGTCGTCGCCGCCCAGGCGACCTCCGGACCATCTGGATTCGGTAGCTGCAGCGACCCCTTCTTCGCAGACTGCTCCTGCCAAGAGACCGGGCCCCCGGCGAGGCGCACCCGCTCTCCCGCCACGGGCCACAGCGGCTCAGGACCGAGCCCTGAGTCCCCCTCTAGCAGCGCGGCGAGCTCTGGCTCCTCGACGAACGCAGGCAGCGGTCGCGCCACGGGACCCAGCACCAGCCAGTCCTCGGGCTGCACCTCAGCAGCGATGCCCCAGACGGCCCACAGCAGCACCATTCGCCCTCCCGACGGCAGCCTCTATCGGCTCGGCGTCAGGCAAGGGCGCGCCGCCTCAGCTCTCGCTGGCCACCGGCCGGAGCTCTTCGGTCGTGGGCTCGGGCTCGTCGCTGATGTCGGCCAGGCTGCCGAGAGGCGCGGGAATCTGCTCGTTGTCCGCGCCCCGACTCGGGTTGGGAGCGGTGGTCACCAGACCGAGCGCCCTTCGCAGCAAGAACATGCAGACCTCCAACGTCACGGAAGTAACGCGTCGGTGTCGACAGTGTCTGGCGCCCGTGCGTTACGACACGCCCACGTCATGCCGCACACAATACTCATGTTGCGGCTTCGTCGCGACATGAGGCGCACAGCGCTCACGCGACGCCAAGGGTCGGACAGGAGCGAGCCATGAGCACATCCGGACGCCGCACGATCATCCCGTCCCGCGCGGTCCTGGTGGCAAGCCTCTGCGCCTGTGCCGGGGAGATCGCCCCACGAGAGGCTCCCCAGCTTCCGCCCTACGCCGAGCTGGTCGACCAAGGCATAGCGCGCTTCCTCGGCATGGCGACCCCCAACGACGCATCCACTGACGAGACGGGGGTGACGACCTACACGTTCGCCGTCGAAGACGGGCCGATGTGTCTCCGTGGCGCCCCCTTCTCCACGTCCATTCGTGATCAGGGGGCCGACGACCTCCTGATCTTCCTTCAGGGTGGAGGGCTGTGCTACTCGGGGCTCTGCCTCGCCATCGAGAGTGCGGGCGACGGAATTCCGCCGCTCGATGTCCTCGACCCGGAGCTGCAGAGCAACCCGGTCCGAGACTGGAACGTCGCCTACCTGCCCTACTGCGATGGCTCGCTCTTCGCGGGCGTTGCGTCCCACGACGACGACGGCGACGGCGTCGATGAGCGTCTTCACGCCGGGCTCGCCAATCTGTCTGCAGCGCTCGACCTCGCCCACGCGACCTTTCCCGAGCCGAGGCGGATCTTGATCGCCGGCAGCTCGGGTGGTGGCTACGGCACCCTGCCCGCGTCAGTCCTCGCGCGCCTGCTGTGGGAAGAGACCCCGATCTACGTGTTCAACGACGCGGGCGTCGGTCTAGGCCGCGGCAACAACCCCGGCTTCATTCGTGGCATCGTCGACGAGTTCGGCGCCGCCTACCTCATGCCGGCCTCCGAGCCAGAGATGCTCTCCGGCGGACACCTCACCCCGTTCATCGAGTGGCAGCTCGATCAGGATCCGAATCTTCGCATCGCCGCTTTCTCGGCCACCGAAGACTTCGTGATCAGCACCCTCTACCTGGGCGTCGACGGGCCGACCTTTCACGGCTGGCTCGGCAGCGAGCTCGACACGATCGCCTCGGCCCATCCCGATCGCTTCGCGCGCTACCTCGCACCCGGCTCGATCCACACCACACTGCTCGGTGACCCCTCTGGCTTCGTGGACGTGGGCTCCGACGACCTCGACTTCATCGCCGCCTTCCTCGGAAGTCTCGACACCACCGAGGTCGACGGCGTGAGAGTGTCCGACTGGCTGGCCGCGCTCGTCGACGAGACCGCCGCCTGGACGAACGTCGGCGAGTAGCAGAGCTCTGCCGCTACCGAAGTACCTCACCGCCGATCGCGACACGGGCGATCAGCTCGTCCACCACCTCGTCTGGGAGCGACGGACTACTGAGCAGGATCACGTCGCCCTCCACCGTGCTGAGGGACCGCAGACCTCCGAGGTCTGCCAGGTCGCGGTTGCGCTGCAGATCCAGGTCACCCGCCACCCTCTCTAGGGCGCGAAGTCCGTCGATCCGCTGTAGAAGAACATTCTCGGAGACAACAACCGTCTCGGCCTCGACCAGGGAGCCCAGCCCACCAAGCTCCTCGAGGAGACCGTGACCGGTGATCTCGAGGCTCCCCACGGCCTGCAGCGCATCGAAGCCATCGAGGAC
>PKDJ01000164.1 GCA_002862545.1 Pseudomonadota bacterium
AAGGCGCGGCGTCTGGGTGCACGATGACCCAGACCTCCTCCCAGGTTTTCCACTGACGCTCCCCGACTCGCTGGAGGCGGCCATCGTGCTCGCCGACCTGGACGAAGATGCCGTCTTCGAGATCGTGTTCGCGGACTCGGGGGGCACCGTCCATGCGCTCGGCGGAGACGGGACGTCCCTTCCGGGCTGGCCTGTCCAGACCCAAGACCTACCCCTGCATGAGCGTGCGCCCTGGCGGGACGGCATCGAGCTGCCACGGGAGGGGGTGCTCGCGGCCCCAGCAGTGGGCGATCTCGACGGCGACGGGAGCCCCGAGGTCGTCGTCGCGACACTGGAGGGGGGCATCTACGCCTGGTCGACCGCGGGAGCTCTGCTCGAAGGCTTTCCCGTGCGCACTGTCGGCCGCCCACCCGCTGAGCGTGGGCCAGGCGACACCTGGGAGGACGGTGTGCTCGCAGCGCCGTCGCTGGGCGACGTCGATGGTGACGGTGACCTCGAGATCGTCGTCGGCGCCATGGACCGACGACTCTATGTCTGGGACGAGACGGGCGCCCTCCATCAAGGCTACCCCCTCGACCTGTGCAGCGCGTGCGACGGCCCGGGAGACCGCATCGTCGGTGGAGCGGCGCTGGGAGATGTCGACGGTGACGGCGACCTCGACGCCGTGATCGGTACGGGCGAGTCGCCGGTCACCGCTGGTGGATGGTTGTTCGCTGTAGACCTCGGCACAGCGGAAATCTGGCCAGGGTGGCCGCTCGAGCGCCCCGGGGTCACAGGGCTCGAGCTCCTCCCTCTCCTCGGCGAGGGCCATCCCTCGTCTCCAGCCCTGGCCGACCTCGATGGTGACGGCGACCTCGAGATCTGGAGCTACGCCATCCTGGGCACCGCTGGACCCATTCACCACGATGGCTCCGAGTACACAGAGCTCGGCTTTACGGCTGCTTCCTATGCACTCGGGACGAATGTCAGCGAGGCGGCCTTCGTGACCCTCGCGACCCAGCCGGCCATCGGCGACCTCGATGGAGATGGATTCGACGATCTGGTCGTCGGCGGCTCGGGCCTCGGCTGGCCCCTCTCGCTGGCCAGTGCGGCGCCACTCGACTTTCAGCACACCGTCGGGGCCTGGAGTGGTGCCGATGGCTCGATGCTTCAGGGCTGGCCCCGGCAGATCGACGACACGGCCTTTCTCACCGCCCCAGCGCTCGCCGACGTCGACGGCGATGGACGAGCCGAGGTCATCGCCTCCTCCGGTGGCCACTTCGTGGGCGCATGGGATGCAACCGGTGAGATCGCCTCTGGCTGGCCAAAGTTCACGGGCGGCTGGAGCACAGCTGGGGCCACGACCGGCGACATCGACGGTGACGGCTACCGCGACATCGTCATCGGTACGCGCGCAGGCCAGCTCTTCGCATGGCGCACCCCAGCTGCTGCGTCGAATACGGCCCCATGGCCTGCACCACGCCATGACTCCGGGAACACCGGGAGCCGCTCGACTCCCCTCCCCACGCAACCTGGGCCACGCACCGCTTCTCGTCCTGCGCCGGAAGCGGCCGGGGGTTGCTGCGGCGGCGGGCGCGCGACCCTGACGCCTCTGTTGCTGCTGGCACCACTCCTCGTGAGACGACGGAGTGGCTCGGGTCGTCCCTGATCGGTAGCCGCTTCCTTGCGCCGGTCGTGAACATCGTTTACACTGTAAACATGATTCACAATGAACCAACAGGCTGGGCCCGCCGCCGTGCGGAGCGAACCGAGGCCATTGTCGCAGCTGGTCTTCGCATCGTCGCGTCTGATGGGCTCGACGCACTGACGGTGGGGCGTCTGGCGAAGGCTGTGGGGATGACTCCCGGCGCGCTGTACCGCTACTTCCCCTCCAAGCAGGCGATACTCTCGGAGCTCAATCTGCGCGTCATCACGAGCTGGTCGCAGCGCTTCCGCTCACTGCACGAGAAGCTCGACACCGAGCACGCTGGCCCCACCCCCCTCGCGCTCTTCGGTCTCACCTTCGCGGCCCTCGCCGAAGAGCAGCCCGATGCCCTCGCACTGATGGCCCTCACCATCGCTGATCCACGCGTTCTCACTCCGGCCGCAGAGCCCAGCCATGTTCCCCCCATGCTGGAGCTCCTCGGAGGTGTCGCTCGCATGCTCGACACGGCGGGACTCTCCGGTGACGGCGCGAGTACGCGGTCGGCCCGCTTCGTCTTCTCTCTGCTCGGTGTGCTCCAGACCGCCAAGCTCGCTCGCTTCGACCCCGTCTTCGCCCCCTCGGCTCTCGCCCATGGGCTGATCGGAGAGCTGCTCGTCGGCTGGGGTGCGTCTGCCGAAGACACCCGCGCTGCGCTCGACCAGGCGAGCCAGCTCCTCACAGACTCGTCAGAGGACTCCTGATGTCCACGTTCCTCGCATTCGTCGGCGGTGCTGCCGGCTGGACTCTCACCGAGTACATCCTTCATCGCTTCGATGGGCACGGCATGAAGGGCAACAGTACCTTCTCCAGAGAGCACCTCGCTCATCACGCAGATCCGACCTACTTCGCCCCCTCGCTGGTCAAGCTGCGCATGGCGGTGACTGTGATCGGCACTCTCGGTGTCGCGCTCTGGCTTCTCGCCGGGCATTCCGGGACGTTCGCCGCCGCTGGCTTCACGTTCGGATGGCTCTGCTACGAGTGGCTACACCGGCGGCTGCACACCCATGGTCCACTCAACGCCTACGGCCGCTGGGCTCGGCGACATCACTTCCATCATCACTTCAACGATCCGCGAGCGAACCATGGCGTGACGAGCCCCTTCTGGGACTGGGCCTTCGGGACACTCGCAGAGGTCGATGTGGTCCGGGTCCCCCGTCGGCATGCACCCGTCTGGCTCGTGCACCAAGACGAGCTCGTTCCCCTCCATGCAGCCGACTATGTCCTCCGTGGGCGTGCTCGACGGGCCTGAGTCCCTGCTGGGTTAGGCGGGCCACGGGAGGAACCGTGGCAGTTGTGCTGGTGATGGTCGGTCTGCCGGCTCGAGGCAAGACCTACACCGCACGGAAGATCGTGCGGCACATGCAGTGGCACGGCCATGCGGCCAAGGTGTTCAACGTCGGCAACTACCGACGGGAGCGTCTCGGAAGCAATCAGCCAGCGTCCTTCTTCGACCCAGACAACTCGGAGGGCCGCTCGGCGCGGCGAGCCATGGCCGAGGCTGCGCTGGCTGACCTCTTCGGCTGGCTCGACAGCGGCGGCGAGGTCGCCATCTACGACGCCACGAACATCACGCGTGAGCGCAGAGGCTGGGTGCGTGCTTCGATCCGGGAGCGAGGAATTGAGCCGATCTTCGTAGAATCGATCTGCAATGACTCGGACATCGTCGCGACCAACATCCGAGAGACCAAGCTTCTGTCCCCCGACTACGTTGGTGCCGACCCCGAGCGGGCCGTCAGCGACTTCACGCGTCGAATCGAGCACTACGAGCGCGCATACGAGCCGATCACAGACGAAGCGCTGTCGTGGGTCAAGGTCGTCGACGTCGGGCGGCGCGTCGTGATCAACCGCGTGCAGGGTCCCCTCGCGACTCGCATCGTCGCTCTACTGATGAATCTCCACATTGTGCCCCGCACGCTCTACTTCACGCGGCATGGCGAGTCTGCCTACAACGTCCTCGGCAAGCTCGGAGGAGACCCCAGTCTCTCGCCACGAGGACGGCGCTACGGGCCTGCCCTCTCCCGGTTCCTCGACACCCGACAGACCCGCCCGACCCACGTGTGGACGAGCACGCTCCGACGCACGATCGAGACCGCTCGCCCGGTCACGTCAGCTGCGCGATCATGGCGGCTGCTCGACGAGATTGACGCCGGCGTCTGCAATGGCTGGACGTACGCCGACGTCGCAGCACGCATGCCCGACGACTTCCATCGTCGCAAGGCGGACAAGCTGCGCTACCGCTATCCACGAGGGGAGTCCTACCTCGACGTGATGGAGCGTCTCGGCCCCGTCATCCTCGAGCTCGAGAGACAGCAGGAGTCCGTCCTCGTGGTGGCCCACAATGCCGTAATTCGCTGTCTGTATGCCTGGTTCGCCGACAAGACGGTCGACGAGGCGCCGCATCTGGAGATCCCCCTGCACACGGTGATTGCCATCACGCCTCGAGCGTATGGCATCCTCGAGGAGCGCTTTGCTCTCGACGTGGACGCCTGAGACTCTCGGCCGTCAGCGCACGACCATGCACTTCGTGGGGTCGAACGTGCAGGAGATGGTCTGGCCCGCAAAGACCTTCGTCTGTGCGGGCTGGCCCCCCTTGAACGTGAGCCGGCACTCCATGCTCGGCGGAACATTCTTCACCGTGGCCTGGTTTCCCGAGACGCGAGAGCGGCCTCTCCAGCCACTCGGGCAGCTGACCTCGACCTCGTGGAACATGATGCCTGGCGGAATCTTCACGGTCACGGGCGCTGGCTTGGGAGCCTCGGGCTCGGGTGCAGCCTCGGGCGCAGTCCCACCACCGCCTCCACTGCTGCGTCGACGCTGAGGCGCCTCGATGGTCCCTCGCTTGATGAGGCCAGTGTCGCGGATGTGAGTTGGATCGCCATCCGTCTGATCCCCAGCAGCCATCTCGTCCAGCTGGCCTGTCCAGGCCAGGCCCGCGACAATTGCTGCCCCGCTAAGGACCATGGCCGAGCCGACGACGAACAGTAGGCCGGCCATGATGGCGACGACACGCACCGTGTCGGCACGCCCGCGCTCGAGGTGTCCGGCCATCTCGACGCCATCGCTGTACTGGGCAAACGGCGAGGCTCCAGGCGGAAGCGCCTGCTCGGGCTCGGCCTTCTGCGTCACGACCGGCGCCTTGGGAGCAGCCAGGCTTCGGCCAGCGGCGCCCTTCTTGGCCTCCTCGACGAGATCGGGCTCAGCTTCCTGCTCGACTCGACGGGGCGGCACGGCCTTGTGTGCACGAGGCGGCGGCGGCGCAGCAGGCTGGGCAGGAGGTCGGCCCGACGCACGAGGCTCAGGCTTCTTGGGTTTTGGGCTGAAGCTCGCCCGCCGTCGAGACGGCGGCCGCTTGGGGCCCGCCATGGTCGTCCTCCTCGCTACGGTGCAAGCCTACACGAAGAGGTCGGGAGCCAGCGGCGTCCCGGGCTCCACAGCATAGACATCCATGTCGGTCACGCCTGCGTCGCGCATGACCTCTTCGTCAATGAAGAAGCGGCCAGAGGTCGTGACCGGCTGCGACAGCACCCAGTGTGCTGCGTCGGCCATGATCGCAGGTGTGCGGCTAGCGCGCACCATGGCGTCTCCGCCGAGCATTCGCACCGCCGCCGTGGCGATCGCCGTCTTGGGCCACAGCGCATTGACGGCAACCTTGCCGGAGAACTCTGCTGCCATCCCGAGCACGCAGAGGCTCATGCCGTACTTCGCCATCGAGTAGGCGAGGTGCGGTCCGAACCAACGCGGCTCCATGTTCAGGGGCGGAGCCAGGTTCAAGATGTGGCCCCGGTCCGAGCGAAGCAAGTGCGGCAGACAGGCCTGGCTGGTCGCAAACGTGCCCCTCATGTTCACCTGATGCATGAGGTCGAAGCGCTTCATGGGGGTGTCGAGCGTCCCTCGCAGGAAGATCGCACTCGCATTGTTCACGAGGATGTCGATCCCGCCGAAGGCCTCCACGGTCTTAGCAACAGCGCCCGCGATCGCCGCATCGTCACGCACGTCGACCACCAGCGGCAGGGCTCTCCCGCCCGCTGCCTCGACCTCCGCCGCCGTCGTGTGGATGGTCCCGGGAAGCTTCGGATGAGGCTCGGAGGTCTTGGCTGCGATGGTGACGTTCGCACCATCCGCCGCCGCCCGGAGCGCGATGGCCTTGCCGATCCCTCGGCTGCCGCCCGTGATGAACAGCGTCTTTCCTGCGAGGCTCATGCTTCCTCCGCCGCCCGACGGGCGTACTCGATCACGCGCGACGGCAGTCGCACGAGCTTGTTGTCCTTGTCGACGCACACGAGGTGGATCTCTGCCTCGACCATCGCGCGCTTGCCGTCCGCCCGCCAGACACTCTGGTCAAACACGGCACGAAACTCGCTCTTCAGCGAGGCGACAGTCCGAATCTCGAGCTCGTCTCCGAAGCGAGCACCCTCGCGGTACTGAATGTCGGCTCGATAGACGACGAAGCCGAGCCCGTCGTCTCGCCACAGCCGCACGAGCGCCTCGCGGCCCAAGAGATGCTCTCGCGCTCGCTCGAAGTACTTGAGGTAGTTGGCGTGGTAGACGAGTCCCGAGAAGTCGGTGTCCTCGTAGTAGACGCTCACGCGATGGATGTGTGGTGCCATGCCTCCGACTACCCCTCCGCGGCGCTTCCGTCTTCCACCAAGATCCGCCTCGACCAGACGAGTCGTCTCTTGGGCTCGAGAGTGAGAAGTCCACCGTACAGACCCGTAGCGCAGCAGAGCACCGTAGCCACTCGGTGGGCGCTCGGCCCCATGGTGGCGCCCAACCAGACGGCTACCAGCACCAAGCAGGTGGCTCCTCCGCTGAGGCGTGGACGGAGCGAGCCACGCCGAGCAGCGCGAGCCCACGCGAGCGCAGCGAGCCCCGAGGACAGCAGCCCCCAACCCAGCACGTCTCCTCCGGGACCACCGTAGAGCGCAGCGGCACCGGTCAGCGCAACCGTGCACGGCCCGAGGTCACGCTGACGCGCGAGGACCCACTGCAGCGCTCCCGCCAGCGCAGAAGCTCTGGCGAGCACACCGGCCAGGTCCGACGGTACGAGCACGTCCATGCCCGTGCCTAGCACACATGCGACCGAGCGTCGGGCAGGCTACGGAGCATGACCCCGTACAGGAGCCGTACATGGGCACGCAGACCCGGGTCACGCACGTCGAGTCCTTCGAGACGCATCCCAGCCGATATCGCCACTACAAGCTGTCTATCGACGGCCCCGTAGCGACACTGGCCCTCGACATCCAAGAGGAAAATGGGCTGCGCCAGGGCGACTATCTGCTCAAGCAGAACAGCTACGACCTCGGCGTCGACATCGAGCTAGCGGACGCCATCGAGCGCCTGCGCTTCGAGCACCCAGAGGTCCGCACGGTCATCGTCACCTCCGCACAGCCTCGGGTGTTCTGTGCCGGCGCCAACATCGTCATGCTCGCGTCGAGCACACATGGCTTCAAGGTGAACTTCTGTAAGTTCACCAACGAGACGCGCCTCACTCTCGAGGAGGCCTCCCGCAACAGTGGCCTCAAGGCACTGGCTGCGCTGAACGGCACCGCGGCGGGCGGCGGCTATGAGCTGGCTCTCGCCTGTGACGACATCCTGCTGATCGACGACGGCTCATCGGTCGTATCTCTCCCGGAGGTTCCCCTGCTGGCCGTTCTGCCTGGCACGGGTGGACTGACGCGCCTCGTCGACAAGCGCCAGGTGCGACGCGACATCGCCGATGTCTTCTGTACGAAGGCCGAGGGCTTCCGGTCCCGTGACGCTGTGCGCCATCACCTCATCGACGGTGCCTTCCCTCGTTCGAAGTGGGAGGCCGGCGTCAGCGCACACGCGGCCGCCATGGCGGAGCGCTCTCCAGCCCGGAGCACCGACGGCATCACGCTGTCCCCCCTCCGAGTCGATGTGGGAGCCGACGGCTCCCGCACCTACGAGTCCGTGTCACTGCGGCTCGAGCCCGAGCAGCGCGTCGCCCACCTCACCGTCCGTGGGCCCTCGGCCCAGGCACCAGCCGATGTGGCCACCCTACGGGCAGAGGGCGCCGAGACATGGGCCATCCGCTGCTGGCGCGAGCTCGATGACGCCCTGCTTCACCTTCGCTTCAACCATCCCACCATTGGGCTGGTGCTGCTTCGCGCCACAGGAGACGCGGACCTCCTCAAGGCCCACGACGCGCTGATCCTCGACAACGAAGGCGACTGGCTCGTCGACGAGGTCCGCTGGCTGCAGGCACGCGTCTTGCGACGTCTCGACAACACCTCTCGAAGCGTCTTCGCCATCATCGACGAGGACACCTGCTTCACCGGCTCGCTCCTCGAGCTCGCGTTCGCGGCCGATCGTTCCTACATGCTCGAGGACGAAGACGGTGAAGTGACCATCGAGGTGACAGCCGCCTCGGGCGGCGCGTACCCAACGCACCTCGGGCACAGTCGGCTGGCAGAGCGCTTCGCTCGAACGCCAGACTCGGCTGCCGAAGCCCTCGAGCACGGCGATCCCATGGATGCCCCGACCGCGCTCGACATGGGCCTGGTCACGCTGGCCCCCGACGACATCGACTGGGATGACGAGGTCCGGATCGCGGTCGAGGAGCGGGTGAGCCTGTCACCCGACGCCCTGACGGGCATGGAACAGAACCTCCGCTGTGTTGGCGCGGAGGGGTGGGACAGCAAGATCTTCGGCAGGTTGTCCGCTTGGCAGAACTGGATCTTCCAGCGTCCGAACGCGGTCGGTGACGACGGGGCCCTGACGCTCTACGGGCACCCTACCCGTCCTCGCTTCGACTGGCGTCGCACCTGAGGCGCGGTTCGGCCTCCGGAGGCTGCCGCAGGGTTGTTACGCTGGTGCACCACACACCGACCCCGAGGTCGCCTTGGCCAGCATCGACTACAGCCAGCGCATCCCGAACAACGTAGACCTGTCCTCCAACCGGCGGCTGCAGCGCGCACTCGAGAAGTGGCAGCCGCGCTTCCTCGACTGGTGGCAGGAGATGGGCCCCGAGGGATTCCAGGCGAAGGACGTTTACCTCCGCACAGCCATCAACACCGACAAGGGTGGCTGGGCGCACTTCGACTACGTGCGCATGCCTGACTACCGATGGGGCATCTTCCTCAACGACCGTGAGCAAGACCGCACGGTTGGCTTCGGTGACCACGCTGGCGAGCCGGTCTGGCAGGAGGTTCCGGGCGAGTACCGGAACATGCTTCGCCGGGTGATCGTCACCCAGGCAGACACCGAGCCTGCCTCCGTCGAGCAGCAGCGGTACCTCGGCGCCACAGCGCCGTCCCTGTACGACCTGCGCAATCTCTTCCAGGTCAATGTGGAAGAGGGTCGCCATCTCTGGGCCATGGTCTACCTGCTCCACGGGTACTTCGGACGTGACGGGCGCAACGAGGCCGACGAGCTGCTCGATCGCCGCGCGGGCAACGAAGACAAGCCCCGCATCCTCGATGCCTTCAATCAGCGGTGCCCTGACTGGCTGACCTTCTTCTGCTTCACGACGTTTACGGACCGCGACGGCAAGTACCAGCTCGGCGCCCTCGCCGAGTCCGGCTTCGACCCGCTAGCGCGGACCTGTCGGTTCATGCTCACCGAAGAGGCGCATCACCTCTTCGTCGGCGAGACCGGCATCGGCCGCATCATCCAGCGCTCCTGTGACCTGTACAAGGAGGACCCAAACGGCGACGTGCGCGCTCAAGGTGGCATCGACATGGCCACCATTCAGCGCTTCGTGAACTACTGGTACAGCTACAGCCTGGACCTCTTCGGTAGCGAGGTCTCCTCCAACGCGGCCGACTTCTTCGCTTCGGGCCTCAAGGGGCGCTGGAAGGAGGAGAGCTACGACGACCACAGCGCCCTCAACCAAGTCCACCGCCTGGCCGTCATGCGGGAAGGTCGCCTGGTCGACGAGGAAGTGCCGCTGCGGAACGCGATGAACGAGCTCCTGCGGGGCGAGTACCGGAAGGACTGCGAGAAGGTCGTGTCACGGTGGAACCGTGTGATCCGCAAGGCTGGCCTCGCAGACACCTTCGAGATCAAGCTCCCGAGCACACGCTTCCACAGGCGCCAGGGTGTCTACGCGGACGCACACTTCGACCTCGACGGCAACCCAATCAGCGAGGCGGAGTGGAATGAGCAGGCACCTGGCTGGCTCCCGTCCGAGGCTGACCGAGACTACGTGGCCTCACTCATGAGTCCTGTCTACGAGCCCGGCAAGATGGCCAACTGGATCGCTGCACCGCGCCGCGGGATCAACGGCATGCCGTCGGACTACGTGTACGTCCGGACCCACTGAGCACCCTCGAAGGGTCGTCGGCCGGCGG
The DNA here is from genome assembly GCA_002862545.1 of Pseudomonadota bacterium. Lineage (GTDB taxonomy): Bacteria > Myxococcota_A > UBA796 > UBA796. The sequence continues at coordinate 9,997 of PKDJ01000164.1, forward strand.
CCTAGAGCCGTCCAGGCGACGGGCCCCCTGCCTACAGGGACTGTCCGCAGGACCCGGCAGACAGTCCCAGCCCTCGTGAGCATCTCGTGCTGTCGTGCCGAGGCCGCTGTCTGGGCGGAGTCGAGGCTGACAGGACTCACGCCCCGTCAAGGTGCCCAGGACGCGGCGATGACGGCGAGCACGTCCGGGTCGAGACTCGCCCCCTGCCCCACCGAGAGCTGCGCAACCGCGCTACCCGGCCCGAGGGCCTCGTCCTGTGGGAACCTCCCCTCCCGAGGCCGCAGTACTCCGTCGCCGACCGGGTTGCTCCACCAGGGATCGTAGTCCACTCGCACCGTCTCGTGCAGCGCGTAGTACCCACGCTTGCCCATCCAGCGCGCTGGAGCACGAAACACGAGCGGTCCCGTGTGGGGCTGGGCTCCGGCGATGTCTCGCTCCGGGCGCCCCTGCTGAGCATCGCAGTGATGTGTGCTCCACCCATAGGCGGTGCCACCGCAGCGGTGGACGTAGTTCGTCGCCCCGTCCGTGAAGTCCTCGACTGCTCCTGTCTTCTTCAGCCACCACCCCGTGACCGCCACGTCGACGGCCGCGTTCAGAAGCGCCGATGCGTAGCGCTTCCGCGGTGCGAGCGCCCTCCACGTGCCGTTACCGTTGTACTGGTCGGCGTTGGCGCAGCTGGCGAGCGTGCCCTCCACGCCACAGCCTGGAAAGATAGGGGCCGAAGGCCGCTGCTCCGGGTCGTAGACCGACGGGTCGAGCCGATTGTCGATGGTGTAGAGGATGCCCACGACCTCGAGGAGCCCGTAGCGATTGGTGACGAGTCGGTCCGCTCCGACTTCGGACAGTGCCGTACGTACCGCCAGGGAGAGCTCTCCCTCCTGCGCGAGCGCCGCAGCCGCAAGCGGCCGCGTCACCTCGTCGAGATCGTAACGAATCCACTCGCCTCCGTAGCGTCCGGGGATGCCCGCCGCCCCGTAGTCGACCCAGACCTCTCGCGGCTGCTGACACGCCCCCTCCCCCAGGCACAGCTCTGCCGTTGGCAGCCCGACCTCGGCCACCCGCGCGGCAGCCGACAACATGAGGTTCGGTGGCGCGGGGACTTGCAGCTCCGGAGCCACGAAGACAGGGTCGGAGACCACCGAGAAGCCCATGAGCAGACACCCGACAGCCGCAAGCGGTGTCGCACCGAGTCCTCGCTGGCTCCTCCCTCGTCGCACCCAGCCTCCGAGCCCGCCGCCTCTAACGTCCTTGGCAAATCAGAGCGGAAGGTGCGTCATCCTGCATCCTCATCGAATAAGAAACTCCCCCAGGCGTCCCTACCTTTGCTTCTGGAGCTTCTCTGCGTACCGCACTGCTGTTCACCGCGTTGATGGCCTGCGCAAAGCCGGCATCTGTCGAAGACAGCTCTCGGCCGCCCACGCTGGAGCAGAGGCTTCGGGATGCCGAGGTCCGCGCGGCTGAGTCCGATCGAGACCAAGCCCTCGACCGACTGCATCTCGCATCGCTCGCGCTCGCAGCCGGTGACCCCGAGCTCGCCGAGCGTGCGCTACGTCCAGCGGTCCTGTCGATGCAGGATTTTCGAGCGGACGGCCAGTTTGCTGCCGTGTTGGGTGCCGAGCGCCAGAAGGAGTGGAAGGGAGAGCCCTACGAAAAAATGGCAGCGTTCTGGATGCTCGGCACTCTCCTGCACGCCAACGGCGACCATGGCAATGCCCTCGCCATGGGCAAGTCGGCACTGCTCGCCGACACGGGCACCCGCCTCGAGCGGTTTCAGGCTGACTTCGTGCCTGCATACGTCCTGAAGGCCGCAGCGTTCCAGGCACTCGGCGAGACCCACAACGCCGAGCGCGCGATCGACGAGGCAATTCACGCCTGGACCACACGCCGGATGATTGCGGAGCTGACGTCGCAGCTGGAGCCGATCGAGCAGAAGAGCACCGAGCGCGCCGTGCATGCGGCAAAGGCCCTTCTGCTCAGTGGTCTGCCTGCAGGTGTCGACAAGCACCCTCGCGACCCCGTCGCGGCCGTCAACGGCGCACTCGCGCACGCAACTGCACTTCGGCAAGTCAGCCTCCAGTCCAAGCGCGCCGAGCGTCCAGTAGAGCTACGCTCCCTGTCCAGACGGGAGCTCACCCAAGCGTTCGAGGAGCTGGGACGGCTGACGAAGAAGTGGGAGTCGCGTGCCTCCGCCCTGCCACCCGATCTCCTGGCCGACGTAGATACTGACTCAGCGGCCCTTCGGGCTCTTCAAGAGGACCCCAGCCTGCTCCTGTTCATCACGAGGGGTCGCG
>PKDJ01000062.1 GCA_002862545.1 Pseudomonadota bacterium
CGGGAACGGGCACGGGCACCGGCTCGACCGGCATTGCGCCTCTGGACTGCAGGGCGGACTACGCGTCCAGCACCCCAGAGCCCGAGTCCTGTCTCACGGACGAGATCTACTGTGGCGACGTGCTCTACCACTCGAACACCGGCGGCAGTGACCTCTTCACCGCCGACAACCAGTTCGAGTGGTGCAGCGGCTCGGCCTACGGCTCCGACTTCGACGGACCGGAGCGCGTCTACGTGCTCAATGCACCCGCGGGCATCGAGTCCGTCTCGCTGACGCTCGACTCGTGCGAGGACTCGTGGGCTCTGTGGTACCAGGACTATGACGGGTGCCAGGAGGAGCGCCTGCTCTCTTGCGCCTCCTTCCCCTACGGCGACCTGCGGAATCAGTCCGCGAACGTGCTGATCGGAGGCACCCGCAAGGTCTGGGTCGTCGTCGAGGGCTACCAGAACGCGGGTGGCAACTTCCGTCTGCAGGTCGAGTGCTTCTGATGAGCCGACTCGTCCTGATCTGCGCTGCGCTCACCTTCGTCGCCTGTGGCGGCAGCGGGGGTGGCGGCGGCGGTGGTGGCGGCGGCGGCTCGACAACCACCGGCGGCGGTGGCGGTGGCGGTGGCGGCGGTGGCGGCGGTGGCGGCGGTGGCGGCAGCCCCGCAGGCATCGACTGCGACACTCCGATCGCCACCCCCGATCCTGGTGGCATCGGAGAGGGGGAGTGCGTCACCGACGTGCTGACGTGCGGCGACATCATCGAGGGGACCAACCTCGGCGGCAGCACGCACTACGGGACGAGCTTCGGCGAGCAGTTCGAGCAGTGCTCGGGCAGTGCCTTTGGCGATGACTTCGATGGTCCGGAGCGCGTGTACAAGGTCGAGATCCCGGATGGCTACCTCGGCCTGCGCCCCCGGCTCGAGAGCTGTGAGGCCAGCTGGCTGATGTACTTCCGCGATGGCCCGGGCTGCGTCGACGGACTGATCGGAGCCTGCGGATACGCCGAGCAAGGCGACTTCTTCGACCAGCAGTCGGACATCCTGCTCGGAAACGCCAACGTCGTGTGGTTGGTCATCGAGGGAGACAATAACGACGGCGGCAACTTCAGGCTGTCCATCGAGTGCCTCGACTAAGCAGCCGCCAGTGCAGGTCCCAACGACGTGAGAACACTCCAGGCCGGCGACAGTATCGAGCGCTACTCCGTCGAGCGGGTGATCGGCTCCGGCGGCACGGCCATGGTGTACCTGGTGTCGCACACCGCACTCGGTACCCGGCACGCGCTCAAGATCCTGACCGTGAGCAGCGTCTCGATCCGAGAGCGGATGCTCCAAGAAGGGAGGGTCCAGGCGAGCCTGCGCCACCCGAACATCGTCGCGGTCACCGACGTGCTGGAGATCGCTGGCTCACCCGGCCTGCTGCTCGAGTACATCGACGGCCCCTCGCTCGAGACAGTGCTGCGGGAGTACAGGTTCACGATGGGAGACGGCGAGACCCTCTTTCAGGGTGTCGTTGCCGGCGTGAAGGCAGCTCACGATCATGGCATTGCCCACCGCGACCTCAAGCCGGCAAACGTCTTGCTCGCGCCCACGGAGCAAGGCTTCGTGCCCAAGGTCACCGACTTCGGGCTCGCCAAGATCCTAGACCGTCCCAACCTGGGGACGCGCAGCACGCGAGCCGGCGTCGCCATGGGCACGCCGTCGTACATGGCACCCGAGCAGATCCGTGACGCCGGCAAGGTCGATGCTCGCGCCGATCTGTTCAGCCTAGGCTGCATCCTGTACGAGCTCGTCACCCGCCGACGCGCCTTTCCCGGAGAGGAGACGCTCCAGATCTACAACGCGGTCACGCGTGGCGACTACATCCCGCCACGCCACTTCGTTCCGGATCTGCCACCTCGGATTCACGAGGCGATCAAGGGCTGCCTGCAGGTCGACGCCAACAAGCGCATTCCCGACTGCGAGACCTTGCTAGCCGTGATGGCTGGTGAGCGCTCCTGGCAGACGGGTCAGACAATCTCGAGCGATGAGGAGACCGAGGAGATCGTGATCCCCGATGCTCCGGTGCTCGGGTCCAGCGCCCCCGCCCTCACCCTCGCACCCACGGATCTCGAGGCTCTGCTCGACGCCGAGGGTCCGCCATCGGTGACGCCACGCGCCCCCGCACTCGCCTCGTCCCTCGAGCCGCCCGAGGCACGTCCACTCTGGCAGCTCGGCATCATCGCACTGCTGGTCTTCCTGCTGTTCGGTGCGCTCGGTGTCGGCGGCGTGTTCACCATCGGAGGGGTGGTCCTCGCCGAGCGCAGCGAGCCGCGGCCGACGCCAGAGGTCGCCGCACCCGCGATCCCTGCGCCCGCGCTCCCTGACGAGGCGTCCGCCTCGGCCGAGGGGACGACCGACGAGACGACCGACGAGATGACCGAGCAGCCCCCGGCTGCCACACGTCCCGCTCCTGTCGCTGCGCCCGCCCCTGCACCTCCAGCAGCGGCATCGACACCGCGTGCTGCACCCGCACCCGCCGCCGAGCCGGTCCCTCGACCCGCTCCAGTCCCAGAGGCCCGCCCCGCTCCTGCGTCCACCGTCGTGACCGTCAAGCTGCTGAGCGTGCCGCGAACCGCCTCACTCGTGATCGACGGCGTTCCGTCTGGGCGCACCCCTGCAAAGCTAGACCTCGAGCCCGGACCACACAGCGTCCGCATCACGAGCGGCAGCGACGAGCACGCCTTCGCAATCGAGGTTGCTCCAGAGCCCGCGCAGCAGCGCTGGTGCTACACCTTCGCCGAGGGTCGAGTCGCTCCGGGTGCCTGCGACTGATTCTCCCAAGACTCCGAGCCGCTCGGTCGTTATGGGGCGCGCCGCGGAGTACGCATGGGGCTCATCCTATTCCTGGCGTCCAGTGCGCTGGCAGCGGACTGCCCGAACGTCCAGGACACGATTGCAGAGGCGTGGCGTCTGTTCGACGATGCCGAGGTCGCGGCGTCCAAGGCACTGCTGGCCGAGGCGAACGAGAATCTCGGCTGTCAGACACAGCTCGTCGCTGCGGACGACCTCCTCGAGCTGTACCGCCTCGACGGGCTGGTCTCCCTCGCGCTCGACGATCCGAAGGGTGCCGTGTACGCCACGCTGCGCGCCGTCGCCGCCGACCACCTCGCAGCGGCGCCACCGCCGGAGTACGGCCCTGATCTGGCCGACCTCTACGACATCTGGGTCGCTCGACTGAAGGAATCCACCATCACTCTAGAGGTCAAGGGAGGCGGCGCAGTCTACGTCGACGGCCGGTCCACAGACCTCGACAGTCCCCTGGATGTCGTCGAGGGAGAGCACTTGGTGCAGGTGGTCGACGACATGGGCATCGTGCGCTCCCTCGTCGCGGACCTCCACACCGACCAGATCCTGTACACCGGCACCCTCGCCGAGAGCAGCCTGCGCCTCGAGGCCGTCGAGCAGACGGTCGACAGTCCTCCTGAGGAGCCGAGCCGAGGTCGGGCACGCCCCCTCGGACTGGCCATCGCCGGCGCCGCCACCCTGGGCCTGGGAGCCACCGGCGTCACGCTCGGCTACCTCGGCGAGCGTCGCTGGGCGCTCGACCCGTACCGAGGCGAGACCTTCTTCGACTGCGCTCCAGGGACGGGGTGCTATGCGGACGCAAGAGCCCAGGCAATTCGTCGAGACGCCAATCAGGTGCGCGCCTTCTACGGTGTCGGCTATGGACTGTCCGCCGTGGGTACCAGCCTGCTCGCGACCTGGGCGCTCGGCCTCCCCGTGCACTCCGATGGTCGCACCGTGGGCATCTCCGCGCGGTTCTAACCTCCGCCACCACAACCGCGGCCTCTTGAGTAGACGGTCGCACAGCCTCGAAGTTCGTCATGGCAAGCCTGACATTCCGAGCACTGAACAAGAGCTACGGCGAGACACGTGTGCTCAAGGGCGTCGACGCCGCGGTGGGTGACGGGGAGTACCTCGTGCTCGTCGGACCCTCCGGCTGCGGCAAGTCCACGCTACTGCGCTGCATCGCCGGACTCGAAGAGATCACGTCCGGTGATCTGCTGATCGACGACAAGCGGGTGAACGATCTCGCCCCGCGGGAGCGCAACGTCGCGATGGTCTTCCAGAGCTACGCTCTGTACCCTCACATGACCGTGCGCCAGAACATGGGCTTCGCACTGCGCGTCGCCAAGCGTCCACAGGCCGAGATCGACACAGCTGTCGACAAAGCCGCCGCGATGCTCGGCCTCGAGGACCTGCTCGACCGTCTGCCCGGTCAGCTCTCCGGTGGCCAGCGCCAGCGTGTGGCCATGGGTCGCGCCATCGTCCGCCGACCGGCCGTGTTCCTGTTCGACGAGCCCCTCTCCAACCTGGACGCCGCCCTTCGTCACCACATGCGGGTCGAGCTCAAGCGGCTCCACAAGGCCCTCGACGCGACCATCGTCCACGTGACCCACGACCAGGTCGAGGCCCTGACGCTGGCGGACCGGATCTTGGTGCTCAACCAGGGCGTCGTGCAGCAGTGCGGATCGCCGCGCGAGCTGTTCGATCACCCCGCCAACACCTTCGTCGCGACGTTCATCGGCTCTCCGTCCATGAACCTCCTCCCCGTGAAGGGGGAGGGTGAGACCTGCCTCGTCGAGGGCGTCGAGGGCGCACTCGCGGTGCCCGGCGAGGGTGAGTTCACGCTCGGCATCCGGCCCACCGACCTGGCGGTGACCGCTCCCGGCGACGGACCGGTGGCGACGATCGAGGTCGTCGAGTCCATGGGCGCCGAGGCCCTCCTCCATGCGGAGCTCGGGCCACACCACATCGTCGCGCAGGTCAAGGAGCCCACCCCCTGGCGTGCCGGCGACCGTGTCGGTCTTCGGCCCCAGGTCGTCCACCGCTTCGACCGCACCTCCGGCGAGCGACTCCCGTGATCATCTTCGTCGGTGCCATGCTCGGACTCGCAGAGGCCCGAGAGATTCAGGTCTGGCATGCCTACACCGGCCAGGAAGAGGCCGCGCTAGAGCAGGTCGCCGAGGAGTGGGGCTCCGCCAACGACGTCAAGGTGGTGCTCAACCCCCAGAGCTTCGGCGCCTACGCCAGCAAGCTCGAGACGGCGGTGCCGAGAGGCAATGGCCCCGACCTCTTCATCGCGGCACACGACGGCCTGGGCAAGTGGGTCGCCATGGATGTGGTCGCACCCGTCGAGGCCGACCTCGAGCCCTTCCTGCCGGCGACGCGCGACGCCATGAGCTGGCAAGCGACGACCTACGGCCTGCCCCTGGCCTACAAGTCCCTGTTACTGCTCTACAATCCGGAGCTGGTCACCGACGCCCCCCAGACCACGGACGAGCTGATCGCCGCGGCCCACGACCTGACGGGCGAAGGCTCCTATGGACTGGCGTACCAGGCCTCTGAGGCCTACTTCCATGCCGCGTGGATGCACGCCTTCGGCGGGTGGTCCATCGCGCCGGACGGCACCGTCGACCTCGACTCGGACGAGCAGGCCGCCGCCTATGCCTTCACGCGTCGGATCTCGGTCGACGAGGGCATCGCGCCAAAGCAACCGACCGCCGAGCTGATCTCTCGCCTCTACCGCGAGGGACGCGCTGCCTTCGTGATCTCGGGGCCCTGGTTCATCGCAGGCATGGACCGCCCCGTCGCCGCAGCGCCGCTTCCGGTGGTCTCCGAGACCGGTCAGCCAGGCCGGCCCTACCTCACCGTCGACGGCGTCTTCTTTGCGCAGCAGGCGAAGAACCCAGAGGATGCACGCGCCTTCGCGGAGCACCTCGCAGGTGTCGACGGCGCACGCACTCGGCAGGATGTTGGCCGACAGGCGGTTGCCCACACGGCTGTCGAGAGCGACGACCCCCTGCTGGCCACGCTGGCGAAGCAGGCCGAGAACGCCGTCCCGATGCCCGCTGACCCCGGAGTCGCGAACGTCTTCGAGGCGCAGGCTCGTGCCCTGCGCAACGTCGCGCGGGGTGCGGCCGAGCCCACAGCCGCCGCGAGCGCAGCGCAGCAGTACTACGACATCCTCTCCCGCCCTCCTCCTCCGCCGGTCTCCCCCTGGCCCTACGTCGCCCTGATGTCCGCCGTCTTCTTCGGGCTGATCGGCTGGGCCTGCTGGCCGCTCCGCGAGCCGGAGTTCCGCGCCCAGATCTGGCGCCACCGCTGGGACTACACCTGGGTGATTCCGGCAGGCCTGTCGATGACGGCGCTGGTCATGCTCCCGTTCGTCACCGGAGCATCCGTGGCCTTCTTCGCCCACCACCAGGGCGAGTGGACCTTCGTCGGCTTCACCCACTTCCTCGACATCCTGCTCGCGCGCGACTGGCCGATCACCTCGCCACTGTCCTTCGGCTACACCCTCGCCGTGACGATCGCCTGGACGGTGACGAACCTGGCCCTGCACGTCGGGCTGGGAGTCGCGCTCGCCCTGGTGCTGCGCGAGCCCTGGATTCGCCTGCGTGCGGTCTGGCGCGCGCTGCTGATCATCCCGTGGGCCGTGCCCAACTACATCACGGCTCTGATCTGGAAGGGCATGTTCCACGCGCAGTACGGCGCCATCAACGCCCTCTTGGGCCTGGCTGCGATGCAGGACGGTCCGATCGAGATCGACTGGTTCGGCTCCTTCGTCACCTCCTTCTGCGCGAACCTCGCGACCAACACCTGGCTCGGCTTCCCGTTCATGATGGTCGTCACGCTGGGTGCGCTGCAGTCCATCCCACGCGAGCTGGAGGAGGCCGCCGAGGTCGACGGAGCAGGGTGGTGGTTCCGCTTCCGCCACGTCGTGTGGCCGCTGCTTCAGCCCGCGCTGCTGCCCGCTGTCATCCTGGGGTCCGTGTGGACCTTCAACATGTTCAACGTGATCTACCTGGTGAGCGCTGGTGAGCCGGACAGCAGCACCGAGATCCTGATCAGCGAGGCCTACCGCTGGGCCTTCTCCCGCGGCAACCGCTACGGCTACGCGGCCGCCTACGCGGTGCTCATCTTTGGTGTCCTGCTCCTCTACAGCCGTGGTGCGAACCGCGTCGTCGGCAGGAAGGTGCTCTGATGCGGCAGCCCTCACCCGTCCGAGTCATGCTCACCCACGCCGGGCTCACGGTGTTCACCGTGGCCACCCTCTACCCGGTGCTCTGGGTGGTGAAGATGGCCCTCACACCCAGCCAGGCCTTCACCATGGGGGCCTCGCCGATCCCGACCGAGGTCAGCCTCCAGAACTTCGTCGATGTGATCGGCACCTCCGATGCGAACGGCTGGCTCTTCGGGCGGCAGGTCCTCAACAGCCTAGGGGTCAGCGTCGCCACCGCCACCGTCGGTCTCGTGCTCTCGACCACCGCCGCCTATGCCCTGTCGCGCTGGGGCTTTCCGGGCCGAGAGCGGGGGATGAACGCCTTCTTGGTCACCCAGATGTTCCCCGGCGTGGTGATGGCCATCCCGCTGTACATCTTGCTCGACACCTTCGGGCTGCTCGACTCGATGATGGGCCTCACGCTGGTCTACGCGACGACCTCCGTGCCCTTCAGCGTGTGGACCCTCAAGGGCTACTTCGACACGATTCCGGTAGACTTGGAGGAGGCCGCGCTGCTGGATGGAGCGTCGCGATGGATGACCTTCACGCACATCATCCTGCCCCTGGCACGACCAGCCCTGGCGGTCACGGGGCTGTTCTCGTTCATGACCGCCTGGAACGAGTTCATCCTGGCGGCGACCTTCATGGGCAACCCCCGCTCCTTCACCCTGCCGGTGGTGCTGCAGCGCTATGTGTCCGACTACGGCACCGAGTGGGGGCACTTTGCCGCGGGCGCCATCCTGGTCAGCCTTCCCGTCATGCTGCTGTTCTTCGCGCTGCAGCGTCACTTCGTCGAGGGCCTCACCGCCGGGGGCGTCAAGGGATGACCCGGGCTCTGCTCGCCCTGTCCCTCGTGGGCTGTCTGCAGCCTCCCGAGTTCCCTCTCCTGGACGAGATCCCCATCGTTCCGTACGTCGACACCTGCTCTCCGCCCCGCGAGGAGGCCGTCATCTGCACGATCGACGGCGACACCTTCGACATTGGCCTGTGTGGCAGCGAGACGGTCGGAGAGCGCTTCCGCATGCTCGGCATCGATGCGCCGGAGACTGCCAAGGGAGACACGCCGGCCGACTGCTTCGCCGACGAGGCGGCCGCGGAGCTCCGTGACCTCCTCGAAGGGCAGCGCGTTCTCCTCACGTTCGACGAAGAGTGCACCGGCGCCTTCGACCGCACACTCGCCTACGTCTGGCTCCAGGATGACGCCCTCGTCGACGCCTGGCGCTCTCGCGACCTCAGCCCGGTCGCGGATCGGCTCGAGGCGGAGGATGAAGAAGACTCCATCGTGATGGTCAATGAGTGGATGCTCTACGCCGGGTTCGCGCGTCTCTACCCCGAGGAGATCGCGGGCACCCTGATCTACCAGTCGCGTCTCGACGCAGCGGAGGGCTCGGCGCGCAGTCGAAGTGTCGGCCTGTGGTCACAGTGTGACGAGGAAGGCAGCTAGAGCGCCCCCGTTACCTGGTAGACTCCTCCGGCCCGGGCCCGGGGTCGGCCCGCGGAGAGCGTATGGCTGTGCACGAGCTCACATCGCTGGACCAGATCCTCGCGACCCTCGCGACGTGGGGCGGCGACATGCCGGGTCACGAGCGCGCCGACACCCGCGAGCTCGACGACCAGATCGCGCACGTCACCCAGCAGATCGAGCGCCTGAACCAGCAGCTCGAGGGCCTGAGGCGCATGCGGGCCGAGCTCGAAGATGCCTCCGAGCACCAGGCCGCGAGCGTCGCCGAGCAGGGTCATGACCTCGTGTTCGACGTGCTCAAGAGGCAGGCTCACGCCATCGCACAGCGCGCCCGCCAGCACCTCCTGGAGATCAGCGAGCGCCTGGCCTCTCTCGAGCATGCCCTTCGCTCGTCCGAGGCCGCTGAACTGGTCGAGGAGTACGAACAGTTCGTCACGACCATCGAGCCCACCCTAGGCCACATGCCGGAGAGCTACCGCTCCGTGATGCTGTCCCATCACGGCGTCGTCCTCGACAAGCTGCGAGAGCACATCTACCGGTACCTCTCCTCGCGCACCCAGGCGGGTGAAGACCCCCTCGCAGTCGACATCTGCTTCGCCCACGACGCTCCAGAGGACGACGCCGGCGTGTTCGTCGTCCTGCTGCCTCTCGAGGGGGCCTGCTACAGCGACTGGCAGGACCGTGAGGAGGGACTTCAGCTCGCCCTTGCGTCCCGCGTCGTGCAGGCACTCTATGAAGCCCTGGCGCGGACCGGTCCCGCAGGGGCCGAGGTCATCGCAGGGTCGCACGCGGATCTGCTGGTCCTCGAGGTCGACGTGACGGGCGCCGACCCCTCGCTCGGTGAGATGTTCCAGCAGCGGGCCAGTGAGATCCTCTCCATGTGCCGCGACCTTCGTGGAGCCGGACTGGCAACTTCCGTCACGCAGATCCCCGTCGACTACGTCTTTCCTGACGACGAAGCAGAAGAGCCCAGTCCCCTCGCTGCCACGGCGGGAGTCGCTCGTGCTGGTTGACGCACTCAAGCCCATGAAGCTGACCCACGTCGCGAGCGAGCTCGGCCTCGACCCTCTCACGACGGTGCGCCTGCTCGTCGCGATGGGTGCCATGCCCAGCGACGTCCTGCAGTTCGATTCCGACATCGTCGCTCGCCTGCGAGAGTTTGGCCGCATCGACGAGCCCTGGTGGGATGGCCTGGAGACATCGGACGACCTTCGAGCCGACGTCATGGTGTTGCTGTCGACCTTGCTCGAGAGGGGCTGGATCGGCTCCCGAGCGACTCCGCTGCACAACGCCCTCCGCGGCCTCGCTGACCAGCGGGCGCTCGCTCTGCGCGATGCAGTCGACGTGCTCGCCGAGGAGGGCGTACTCGTCGTCTCGGCCTGCCCCATTGGTCAGATGATCTCTGTGAGCCAAGAGCAGCTCTCTCGCGCACGCCGCGTGGCACGCGGAGAGACCGAGCTCGAGGGAATCACCCAGCTCTTCGAGGAGTACTGTGTCTCGTAGGCGCCGAACCCTGCTGGGTCGAAAGGGCCCTCGCAAGACCCCTCGCGGCAGAGGTCGAGAGGGCGAAGCCTCCGTTGGCGAGGTCGACGACGCGCAGCCGAGCGGGCTGACCGAGGACTTCGTACCGCCTCCCCCGGCAGAGTGGGGCAGCGACGACGGCTTCACCCTCGGCGATGAGCCGGACTCCGCCTCGGGCACGCGGCCTCCCCTCGACATCACGCCGCCCCTGGGCAGCTCCTTCGAGGTCTCGGACGACCCCGACCCCCACACCGACGAGATCCTCCGCGACGACGTGGCGCCCCAGGCCACCGTGAACGAGACGTGGCTCGACGACAGCACACCCCTGCCGCCGCGCCCGTCGACGCAACCGCCACGACCCGCCAGTCCAGCGCAACAGGCTCCGGCAGACCTCGGCTTCGGGCTCAACTCGCCCGATGACGACGATGACGACTGGTCGAGCTTCGACGACGATGACGACTCCGAGGCGCTCATCGTGCAGGAGGCGAAGCCCCTCCTGGAGTCCACGACCGACCTGGCGACCGACGTGGAGCCCGTGCTCTCGCCCGACGCCCCGACAGATGACGAAGACCTCGGCTCCGCCTCGACAGGCCAAGGCGACTTCCTCGATGATCTGTACAACAGCTTCGACTTCGACTCGGCCCCGCCGACCGACGAGGTGACCGCCGCAGTCTACGAAGACGTGACGCAGCACCACCCCGGCAGCATGGAGGTACCCGAGTCACCTGCCATGGAGTCGTTGATCCGAAAGGCCACGCCAATGCCCGTGTCACGCCGGGCCGGGCCGACGGGCTCCCCGGATCTCCCCGACTACGATGCGCCTGCCGTCGACGCGAAGGGGCAGCCGGACGGGCCGGTGAACCGCTTCCTCGCTAGCTCGACTCCGGTGCCCACGGAGCGCGAGGTCCCACCGACAGCAGCTGCGAGTGGTCGCAATCCCTCCTGGACGCTCGACGACGAGTTCTCGACGGGCACCGCCAAGACGACGCCAGAGGAGTCCGCTCCGGCCAATCCCGTCGGCCGTGGTGCGACGGTGGTGGGCATCGGCCTGGCCCTCGTGATCGGTGTGGTGGCTCTCGCCATCATCCCGACACTCGACCTGGAGGGCCTCGTTCCGGAGTCCTCCGGTCCGGGCAAGCCGCCAGCACCGGCACTGTCCTCCAGCCCGACGCCCCAGGACGGCACGCTCAAGGGCGTCGAGGTCCGCAGCAGCCTACACGGCAAGCCCACCATCTTCGGGGAGGACGACGGGGCAGACGCCCCTCCACCGCCTCCAGCACCCCGCGAGATCAGCACCCGCGAGCTGACTCAGCCCGCACCGGCACCTGCACCTCTACCCGACCTCGAGGTCGAGCTGATAGCCGAGGAGGAAGCCACTCCTCCCCCCCCACCCGAGCCTGCCCGCGCCGCACCCGCACCTGCGCCCGCGCCCGCTGCAGCCCCCGCGCCTCGGGCCGCGCCCGCACCAGAGCCAGAGGCACCGGCCCCCGCAGCAGCCACGGCCGGCACCCTGAACATCCGCTCGAATCGGCGTGTCATCGTCTACGTCAACGACAGCGCCATCGGCTACACGCCCGTCGAGCACCCGGTCCCGGTCGGAGCGTACTCCATCCGCGCCATGGTACCTGGAATGCCCGATACGCAGCAGACACGTCAGGCTGCGGTCGAGACGGCGGGCCAAGCGGTCGCCGTGACCTTCAGCTTCTGACCTGCCCGAGCGGAGCTAGCCGGGCCGCGGACCGAAGATCGCGGTGCCGATACGGACCCAGGTGGCGCCATAGCGGACCGCGACGTGCGCGTCGGCACTCATGCCCATGGACAGCTCCGACAGCGTCAGCCCCTGCGCCCGGCCCTGTGCGGCCAGCGCTTGCACCTCTTCGAAGAACGGGGCCGCCTGCTCGGGATCGTCGACCCGTGGCGGCAGCGCCATGAGGCCCACGAGCTCGATGCCTGTCACGCGCGACAGGGCGTGGGCCCTCTCCAGAGCCTGAGAGGGCAGCACACCTGCCTTAGAGGCCTCTCGACCAATGTTCACCATCATCAGGCAGGCGAGGGGCCCCGGCGCACGAGCCGCGAGCGCCTCGGCCTGCCTGACCGTCTCCAGACCGTGCACCCGGTGCGACACCGGCGCGATGTACTTGGCCTTGTTCGTCTGCAGCCGGCCGATGAAGTGCCACCTCAGCTCGGGATGCGCACGCGACTTGTCGCGAAGTTCCTGCGCATAGCTCTC
>PKDJ01000124.1 GCA_002862545.1 Pseudomonadota bacterium
GGTCGCGGGCGCAGGAGGATCCTCGCTGCTGCATGGGAACGGGTCGCTTCCCTCGATCCCTCGGCGCTTGGGCCCTCGCGAGGGGCAGACCTCCACCTCGTGCTCGTCGCTCGCGACGAGGAGGGCTTTGCGATCTCTGCGGTTGGTCTAGGCGGGCTCTTCGCGCTTGAGAGTCATGGAGTCGCAAAGCCACTGCTCTCGGGGCGGCATCCAATGATGGGGCGCCCCGGAGTTCCCGAAGAGCGCCCGGGAGCCCTGACCGTTGAGCAAGGTCCGCCCTGGCTGGTCGCGGTCGCCTGGGGCTCTGCGACCATCGACGGCGAGCCCGCGGGCCGAGTCCTGTCTCGGTGCGGGGTCGACCCGAAGAGAGGGGGGTGATGGACGCCTGGCTTCGAGGAGAGCTCGGCGACATCGAGCCACGGGAAGCGCTGCCGCAGCTCCGCGCCGTCGTGCTGGAGGCTACAGCTCGAGGAGTAGACCTGCGTGGGCTGTTCACGGCAGTGGCGCTGCGCGACGCCGTTGCCTGTGCGGAGCTCGCGGTCGGCCCGCGCGCGATCGCGCATCCGGTGGCTGTCTCCGGAGCACTCGCGGCAGCGGAATCTCTGGAGGCTGTCGTGGCGCCATCCGGCCTGTATGCACGGATGGCGGCACTAGCGCCGAGCCTCGTCGACGTCATCTCAGTTCGGGTGGCACAGCGGCATCCTCGGGCCGCCTGGGTCATCTCACACTTTAGGAGGATCGGACCTGCTGCGGGGGTAAGACACCTCGAGATCGCCAAGGCGAGCGGGTGTCTCGCCGAAGTGATGGCTGCCTATGGTCGGCGAGGCCCTGTCGAGTCCATCGTCGCATTCACACGCGCCAGTGGTGGTGTGGATGGAATGGGGGCACTCTGGCGGGCCGGACGGCTCGAGGAGGCTGTGGTCGTGGCCGCCGCAGCACTCGAGCAAGACCCGCGAGCTCCCGTCGTGGCGGCAGCTGCGGCTCTGTCTGGGCCAGATGTTCGTGCATTCACAGCTGCGTTACTGCCTCGCCTCGCGCCCGATGCCGCGGAAGCGGTGCGAGCGTCTCTCGCTGTGGGACCAATTCCGGTAAGCTAGGTGACCACCTCGCAGGAGGCAGTGTGGAGCGACGGCGGAGCCGTCTCAGTCGAGGAGTCGTTCGGTTGCTCGAGCTGGTGCCTGCGGGCGTCGAGCTTGCAGCGCTGCGTGACCTCGTTCGAGATGATCTCGTCGATGATGCGGGGCTCGACGATCTACTCGGCCGCGAGCGAGAGACGGCTCTCAAGCGGACGGACATCCCGCGAGTACGACCCATCTTGGTCGTCCTGGCCGCCAAGGCAGCTGGAGCGAGCCAGGTTGATGGGGACACCCAGTACATGGCGGAGATGCTTCACACGGCCCTCTCGGTACATGATCTCGCGTTGGGTAGAGTAGGGGGACGCCGCCGTCGTGTGGCACGACGCATCGTGCGGTCGTCGATGTCGTGGCTGAGCGGTAACCACGTGACGCTGAGAGCATTGGAGCTGGCACGGTACTCGGAGCCGGCCATCCTCGAGGATCTCGTGGACACCCTGCGCCACTTCTCGGACAGTCAGGCGTTGGCCGAGGAGCTGAGAGGAACCAACGATGCCAGTGAGGATGACTGGCTCGAGCATGCCGACGGGCACACGGCCGCTCTCTTCACGTTCTGCTGTCGTGCAGGAGGTCACCTCGCCCAAGCGTCGAATGCAGAGGTAAGGGCACTGGGGCGCTACGGCCGGCATGTGGGTAGGCTCTGGCACATCGCCGAGGATCTCTCCGGTCTCCTGCATCATGACGGCGGCGAGCACCTGCTGCTTAGGGCCTCCATGGGGCGACCGATGCTCCCGGTCATCGTCGCGACCCGACAAGACGTCAGCATCGCCCGCCTCTGGCAGAGTGTCGTCGAGGGCGGTGACTTGGATGAGGCTGCGGAGCTAGCCCGAAGGCTCGGCACCTCTCGCGGGCTTGGGGTTGCCCGCGAAGTCATGGTGCGGGAGG
Organism: Pseudomonadota bacterium; assembly: GCA_002862545.1. GTDB lineage: Bacteria > Myxococcota_A > UBA796 > UBA796. The sequence goes on from PKDJ01000124.1 coordinate 2,019, forward strand.
CGTGGTGCGCACGCCGAGCGCTAGGGGCGCTCCCGAAGTCGAGCTACCGCTCGGCTCTCGACCGACTCGCGGGAGGGATCGCCCGCGCCGGCTTGGTCACCCCGTCGCTGGACTAATGCGACGTAGGCGAGTGGGCGCCGATCGCAACCTAGACGGCAATGGCTCTCTCGGAGCGTGAGGCTCCGAGCTGTGCTACTGCTCGCGGCTGATGGGATCGCGAATGTTCGACTGCTCTCGCAGCCGAATCAGGGCTTCTCGCTCGATCTGTCGCACCCGCTCTCGGGAGAGACCCATCTCCTTCCCAACCTCGGAGAGGGTACGGAACTCGCCGTCTTCGAGTCCATATCGGCGACGAAGGACGAAGCGCTGACGCTCTGTCAGCACGACATCAAAGGCCTCGTGCATTCGGTGCAGCTCCTGGCCCTGGATCGCCTCATCATCAGGGGTGGCTGCATCGTCATCGGAGAGAAAGCGCTCGAGCGGCCGCGGTCTCGGCCCGTCATCGACAGGCTGCTCAAGGCTGACGGTGTTGCCCTGACTGAGCAGAAGCTCTGCGCGCTCCTTGTCGATACCAACCTCGGCAGCCAGCTCGGAGATGCCGTAAGGAACCCCGGCGGCCTCGAAGCGCTTCATCGCTTTGCGGAGGTTGCGGGTCTGCTCGACCGCGCAGCCGGGCAGCCGCACGGGACGCCCGGTGTGATCAATCGCGCGCGTCATCTGCGCGCGCACCCACCAGCGTGCGTAGGTGCTGAAGCGGATTCCTCGGTCCGGGTCGAATCGCTTGGCAGCGCGTAGCAGGCCGATGTACCCCTCTTGGACGAGATCCTCCTCGTCCATGAACGGGCCGGCTAGCTTTCGGGCCTCACCGTGGGCGATCCGTCGGCCCGACATCGCAAGATGCCAGCGGAGCGACTCGGCCTTTGCCCACGCGCCCTTGGCGGTCCGCGCGGCCAGCTTGAGCTCCGGCTCCTCGCGAGCAGCCTTCCACACAGCCTCCACGGCTGCCTCCAGGCGGTCGACGGCACCTGCGCGGGTGCGCTCGGCCCTGTCGGGCTTGCGCTGGATGATGGTGTCGGCCATCGGTACGCCCTTGACCGCCTTGCGAGCCTCAGCCTCGGCGCGGCGGATCTGACGTGCGATGTCCTTCTCCTCCTCGGCCGTTAGGCGCTCGGAGGCCCGCTTTCGCGAATTTGCGAGCGAGAATTGCAATGAAGATCCTGTGTCGTTCAGGTTCGCGGGCGGCGCCATGACATCAGGCTTCGCCACTGGGGCGCGGGCATTGTGTCACAGACGGACAGGTAGCGCAGCAGTACGGTGGCGTGAATCGTAAGCACAGGTCTCGAGGCGGACAAGCGGCCAGGCGACAACATTCGTCTCGTCAGCCTGGGAGGGGGGCGACGCGCTCCTGCCGGAGCCGTCGCTTGCTGTTCATGTGTGGCGGGGCTCCGTACAGTCGACGGCCTGCGGCACAGCAGGTGATCTGGTAATACTCAATGTTCAATCCCCGCTTAGTGGGGTTGCCGTCGTTGCGTCTGAGCCTGCCTGGCGCCCTGTGACAATGCCTGGTGGTGTGCCGTCCGTGTGCGCCGGCTCGCGGCCGCGAGGGGCACATGGCGGCGCGCGGAGGCGAAGTGCCGTGCTGGCCGCCCAGGACCCGGCTGGTGGACTAAGAGAAGTTCATGCTCAGCAACGCAACACGAGGCAGCCAACAGAGGGGCGACAACAGTGGGGATGTCGGCTGGTGGGCCGACGGACGGCGCTCGATACCCTGGATTCGTCGGTATGTAGCTCTGGGCGGAGCGGCTTCTGTGCTGCTTGCCTGCGGCCCCGAGCGCACGGTGGAGCCCTCGGGGCAACCCCCATCGGACGAAGGCGCTGCGTGTCGAGAGGACGCAGACTGTGATGTGCTGGGTGTCTGTGATGACGGGCGGTGCAGGCCGGGGGACTGGGATGATGACCCTTCACGAGCAGCCCCCATTGGGCTTGGGGAGGCTCGGAGTGGTGTGATCTACCCGGAGGGCGATCGGGACCACTGGGTTCTCGATCTGCCAGCTCCGACATGGGTTGAGATACGCACCTCTGCGGACACGCGGTTCGACGGGCTGGACACCTGGGTGCAGATCCTGACTCCTGATGGTGGGGTGTACGCAGAGGCGGACGGCGCTGTGATCGAGCCCGTAGAGGGTACGGACTCGCTGCTTCATGCATGGCTCGACCGACCCGGTCGGTGGTTGATCTCGGTGCAAGACATCGTGTCGAGGCTTCCGGACCCGTCGTGGGGTAAGCCCAGCGGTCGTCGAGACTACGAGTACGACCTCCACGTGACGGAGCTGGCCGAGGTGTCCGAAGAACCAGCAGTCATCTCGGCGGACTCCGGCGTCCTAGTCGTGCCCGTGATGTTGGCGACTGGCAGCGTCACAGCGAGCGTTGAGCTTGAGCCGTTGGATGCGGCTTCGGCACTGGAGATCTGGACGCGATGGCCACTCGAGGGTTCGTCGGCATCCCCACTGGTGGAGGTGTTCGGTGGTGATGGGCAGCTGCGGCTGTCGAAGCAGCGGCTGGGAGAGGAGGGGTTCGCGAGCTGGTTCGTGGCGGAGCCCGGTGTCTGGGAGCTTGAGCTGTCAGACCCTGTGGGGGGAGCGTCGGCATGGCAAGTGCTGTACGTGAGACAGCATCAAGTCGGAACAAGCCATCCGCTGGGTATTTTCAGTGGAACGGAGTGGGTCGACGAAGTTGAGCCCTCGGACACAGCTGTGCATGCACTCTGGCTTGAGCCCCAAGCCGTGATCACCGACAGTCTTCCTGCATATGCTGCGTACATGGCGCAGGGAGTGCTCGCGGGTCCCGATGACGAGGACTGGCTGGAGCTGCAGGTGCGAGCTGGCGATCAGATCTCCGTGCGCTGCTTCGGGGCTGACTTCGGATCCACGGCGGATCTGCGCGTCGATCTCTTCGGGAATGGCAAGCTCCTCACGCCACGCGAGCAGGGTCGCGACGTGCTGGATAATGACTTCTACATTGCGGATGTCGAGGTTGCCGGTATCGGGCCATACTTTGTTCGCGTCGCCGATGAGGGTGTCGCCACCGGCCTCTCGGCGTACTGGAGATGCCGTGTTCTTGCTGCGGAGTTCGACTGGCTGTGATTGCGACTGACCTGTCGGTACTCATCGTTCGGGAGAGCATCTCGACACTGAGGTCTGCGATGTGGCCACTCGCCACGCTGCTGCCCATGCTTCCTCCAGGTCAGGCCGAGAGGCCGCCGGTGGTGCTTGTCCATGGATTTCTCGGGCATGCGCAGATGTTCCGTCCTCTGGTGCGCCGACTCCATCAAGCGGACTTTCCAGTGACGGCCACTGTGGGCTACCCGTCGGTGCGCGCGGAGCCCGAGGAAATCGTCCGACGCATTGGTGATGTCGTCGAGCCTCTAGCCGCAGATGGAAAGGTCGACTTGGTCGGGCACTCCCTTGGGGCCGTCGGCTGTCGCGTCTACCTGAAGCTCTTCGGCGGACATCGCTACGTTCGCCGGTTCGTGTCGCTCGGAGGCCCTCATGCGGGCACGAGCATGTACCGACTCACGCCACCGTGGCTACAGCCTCTCCTAGACCCATCGGGTCCCTGGGTCCAGAAGCTGGAGGAGGGACCGGAGCCGGTTCCGACTGTGGTGATCCGATCACGGTACGACCACCAGGTCCTTCCACCGCGTCGTGCTGCACTCGAGGGTGCTCACGAGATTCTGCTCTCAAGAATTGGTCACAACGGTCTGCTGTGGAGTAAGCGCGCCCACGAGTCCGTGATCGCGGCGCTGCTCTAGCTGGAGTCAGTCGGCGAAGCGCTCGGCGAGTAGAGCGAGGAGCTTGCCGTGGAGACCGCCGAAGCCTCCGTTCGAGAACACGGCGACGACATCATGGGGCCTCGCACGAGCGCCTACAGTGGCGGCGATGGTGTCGGCATCAGGCAGTAGAGTAGCGTCGATGCCGCGATCGGCTAGCTCTCGGACGAGCAGCTGAGCGTCGAATCTCTCGGACTCGGGGATTCTCGACTGGTCATAGGGCTGGGCGACCACCACGTGGTCTGCTCCCCCGAAGGCCTCCGCGTAGGCGGCCTGGAACGTGTTGCGACGAGAGGTTGCGGAGCGTGGCTCCCAGATCACCCAGAGGCGTCGTTGGCCAAAGCGGTCTCGCAGCGCGCGTATCGTCGAGGAAACCGCAGTCGGATGGTGTGCGAAGTCATCCACGACGGTGACTCGGCCGGGCTCTCCGAGGACCTCCTGGCGGCGTCGGATGCCGGCGAAGGTGCGGAACCCCTTGTCGAGCTGCTCTGGTGTGGCGCCGAGACGAGTCGCAGCAGCCGTTGCGGCCACTTGGTTGTAGAGATTGTGCTCTCCGACGAGGGCGCTTTCGAAGGTGCCGATAGGATTACCGTGACGGGTGACCGTGAACCGCATCACCCCTCGGTTTGTGTCGACCCCCTCGATGCGGCCGTCCCACATTTGGCCCGGGCCGTATGTCCAGACCTCACAGGGTGACTCTGTGGCGACGTCTGCGGCACCCGCATCGTCGGCTCGAACGATCAGCACACCGTCCTCTGCGGGCACGCTGCGCACGAAGCGACGGAAGCTCTGCTTGACGTGGTCGAGATCCGAGTAGATGTCGGCGTGATCGAACTCCACCGAGGTCAGGATGGCTGTCTTGGTCCGATAGTGGAGGAACTTCGGCCCCTTGTCGAAGAAGGCCGTGTCGTATTCGTCGCCCTCGACGGCGAATACCTTGCCGGCGCCCGCTCGGGCTGTTCTGTCGAAGTTCTTGGCGACTCCACCGATGAGAAAGCCGGGCTTCAACCCCGCCGCCTCGAGTAGCCATGCGGTGATGGAGGTAGTGGTCGTCTTGCCGTGCGTGCCGGCGACGACGACACTGTGCGCATCGCGCAAGAACAGAGATGCGAAGGCCTCTGGGAATGAGCAGTAGGAGAGTTCGGAGTCGAGGAGTGCCGCTGCCTCGTCGTAGATGGCCCTGACGACGTTGCCGACGATCACGAGGTCAGGCTTGTGGTCCAGATTAGACGCCTCGAAGCCCTCCATCACAGGAATGCCTAGCTCCGCCAGGTAGTCGCTCATCGGGGGATACACCCCCTTGTCCGAGCCTGTCACGGTGTATCCAGCGTCCTTGAGCATTCCGGCCAAGGCGCCCATCGCTGTGCCGGCGATGCCCATGACGTGAACGCTGCGGACATCAGAAGAGGGGGTCGGGGTGTGGGGCATCAGGGGATCCTGCGGTAGCGATGAACTGCGAGTAGAATTCGGTATCCGGCGCGTACGGCGCCTGTCATGGTACCGCTGATCTTGCTGCGGCCACGCAGTCTACGACGGTAGGGGAGTGGGATCTCAACGATGATGAGGCCGTGATGTACGGCCTTCATCTGCATCTCGACATTCCACCCCCAGGTGGGGTCGCCCATGTCGAGTGCCTCTAGAGCCTCCCAGCGGATGGCTCTGAACGGCCCCATGTCCGCGTAGGCATGGCCAGTGACGAGCCGAATGAGGCTCGTCGCAAGGCCGTTGCCTAGGCGCTGTACCGCAGTGAGCGCCCTCGGCTCCGCCGTGCGCGAGCGATCGATCTGGACGAGGTCTGCGTCGCCTTGGCGGATGGGCTCAATCAACGCCGGCAGCGTGTTTGGGGCGTCGGCATGGTCGGCGTCGAGGATGACGAGAATCTCCGGGGGCTCGGGGCGCAGGTAGTCGATGCCTGCCCGGACAGCCCTGCCGTATCCGCGCTGCGGCTCCCTCACGACCTCCGCGCCACAGCGCTCCGCGATCCGTGCAGTTCCGTCCGTGGACCCGTTGTCGATGACGATGCATCGCCAGACGTCGGGCAGGTCGGCGAGGACGCCGGGCAGACTTGCGGCTTCGTCAAGCGCGGGAATCAGCACGGCGACCCGCATCCCGTCACCTCGCGGCCGAAGCCTAACCCGCAGAGGTTGCTTCTCGCCTCCAGGTGTTCCAGTCTCGGCGAGCAGGTCCTGCACCGGCCCGACGGACGAGGCGAGGGCGCCTGTGTTAGGCGCCTCCTCGACTCTGGAGGGCGTGTGTTGATTCGGGCGCTGGGCGCAGGGGGCGCCGTGCGGTGCATTGCCGTTGATGCCACCGAAGTGGCGCGACATACGGCCGAGGTCCACGGGCTTGGACCGTCTGCCGCGTGGCTTGCCGCAGAGGCATTGGTCGCCAACCTGCTGCTGTCCGGTCACATCAAGGGCGAAGAGCAGATCAGCCTTCAGCTGCGAACGGCGGAGCCCGAGGTCCACTACTACGGGCAGGTGACGTCCGATGGGGTGTGTCGGGCTCGCTTGGCGCCCGCGGACTCACTGATCGACGCACCAATCTCTGGGCTACTCGTGGCGGTGAAGTCGATCGTCCGAAAGGAACTGTATCGAGGAGCCGTCGCCGTGGAGAGTGAGTCTCTCGAGGCGGCTCTCTCTCGCTATATGGCTTCTTCGGCGCAGATCCCTGCGTTCCTGCGCCTGGGCGCGTCAGTCGATGCTGACGGCCTCGTGCGGTTCGCCGGAGGTCTGATTGTCGAGAGGCTCGCCGAAGAGCCTGGCATGCCATGGCTCGATGACGAGGCCTTCGAGCAGCAGTTCGCTACGGTGGCGGAACACGCGCTCGAGCCCCTGGTCGAAGACCTCATGTCGGGAAGCCTGCTCGGTGAGCCGACGCAGACGATCTGGCAGAAGCCACTGATCTGGCAGTGTCGCTGTACGGTCGAGCGCACCGAGGCTGCCCTGTCCGCTTTCGGCCGTGCCGCTCTTGTCGACATGGCTGAAGAGGACGGTGAGGCCCGGATCGAGTGCGACTTCTGCGGTCAGGTCCGGACCATCACTGGCGAGCGGCTCCGGGAGATTGCGACGCTCCTCGGCTAGGCGCGTGCGTCAGAGACCCGCCAAGTAGATCTCGGGGGGACTCGTGATGGCCAGGAGGCTGCCTCTACAGGTATCGACCCAGATGGCGTGATCTCGGTCACCGACCCGAGCTCTGACTGCGCACAGGCCACCTGGCGGGAGCCGATCAACAGCGTCGAGCAGCACACACGCGGCGGAGACCAGCGCGAAGTCCTCCTCGTGCAGTGCACGGACCCGGTGAGCGTTCCACAGGGCCTTGAAGACATCAGCATTGAGAACGGGAATGGCCTTCCGCACTTCTCCCGCCGGAAAGACGCCGATCACGACTCCTCCGGGGTCATGGGACGCGACTGGTGGTTGGGGTGCGGAGGCCGCTGGCTGCGCGGCCGCGACGGCCTCTGGAGCCGCTTCGGTCTTCCGCTTCTTTTTCTTCTTCTTCTTCTTCGCCTGGGCTGGCTTCGCCTCGGTCGGCGGCGACTCCGAACTCTCGGCTGCCAGAGCAGCAGCCAGCGCCTCCTGGGCACTCATCGGCCGCGAGGCTGCTGCGCGATCTGCCAGACTCGACTGGGCGGCCGTGGAGGCTTGTGGGGGAGGGGCGGCCGCGGCAAGCCCAGCTGGCTTCGCCTTGCGCTTCTTCTTGGACGGCGGCGCATCGCTATGCGGCAGCTCTGCAACGACGCGACCCGGTGGGGGGGCGGTCGAGGCGAGGCCGTCTGTGCTCGACCTTGCCTCGCGCTTGGCCTTTGCCTCGGCTGCCAGACGCCGCGCGAGCTCACGCGGGTCCTCGGCAGCCTTCGCAGCTTCCCGCTTTGCTTTGGCTTCTGCTGCGAGACGCAGCGCGAGTGCGCGAGGATCTTCTGCCGGCGGCTTGGCGCCCAGTGCGCCTGGATCTGGCGCGTCGAGACCATTGGGGTCAGCAGAACCTGCCATGAGAGCTCCGAGGGTCGAAAGGTGAGGTGGGCATATTAGAGGCCCCTCTATTCCCCTGGGTAAAGAACATCTCATGCACGCACCGAAAGTGAGTCTGCCTCGACGCTCCGATGCCCTCGTGGTGGCGCTCGTGCGCCACGGGAGAACGGCCTGGAATGCCGAAGGAAGGTTCCTAGGCCACACAGATGTACCGCTCGATGCTCAAGGCTCGCGGCAGGCAGAGGCGCTCGCGGCGAGCTGGAGGGGGGAGTTCGACGCAGTGTACAGCTCGCCACTCGCACGGGCTCTCGGGACTGCTCGTGCCCTGGCGCCTGAAGTGACCCTCGACGAGCGACTGATGGAGCTCGACCAAGGGCGGCTGGAGGGACTCCGAGCGGAAGAGGCGATGTCGGCGTTTCCGGAGTTCTTCGAGGCCTGGGCCAAGGCCCCGGAGACAGCCCAGGTGCCGGGAGGAGAGACGCTCTCCGGGTGTCGTGATCGTGCTGTGGCTGCACTGACCGCCATCGCTGATGCCCACGATGTCGGGCAGCGAGTCGCGGTCGTGAGTCATCAACTCGTGATTGCTAGCCTGCGGTGTTGGGTTGCCGGCAAGCCTCTGGCGGCTTGGCGAAGCTACCGCGTTGGAAACACCGAGATGGTCGGGCTGGCCCGGGATCCGAGCGGCTGGCGCCCCCTCGACTAGGATGCCTCGAGTGGACCCCGTGAAGACATCGTGTGATGTCCGGAGGGGCCTGGGACGAGGATGACCGACGAGCCACGGGGCGAGCGCGACATCAGCGAGAGCGTACTGCTGATTGACGGTGGTGAGTTCACGCGACAGCGCGTCGAGGCGGCTCTGCGCGGAGAGAAACGGGTGGTGTACACCGCCCGCTCGGCGAACGAAGGTCTGGCTGCTGCTCGCCGGCTTCGTCCTGATGTCGTGTTGGTGAGCTTGGGGCTGGAGGATTGCCCCGGCGTTCTTGCCGTCGATCGACTTCTACAGGCGGTCGAGGGGGTGCCCATCATCGCTCTGGCACCCGAGCCGACGGTCGATGGTGCAGTCGAGGTCTTGCGCCGAGGTGGGGCAGACTACCTACCGCTGCACTCCGGGCGCACCCAGATCATGGCGACGACGCAACGCGCTCTGCAGGAGGCGCGACAGCGCACGGTACGTGAGCTCGAGCGCGTTCGAGAGGCCGTCCGCGACCAGTATGGATTCAGCCAGCTGCTCACACGCTCGCCGAAGATGCTGGCTGTCTTCGATCAGATGCGCGCGGTAGCCCGCACAGATGCGACTGTGTTGATTCTCGGGGAGACGGGCACGGGAAAGGAGCTCGTCAGCCGCGCTGTGCACGAGCGATCCAGGAGAGCAGAGCGTCCGTTCATCGCGATCAACTGCGGCGCCTTTACGGAGACCTTGCTCGAGAGCGAGCTCTTCGGTCACGAGAAGGGCTCATTCACGGGAGCGCTGGGGCGTCGCGCAGGCATGTTCGAGATGGCCGATGGCGGCACGCTCTTCCTCGATGAGCTTGGAGAGACGACGCTCAACGTGCAGGTGAATCTCCTGCGGGTGCTGGAGGAGATGGCGTTCAGGCGAGTCGGTGGGCGAGAGACCGTCCGGGTGGACGTAAGGATCGTGGCTGCAACGAACGTAAACCTACAGGATGCTGTCTCGGAGGGGCGCTTTCGTGAAGACCTCTTCTATCGCTTGAACGTCTTTCCGATCCGACTTCCGCCTCTCCGCGAGCGCCGAGAGGACATTCCTCTCCTCATGCGCCACTTCCTCGACGAGCTCTCTGCCGAGTACTCACTCGAGGCGCCCGTAGTGTCGGCAGACGCCATCTCGTCGATTCTGACCTATCGCTGGCCTGGCAATGTGCGTCAGCTGAGATCCATGTGCGAGCGCTGGGTGATCACGCGAGCGGGTCAGCGTCTTGAGCGTGAGCACCTACCCGCCGACATGACGGGCCTCTCCATCGACCCAGCAGGGGAGGCGCGGCTGACGGCACGCGACATCGACGTGGACCTTGCGCTCTCTCTGAAAGACAACGTCGGTCGTCTCGCAGCGAAGGTCGAGCAGGCCTACCTGTCGCGGATGCTGGAGCGCAACCACGGCCACCTTGGGAACACAGCAAGCGCTGCGGGCATCACGCGGCGCACGCTCTACACCAAGCTTCGTCAGTTCGGCATTCAGGCGGGCGACTACAAGGACTGAGGCCCGCCCAAGCAGCCTCAGTCAGCCTCGAGCAACGAGTCGATGTCGTCCGACGGCTCGTCGGTCTCCGCCTTCTTCTTCCGGCGCCGACGCTTCCGCACCGGAGAA
>PKDJ01000120.1 GCA_002862545.1 Pseudomonadota bacterium
GTGCATGACCCTTGAGGTGGTTGGATGAGCGCTGCGAGCCAGCTGAACGCGACACTGCGGCAGGAATACCCAGCGGTTGCTCGGATGCTCTCGCCCCTGGGGCAGCGGGCAGCCTTTCCGCGTGGGATTCCCTTCCAAGCTGCCCAGGCCAAGAAGGCGCAGATCAACGCCACGATCGGCCAGCTTACGGACGCTCGAGGTCAGTCGATGCCGCTGCCGTCGATGGCTGGGCTCATCCCTGGCCTCGACCGGGAGCGCTCGTTCCTCTACTCACCCGTCGCTGGGCCGACAGACCTTCGCCAGGCCTGGTTGGCGCGCCAGCGCCGCATCGCAGAGGCTCCGGATGCCAGGGTCGGACTCCCCGTCGCAGTTCACGGGCTGACCCACGGCATCTCGGCCACGGCAGCGCTCTTTGCAGACCCCGAGACCGACGTAATCGTCCCGGCACCACACTGGGGCAACTACGATCTGCTGTTCACCATGCATGCCGGTGCGCGAGTCGTCACCTACCCGTTCTTTCGGGAGCGGCGGTTCAACGTAGAGGGACTCGCAGACCGCCTGGCAGCGACGGGCGGGCGGAAGGCCATCGTCGTGCTGAACTTCCCGGGCAATCCGACGGGCTACCAGCCGCGGGCCGATGAAGTCGCAGGCATCGTCGATGTTCTCTGTCAGCACACGGGCCCGAGCGTCGTCGTCTGCGATGACGCCTACCAGGGCTTCGCCTACGAGCCCGGGCTCGCACCGCGCTCACTCTTCTGGGACATCCTTGAGCGCTCCGACCCCGAGCGCTTGGTGCCGCTGAAGGTCGACGGAGCAACGAAAGAGCTCCTCTTCTTTGGAAGCCGCATCGCCTTCCTCACGCATCCTGCGACAGGCGCAGCAGAGGCCGCACTCGAGAGCAAGATCAAGTGCGTCATCCGCGGTACGGTCGGCGCGATCTCAGGACCGGCTGCCTCGATGGTGCTCCAGACGCTCCAGGATCCCGGTCTCGACGAGGCCTTCGCGAAGCGGCGCGAGATACTTGCTGGTCGCTACCGGACTCTCAAGGCGGGCCTGACCACCCTCCCCTCCTCACTGGTCCCCTACCCCTTCAACGCGGCCTTCTTTGCAATGGTCGGACTGCCGCCAGATGTCGACCCCGAGGCTGCGCGGCTGCTGCTGCTCGAGGAGCAATCCTTGGGCGTCATCGCACTGGCAGGGAGCCACGCGCTCCGCATCGCCTATTGCTCGATCGGTGAGTCGCAGATCCCCGAGCTTGTCCGGAGGTTGGCCACGGTCGGCTGACCCGTGAGCGGTCAGGCTGCCGAGCCCGCACGCTTCCAGATGTGGGGAGCCACGACGAGCGTGACGACGAGGATGCCCAGGAAGGCATTCGCAACGTTCATAGGAAGAAGAACCACGATCGCCGGCAGCAGGACGCTGAGGACAGCCAAGTAGATCAGCAGCGCCGCAGGGAGTCGAACGCTGACGTCTGCGAGCCACTCGGAGAGCGTGATGACGCTGGTGACCACCCCTGGCGTGACGAGCACAATGACCACGGCGAGGGTGTTGAGGTAGAGGTGACTGAGCGCAATGGTGAGCCCAAGCTCGAATCCCGGCTCGCCGACCCCCGCGGCCGCGGCGAGCAGAGCGGTGATGCAGGTGCCGATGTTCGCGCCCATGATGAACGGGAAGATTCGTCGCACGGTGAAGAAGCCCATGCCGGCCATGGGCACCACGAGGCTCGTCGTCGCGGACGAGCTCTGCACCAGGATGGTCAAGAGCAGCCCGCGAAGGAAGGTGTCGAGTGGAGCGCGCCCAATGAGCTTGGCACCCAGTGCCTCCACGTCCTCGGTGTCGGTGTCGGCGAGCAGGAGGGCCTTCATCGAGGTCGAGAAGCCCTTCAGGCAGGCGAACATGCCCAAGAGTGCCACAATGACCAGGACCCACCCGGGAATCCCCGTGCTCAGGAGGAGCTTCACCACCGGCTTGGTGTAGGTCTTGGGGCTCAACCAGAGCAGCCCCTCGACGAAAGCCCCCCCAGCGGCAAGCTGATCGCCGATCTGTGATGCGCTCCACACCGATGCATGGTGGATGATTCCGAAGGGCACCTCGAGCGCGACGAGAATGCCGGTCACCAGCACGATGTTGAACAGTCCGTGGACGACCGCCGTTGAGACGGCACGATGAAACCCCTCCGCTCGCGTCGCGGAGAGAAGATTCCATGCGTCTCGGGCCAAGTTCCCCGTGAGGGGCCGTGTCTCGCTGACGAACGCGACGATGCTCGACGTCGTCGACGTACCCAGGTTGGCCCCGTGCACAATGCCAATCGCAATCATCACGGGGACGATGTTTTCTTGGGCGAGCACCACCGCCATCGACGTGACGGTCGATGAGGACTGAACGAGCGTGGTGCCAATGAGGCCGATGACGAAGGAGACGAGCTCGTTGAAGTCGCCTGCATTGTCGTTGAGATAGTCCTGAAGTGCGTGCTTGAAGCTCGCCTTCATCCCGCCCCCCATCATGTCGATGGAGAGGAAGAACAGGTACGCGTAGAGGAGAATCTGTGGCGCTTGTCGGCTAGCAGAATGCCAGCGGCCAGCAGTCATCACGCACACCCCGTGTGAGGGCCGCTGTTAACGCGCGTCAATATGTGCTGCTTGTGACGATACTGAGCCTTATGGAGCGCCCCGTGGGTGGTGTTCGGCATGCATGCGGGCCAGCCGAACTCGGCTCACGTGGGTGTAGATCTGGGTGGTCGTGAGGTCCGCGTGCCCAAGCATGGCTTGTACAGCCCGCAGGTCAGCTCCGTGCTCCAGCAAGTGCGTGGCGAATGAGTGTCGCAGGACATGGGGAGAAACCTTGCCCGGGATTCCAGCGGTTCTCGCATAGCGGCCGAGGCGAGCCCAGAAGTTCTGCCGCGTCATCGCAGAGGCGCGCCTCGTCACGAACAGAGCCGGACAGCGACCTGTCGGGTCGAGCGAGGGGCGGGCCTCTCGAACGTAGAGTCGCACCAGATGGATGGCATGCTCGCCCACCGGCACGAGTCGTTCCTTGCTTCCCTTGCCGAGGACGCGCACGAGTGCCTGATGTGGGTCGAGTCCCCTCCACGGCAGCTGGACGAGCTCACTCACGCGAAGGCCACAGCTGTACAGGAGCTCGATCATGGCTGCGTCCCGCAGGCCGAGGGGCGTTGCGCGGTCCGGACTTGCCAGCAAGCGCTCGATGGCTCGGGCAGACAAGACAGTGGGAAGCGGCGTCGTGAAGCGAGGAGCGGGGATGTTCGCCGTGGGGTTCTCCTCGAGATGCCCCTCCGCGACCAGATAGGCGAAGAGGCCTCGCACACTCGAGCGCGCTCTGGCGATGCTTCGTGCGCCCAGCCCAGCATCATGCAGAGCAGCGAGCCACCCCGTCACGTGTTCCCGATGCACCTGCGGAGGCTCCGTCACGCCCTGCTCCTCGAGCCAGACGGCGAAGCGATTCAGGTCGCGAGCGTAGGCCTCCACCGTGTTCGCAGACCGGCCCTTCTCGACCCTCAGGTCATACATGAGGCCCTCGATGGCGAGCCTCATGTCAGCGGTGGAACATCAGCGGAGAGTGACCGATGTAGCTCGTACACCAACGTGAGGGCAGCCCGTGGCGTCAGCTCATCTGGGTCAATCTCGGCGAGCTTTTCCCGCAGGGGGTCCGGCGGACTCGGCGGCGGCTCGGCATCATCGGAGGTGTCAGGAGCCGACCCGAAGAGGCTGAGCTGTTGGTACTCATTTCGAGGAGCATGCTTCTCGAAGCGAGTCAGGAGCCGACGAGCACGACTGACGACATGGTCCGGTAGTCCCGCCAGGCGGGCACACTGAATGCCATAGGAGCGACTGGCTCCTCCCTCCTTCAGCCTGCGAAGAAACACGATCTGCTCACCGTGTTCGGCCACGGCGACGGACTGATTCACCACACCCGAGTGTGTCGCCGCAAGCTCGCACAGCTCATGGTAGTGCGTGGCGAACATGGTCCGGCAGCGCACACGCTTGACGAGGTCCTCGGCCACGGACCAGGCGATGGCCAGCCCGTCGTAGGTCGAGGTGCCACGACCGATCTCATCGAGGACCACCAGGGAGCGGGCCGTCGCGCCGTGCAGAATTGCGCTGGTCTCAGACATCTCGACCATGAAGGTGGACTGCCCGCGCGCGAGATCATCCGCAGCCCCAACCCGAGTGAAGATGCGGTCGCAGAGGCCGATGTGTGCAGCCGAAGCCGGCACGAAGGACCCGATCTGGCCGAGGAGTACAATCAACGCGACCTGGCGCATGATGGTCGACTTGCCAGACATGTTTGGCCCCGTGAGGATGATCAGCTGCCTGCTGTCACCATCGAGCGCGACATCATTCGGCACGAAGCCGCCGTCGAGCATCGCCTCGACGACGGGGTGGCGCCCGTCGCGGATGCTCAGCTCATCGCTCGCATCGACGAGCGGCCTGCACCAGCGGCTCTGAACGGCCCGGTCGGCCAGCGCAGCGAGAACATCCAGCGTTGCCAGCTGCTGCGCGAGGTGCGTGAGTCGGGCCGTGGCCTCCCCTACCCGGCCCCTCAGGTCGACGAAGAGCTGGTACTCGAGCGACTTCCGGCGCTCGTCAGCGCTAAGGAGCTTCTCCTCGAGCTCCTTGAGTTCAGGCGTGATGTAGCGCTCGCAGTTCGAGAGTGTCTGCTTGCGAAGATAGCGCTCGGGAACGCGGTGTAGGTTGGCCCTCGTGACTTCGATGAAGTAGCCAAACACTCGGTTCTGCCGTATCTTCAGCGAACTGATGCCGGTAGCCTCGCGCTCGTCCGCCTCAAAGCGTCCGAGGATGGCAGCACCCTCGATCGCCATGGCGGTCAGACTGTCGAGCTCATCATTGACACCCTCCCGAATCAAGCCCCCCTCGGTCAGAGTGTTCGGAGGCTCGCTGACCAAGGTACGCTGCAGCAGGGCGCACACGTCTGCGCATGCATCATCGAGTCGATGGTCATTGAGACTCGCCACCTCGCCGAGACAGCGGACGACCTCGGGAACGGCCTCGAGTGAAGCCCGCAAGCCCGACAGGTCGCGCGCATGGGCTGCTCCATGGGCCACCCGAGCACCAATTCGCTCGATGTCGACCACCGCCTTGAGGGCTCGTCGGAGATCCTCGCGGAGCAGTGGAGCCTCGACGAGCGCCGCGATGCTCGTCTGACGCTGCAGAATTTGGGGGAGATCGAGCAGCGGTGCAATCACCCAGTCCTTCAGCAGGCGGCCGCCCATTGGAGTCACCGTGCGGTCGATGAACCAAAGGAGGCTACCTCGTCGCCGCCCACCAATGAGGGTGCGGGTGAGCTCCAAGTTGCGCCGGCTCGTGTCGTCGAGGACCATGTGCCCGCTGGTCGGGTAGACCTGCAACCGATGAACATTGCGCAGCGCCTGCCGCTGTGTGTCGCGCGCATACCGCAGCAGCACACCCGCGGCGCAGACCCCCAGTTCGTCCCCGTCGCTGACACCGTGCCCCGCAAGGTCGTGCACGCCGAGGGTGTCCCGAACTTCCTGCGCAGCCTCGTGCTCCGACCACGCGCCAGACTCCAGCTCGCTCCGTGGGACGCCAGCAACAGCAGCGACCACTGGCCCCACTTCGGCCCCGGGTCCGAGCAAGACCTCTCGGGGCTCGTGCCGCGACAGCTCGGTCGCCGCTGTGCTCGCATCCGGTGCAACGGTGAGTCGGAGGTCACCGGTCGACGCATCAAAGAAGGCGAGGCCAAAGCCAGCCTCTCCCCCGACGACACCGGCAAGCCAGTTGTGCTCTCGGGCGGCCAGAGCACTGGAGTCCAGGACGAGTCCTGGGGTGACGACCCGCACAATGGCGCGCTTGACCAGGCCCTTGGCGGTCTTCGGGTCTTCGACCTGGTCCGCGATGGCGACTCGATGACCTGCCTCTACCAGCCGCTGGATGTAGCCGGGCGCTGCGTGATGCGGGACGCCTGCCATCGGCACGGGGTTGGGGTCGTTCTTGTTTCGCGCAGTGAGTGTGAGGTCGAGGATCGGTGCCGCAGTCTCTGCGTCCTCAAAAAACATCTCGTAGAAGTCGCCCATCCTGAACAGCAGGATGGCGTCGGGCTGCTCGGTCTTCAGCTCGTGGTACTGGCGGAACATGGGGGTCGTCATGAGCCCCGCCTTCGCCAGATGAGGGCCTGGTGGGCATCCTCGCCATGAGCCGGTGGACTGCTGCTCCAGCGTCGAACCAGCTCGAGCTCGGGCGCGCGCTCTGCAAGGGTGGCCACGTGTGCCTCCGCCTCCTCGGGCTCTGGACTGCACACGGCATAGACGAGCGTGCCGCCCTCTCGGAGGTGGGGCAGCGTCGCCTCAAGGATCGCACGCTGCCGCTGCGCCGCCCCCTCGAGATCTTCCGGATGCCGGCGCCAGCGGATCTCTGGCCGTCGTCTGAGCGTGCCCAGCGCGCTGCAGGGAGCATCCACGAGCACAAAGTCGAAGCGGGGTGCTCCCTGGAGCGAGCCCTGCGTCCAGTCGTGAAGCCTCGTAGTCGCGCCGAGCTTCAGGCGCTCCAGCGAGGCAGAGACCAGTGAGAGCCGTCCTTCGCTGCGGTCGACAGCAAGCACATCAGCCCCTCTGGAGGCCAGCCGGAACGTCTTCCCTCCCGGTGCTGCGCAGGCATCGAGGACGGTCGAGCCTGGCTCCACGTCGAGCAGATCGGCCACGGCAATCGCGGCGGGGTCTTGCACCCAGAAGGCCCCCTCTGCAAAGCCCGGCAGAGCTTCGATCGGTCCACGATGCCCCTTCACGGTCAGCGCGTCGGGAAGCTCCGTGTTCGCCGCATGCGCAGGCGACACTCCGTAGCCAAGCCCCTCGAGCTCGCCCCGAATCTCGACGAGCCGTGGGCCCGCCAGAGTGAGGGGCGGCGGTAGGTTGTTGGAGGAACACCAGTCGTCCGTGGCCTCTGCGCCGTAGCGCTTCGTCCAGCGCTCGATGAGCCAGTCCGGATGCTCGAGGCGCTCTCCACGCTCGAGGTCTGCCGGGAGCGCAACCCTGCGCAGGACAGCATTCACCAACCCTGATGCCCGCCCCGCCCCGACGGCGCGAGCCGTCTCGACCGCCTCGTGCACCACTGCGTGCGCGGCGGCCCGTCCGTAGAGCCGCTCGAACGTCCCCGCACGCAGAGTGGCTCTCACCTCGGCATCGAGTCCACCGAGTGGAGCGCGAAGGAGAGGCCGCAGGGAGCTGTCGATGCTCCTCCGGTGGCGCAGCACGCCGTTCGCGATGAACCACGCGAGCCCACGGTCCTTCGGCTGGAGCGACCCGACATCGAGGGCCTCCTCCAGAAAGCTTCCCTTCTCGACAGCTACAAGCGCACGCACCGCTGCGGCTCGACCAGGGTTCGGACACCGGCCTCGGCCGCGTCCCCCTCCCCCGCGTCGACCGGAGCGCCGCCGATTCAGCGCCACTCTGACTGCACGTCGGCTAGGCTAGCTTGCTGGCGGAGCCGCTTGACCTCACCGCTCAGGCGAAGGCTGCGCACGAACAGCGGCAGGCCGACCAAGACCGCACCAGCCAGAGCGCAGATTCCCATTAGAGCGGGGATCGAGACGGGCTCCTGCAGCTGTGCGGCCATGAATCCAAGGTCCAAGGACAGACCGGTGGTTCGGCTACTGTTCTGCAAGACGAACAGCGCGCCGATGCCCCCCAAGAGGAGGACGATCGACGCGCTGGCAATGAGGAGGGTTCGGTTCATGCCCGGGGGCCTAACCGGCTCCCGACGATCAGTCGTCCCCGCCGGCCTCGGCATCATCAGAGGCGTCGGCCTCCGGAGCCTCGGTTGCCTCTGGAGCCTCGGCCGCCTCGGCGGCCTCGGCGGCCTCCGGAGCCTCGGCGGCCTCCGGAGCCTCGGCGGCCTCTGGAGCCTCGGCGGCCTCGGCGGCCTCCGGAGCCTCGGCGGCCTCCTCTTCGTCGCCGGAGAGGCGGCGAGACAGATCACCCATCACGTCACCCAGGCGAGCGCCCTGGTCGCCCTGGTTCTGCATGTAGCCCTCGATGTCCCCGGCGCTACGCTCGTCGGCGCCGCGCTCGGACAGCGAGATCTTCCGCTCGTGAGAGTCGATGTGAATGACCTCGGCCTTCACGACGTTGCCGGGAACGTACTGACCCTGCCAGTCGTCGCCCTCGAACATCAGCTCGGAGATGTGCACCAAGCCCTCGACGCCGTCCTCGAGCTCGACGAACACGCCGAAGTTGGCCACGTGAACGACCGGACCCTCGATGACCTGGCCCAGGAAGTACTTGCCATGGACGGTGTACCAGGGGTCTTCGGTGAGCTGCTTGATGCCCAGCGAGAAGCGCTCCTGGTCCTTGTCGATGGACAGCACGCGCGCCTCGACATCGTCGCCCTTGTTGTAGCGCTCGCTCGGGTGGCGAATGCGCTGGCCCCAGGAGAGGTCGGAGATGTGCACGAGGCCGTCGATGCCCTCGTCGATGCCGACGAAGATACCGAACTCGGTGATGTTCCGAACCTTGCCCGCGATCACCGAGCCGACCGGGTACTGCTGCTCGACCACATCCCAAGGGTTGGCCTCGAGCTGCTTCATGCCGAGACTGATCCGCTTGTTCTCGGCGTCGATGCCGAGCACCTTCGCCTCGATGATGTCGCCGACCTCGACGAGCTTGGACGGATGCTTGACCCGCTTGCTCCAGGTCATCTCGGAGATGTGAACCAGACCCTCGATGCCATCCTCGAGCTCGACGAAGGCACCGTAGTCAGGAATGGAGACGACCTTGCCGCGGACGATGGCGCCCACAGGGTACTTGTAGTCGGCCTCCTCCCACGGATCGGGGCGGATCTGCTTGTAGCCGAGGCTGACACGCTGCGTGTCGCGGTCGAACTTGAGGACCTTGACCTCGACGGACTCGCCGACCGAGAACATCTCGCTCGGATGCTGCAGCCGGCCGTAGGACATGTCCGTGATGTGCAGGAGGCCGTCGATGCCGCCGAGATCGATGAACGCACCGTAGTCGGTGATGTTCTTGACCACGCCGTTCATGATCGCGCCGATCTGGAGACGACCGATGGTCTCCTCGCGCTTCGACTCACGCTCCTCCTCGAGGAGGACGCGGCGAGAGAGCACGATGTTGCCGCGCTTCTTGTTGAACTTGATGATCTTGAACTCGTAGGTCTCCCCGAGCTGCTTCTCGAGGTTCTTCACGGGGCGAAGGTCGACCTGCGAGCCGGGCAGGAAGGCCTTCACGCCGATGTCGACCTGCAGGCCGCCCTTGACGCGAGCGACAATCTGGCCGCTGACGACCTCGTCCCGCTCGACGGCGAAGGAGATCTCCTCCCACGCCTTCATCATGTCTGCCTTCTCCTTCGACAGGATGAGGGCACCGTCCTCCTCGCCCATCGTGTCAAGGTAGACATCGACCATGTCGCCAGGTGCGATCTCGACGACGCCCTCGGCGTTCTTGAACTCGTGCGTCGGGATCAGGCCTTCGGCCTTGTAGTTGATGTCGACAGTCACCCAGTCACTGGAGATGCCAATCACCCGCCCCTTCACGACAGACTTCTCACGGATGCCCTTGTTGGACATCATGTCGTCGAAGAACTGCTTGAAGTTGTCGTCGGAGATTTCGTTGAGCGGAAGGTCGAGAAGATTCGGGTCGATCATGTACGGCTCGTAGAGTGGTAAGGTCGGAGTCCGCCCGGCCCACTCGGAGGCTGGAGGTTGCAGATAACGCCGGAATGGCGTGTGAAGTTCGCCACAGCGCAGACGCACTTCGCCTCTGAATTGAGACGCACGGGTGCGCGCGACGAGCGCGGTTAATTGCGCGCGGACGTGCTGTCAATGCAGGCGTCAGGCTGGGCTCGCCCCGATTGCGGCCTTCGCCCACCCGACGACCAGCTCGACGACCTCAGCCGGCTCGAGCGACGTGCAGTCGAGATAGCGCGCGTCATCGGCTCGCCTCAGAGGTGCCACCTCGCGCTCGGTGTCTCGCCGGTCCCGCTCTGCCAGTGCCTCGGCAACCGCCGCCAGCGTCGTCGACTCACCCTTCGCCACGAGCTCGGCATGGCGCCTTCGAGCGCGCTCCTCGAGCGAGGCATCCAGGTAGACCTTCACGGCCGCATCAGGGGCCACGACCGTTCCGATGTCACGCCCGTCCATCACGGTGCCACCGGCGCGTGCAAGCTCACACTGCTGCTGCAGCAGAGCGGCCCTCACCTCGGGATGCCGCGAGACGACCGACGCGCCTGCACCGATGGACGAGGTGCGAATCGCAGTGGTGACATCACTGCCGTCGAGGAACACACGGAGCAACTTGCCGTCCCAGCCGAAGTCAAACTGAAGAGCCGAGGCCAGGCGAGCCACAGCGCTCGCATCCGCCCAGTCAATCCCGCGGCGACGCGCCGCGAGCGCGACTCCCCGGTACATCGCACCCGTGTCTACGTACGAAAAGCCAAGTCGGCGCGCGACCTCGCGGGCGACGGTCCCCTTTCCGGAGCTGCCGGGCCCATCGATCGCAATGGTGATCATTCGCCCCCCCGAATGCGCCGGAGGTCCTCGAAGAAGGTCGGGTAGCTCGACTCCACTGAATCGGCGTTGGTGAGGCTGACACCTCCGCTCGCCGCCGCCCCTGCCACGGCGAACGCCATGGCGAGCCGGTGGTCCCCCTCAGCGTCGACGTGAGCCGGCCCCCTGGGACGGCCGCCCTCGATGTTCATGCCGTCTGGCTGCTCCTCCACCGAGACCTCAAGCTCTCGCAGGCCCTCGACGACTCGCGAGATGCGATCGGACTCCTTGACGCGAAGCTCTGCTGCGTCGGCAATCACCGTCTCACCGACGGCGAACGCCGCGGCAACGGCGAGGACAGGCAGCTCGTCGAGGCAGCGAAGGGCAAGCTCCCCTCGGATCTGCGCACCCACGAGCTGCGCATGCCGAACTCGGAGGTCGGCCACGGGCTCTGCCCCCTGCTCCCGACGATCGAGGACCTGGATGTCAGCCCCCATGGCCGCAAGAGCGTCGAGAACACCCGCACGGCTGGGATTGATGCCAACTCCTGGCAGCAGGAGGTCCGAGCCTGGGATGATGCTCCCGGCGACGAGCCAGAACGCCGCGGAAGAGAGATCACGTGGCACGACCACATCGAGCGGCTCGAGCTGCGCACCCGGGGAGAGCACCAGCCAGCCCTCGCTGTCCTCGCGAAGGGAGGCCCCCATGCTTCGCAGCATCCTCTCGGTGTGGTCGCGGCTCTGTCGCGGCTCGCGGACAGAGACACCGCTGCGAAGGCCCGCCAAGAGCAGCGCGGACTTCACCTGTGCCGAGGACACGGTGAGATCGTGCTGGGCGCGCGTCAGCTCGGCCCCACGGATCGACAGGGGCGCCCGATCGGCACCAGCTCGACCATCGATCTGTGCGCCCATCTGCTTGAGTGGCCGGACCACACGCCCCATGGGTCGCTGCCGCAGCGATGCATCTCCCGTGAGGACTGCATGGCCAGAGCGTGCCGCGAACATCCCGGTGAGGAGTCGCATCGACGTCCCCGAGTTCCCGCAGTCCACGACGTCTGAAGGCTCCGCCAACCCGCCGGGAGGCGGTGTCACGAGGACCGCAGCCCCCTCATCCCGAATGGAGACCCCACAGGCACGTAGGGCCCCCGCCGTGGCGTGCACGTCCCCCGAGCGCAGCAGCCCCTCGACGCGAGCCGGGCCTCCGGCGAGCGCGTTGAGGATCAGTGAGCGGTGTGAGACTGACTTGTCGCCAGGGAGGTGGAGAGTTCCTCGAATGGGACCGGCTGGCTCGACCCGAACAGGCTTCACGCCGCGTCCGGATCGATCATCCGACCCATTGCCCGGAACCGGTCATACCGATGCGCAGCAAGGGCATCTGTACCCAGGCCTCGCAGCTCCGCGAGGCTCGAGCGGATGGCTGCGCCGACGGCGTCCATCGCGACCTCGGGGTTCCTGTGGGCACCGCCAGCAGGCTCCTCGACGACACGGTCGCTGACTCCGAGCTCCCGGCAGTCCTCCGCCGTGATTCGAAGCGCTTGCGCGGCTCGGGGACCCTCGGCACGGTCGCGCCAGAGGATCGCAGCACAGCCCTCGGGACTGATGACGGAGTACACGCTGTTCTCGAGCATGATCACGCGGTTGGCC
>PKDJ01000131.1 GCA_002862545.1 Pseudomonadota bacterium
CCAGTCGCGGGTGCTCTGCAGAGCATGCTCTTGCTCGGCAGCGCTCACAGCCGACGCCGCGGACTGCAGGACCTCGAAGTCACGCACGGCGAGGAAGAGGCGCTGCGGTCCCGTCGAGGCCGGATAGACGAAGCGTGCACCCGCGGCGGTCGCGGCCGCCTCGGCGAGCTGCTGCGCCTCGGCCTCGCTCACCCCCTCTCGGTAGGGCTGCTCGCCGTCGGTGATCGGCAGGGTCGGAACTCCTGCCGCCGTCAGCTGCTCGGACCCGGCCGACCACATCAGCGACTGGTTCGTGCTCGCGTAGCTGAGGATCGCGGCACAGCGCGCCTCGGCAACACGCCGGCCGCCGGCGTCCATCCAGTGCACCGAGCCCCCCTGGAGGTCGGCGCCAAACTGGGTCGCCCCCACCTCGGCGAGAAGCTGAGCACCGCGAGCGACCAGGGACTCCCCGGCCGGAGGGGCCGGAGCCGGTCCCGCTGCTCTGTCCGCGAACTTCAGCCCATCCGGACCTGCGCTCATCTCCAGCCCGAGCTCCTCGGCGAGGATCTTCACCAGCTCGACCTCTGCGGGGTCGAAGGTCTCGTCGGCGCCCGCGATGCGCATGAGCATCAGCATCATCGAGACGCGGCGCTTCGCGGTCACCCCTCGCATCGCCGGCGCCAGCGATGGACGCACACCGCCGGCGACCATCTTCATCACGGCCTCGACCCCATGCTCGGCGCACGGATCGGGCAGGCCCAGCTGCTCGCAGCCCTCGCGCCAGGCCGCCAGCTCGGAGGCGACGGCATCCCCGTCGGCTCCAGCGAGTGCGAACGCCGCCAGCGTGAACCAGAGGGCCTGGCGCTCCACGGGAACCGCCTGCGAGTCACGAGGAGGAGCGGGAGGGGGCGAGGACGCGCGCAGGCCAGTCAGCTCGAGCTCGGCGACGGTGACGCCCACCTCCTCAGCAACCTTGACCAGCGCCTGTACCTCGCTCTGCGGAACCTCCTCGTCTGCCAGCATCGTGCGGAAGAGGCCCTTGCAGCCCTTGATGCGGAGATCCTTCGGGAAGTGCTTCTTGAGGATCTCCGCAAACTTCGAGCGCTGACCGGCATTGGCGAGCATCTCGAGGGTGCTCCAGCCCATCCGATCGATCACATTCGGGAGCTCGAAGTCGGTGATCAAGCCCAAGATGGCATCGGTCTCAGCCTGTGAGACCTCGCCGTCAGCCGCAGCGACCTCCAGGTGGGCGAGCACGAGCCAGGTGGCGAAGGCGGTCGCGGGATCGATGGACGGGTCTGACACTGAGTCCTCCAGCGGCGGGACTGTATCTCACCACCACGGCTGAACGTCGCTGACGGAGCCCTCAGCCCGCCTGCCTCAGACCTCTCCGGGGACGTGGCGGTTCTCGATGCCCAGGTGCTCCTCCAGCCGGTACTCCAGCCACCGCGCCTCCTCGAGGGTCTTCGCCCAGCGCAGGACAGTCACGCCGAGACCCGACGCATCGACGACCTGGAGGTTCCAGCGAGCCTGGCGATTCACCCGGACGTTCGATCGCACCACGTAGAACTGGTCCAGATCTCGCTGCTCAAGGCGACGGCCACCGAACCATGGCACAGGACCGTGCGAGATCGAGAAGCCGCCACGATCTGCGCGAATGGTCGTGCGATTGAGCAGCGACGCAGCCACGTAGTAGGCCAGCCCGATGCCGATCCAGGTGTGCGGCATCGCGAGGATGAACCAGGCATCGCCGTCTCCCTCGGCGAGCATCATCACGAACATGAAGCCGAGGATCCCGTCCCAGAAGGCGGTGAAGAAGACCATGAAGAAGAGGTCCGCGCTGCGCCACGTGTTCGAAAGCACCAGCGTCCGCCCGTCGCGCGCCTCCTGCCAGCCAGGAGGGCGCGGCGGCATCGGCCGGGTCGCCGGGCGACGCTCGACCGGTGGCGCGGGGGGGCTTCGCTCCGGCGCTGAGGTGGACTCCCCGCCGAGCTTCAGCTCCGCCACGTGGCCACAGGAGCCGCAGTACGCGACCCCGAGGGAGAGATCCACCGAGTCCTGCTCGAAGGGGGTCTGGCACTTGGGGCAGGCGAGCATCGCTATCCTCCGCGAGCACGACTCTGGCACAGTCTGGCGCCGAGTTCGAGCCCCCTACGCGCTGACAAGAGCGCCCAGGGAAAGACCACCGCCAGTGTGCACTCGCCGCGCGGCCTCATCCTGTTCACAGGAGGAAGCATGCACCGAGCCGCACCCGTCATCTTCGCCCTCGCCGTGGGCTGCATGCCGGCAGAGGGAGCCATCGGGATCGTCGAGCTCGACGAGTGCAGCGACGTGCCCTTGGCGTCGAGCATCGTGCGCCTCCAGGACGCGACCGGCCAACCCGCCCAGGCTGACGAGGTGGTCTACACCGTGGATGGGCTCGAGCGTGGGCCCTGCACAGCGGTCGACGAGCAGGCGACCGTCTTCGTCTGTGGCTGGAGCGAGGTGGGTGCCTTCGAGGTCACCATTCGCGAGGGCTCCCGCGCCCAGACGCACCCCTTCGAGGTCGCTCCGCTCGACAGCTGTGGCATCGAGCGCGCCTTGGTCGACGTGCTGGTCGACAGTGGACAGGTGCTGCTGCGCTACGAGTGACCGGCCAGCACGTCGCTCAGTGGGCCTCGAGGTACCCAATGAGCGCGCGCTTGTCGGCCGTCGGCATGTCGCAGCCGAAGGTGTGACCCTGGTTCCCGAAGGGCGCTGGCGCGGACGGGGGGCGGTCCCCATCGACACAGAGCAGCTCCTCGAGCGAGCCGACGCTGCCGTTGTGAAGGAAGCGGTCGAAGGTCTGCAGGCCCACGAGACGGGGCGACTTGATGCCGTGCGTGAGCGCCGTGCCATCCGGCGCCCAGCCGTCGAGATCGGGGTCGGCCCAGGCCCGCAGAGCCTCGTCGGTGCCCACCTCCTCGAAGTCGAACACGCGCCGACCCGAGCCGCGCGGTCCGTCGTGGCAGTCGATGCAGCCCTCACTGGAGAAGACCTCCTCACCGCGCTCCAGCTCGTCGGCTGGCGCGACGGAGAGCGGCACGGGCGGGCGCAGGGAGCGGATGTACTCGGCGAGAGGCGAGAGGCGCTCGGTGTCCCAGTGTGCGTCGCCGTCTCCGACGAGCACGAAGCCCTCCAGGAAGTCGTCGAGCGACTCCGCGGAGCCCGTCCAGGCCAGCAGCTCGGAGTCCATCCCAGCGCCCGCTGCCTCCTCGGCGGTCGGCATGCCCCACAGATGGGCGATCCGACTGACGGTGTGCACGTCATCCTCCAGCGGCAGCGGCTGGATCATGAAGTCCATCGTGCCGGGGAGCCACTTCGCGTGGTTGGCCTGCGCCTCGAGGCCAAACTCGGGCTGATCGGCGCCGAGCAGCGGGAGGAGATCGATGCCCAGGCGAATCGACAGCAGCCGGTTGGACGCGAGCTTGTCGATCACCGGCTGCACGTTGGCCAGCGCATCGGGGTGGTAGTCCGCCGGGTCGTAGAGCGGGCTCGCGACCTGCGGCGCCAAGAACAGCAGCAGCATGTGCGTGCCGTAGCGGTACTGCAGGTTGGGGTAGCCGACCGCGTAGCGCCCATCGGGGAGCTGCCCGAAGTGACAGGCCGCGCAGGTCATGGCGAGCGTCGGGGTGTCGCCGAAGAGCGCCTCGGTGGCTGCACCAGGGCCAAAGCCCAGCGCACGACCCGGGATCTGCGGGTCTTCGATCAGCCCGAGCTTGGAGAAGCCACGGCCGACCTCGTCTG
Source organism: Pseudomonadota bacterium (assembly GCA_002862545.1). Classification (GTDB taxonomy): domain Bacteria; phylum Myxococcota_A; class UBA796; order UBA796. The sequence continues at coordinate 3,745 of PKDJ01000131.1, forward strand.
GAAACTCCGTGCCCATGAAGTCGAGTAGTGCCTCGGGGATGCCCAGCGTGCCGAAGCCCTCGTAGAAGAACATCGACTTGCCGCAGAGCAGCTTGAGGCGTCGGTCGTCGGGGCTGGCGAGCCAGCGATCGCACGCACCGGCGAGCTGCCCCCGCTCGAGCACCTCGATCAGATCGGCGCTCACGTTGGTCAAGCCCTCGGTGGTGTCGGGCCAGTCTGCGAACGGTGCGCCTGCTCCCAGTCCTGGCACCTCATCGCCCGCAGCCCCTGCCGCAGCCGTGTCTCCGAGCCCCCCTCCGGGGCGCGCCTCGCTCAGCTCCTCGGTTGGCAGCGCACAGGAAGAGAGCAGGAAGAGGAGGCACAGCCGCATAGACAAATCCTTCGCCAGACGAGGGGCGCGTATCTACCGCGTGTTAGATTGCGTAGCAAGCACAAGGGCCGAACGTCATGAAGCAGTCACGCCGAGCTGGACGACCAGCGGCCCCACTCCAGCGCGAGCACATGCTCGCCGTCGCCCTCGGCGTCTTCGCCGAGCATGGCTACGCCGGAGCGACGATCGCGCGGATCGCAGAGCGGCTGGGCGTCAGCAAGCCCACCGTGATTCACCACTTCAAGTCCAAAGACGCCCTGTACACAGAGGTCTTCGCCGAGGCCCTGGGCAGCCTCGCCGAGATCGTGGCGGCTCTCGACCCCCGAGCCCCCTTCCTGACCCAGCTCGACGCGCTCTCCGAGGCCACGGGCCGGCAGCTTGCTCAGCGACCGGAGGCCGCCCGGATGCTCGTCCATGAAATTGTCGGACAGGGCAATGCGCTCCCCGAGGAGCTGCGGGCGGGCGTCGGAGGTGTGGTGCGTGGTCTCGCGAGCTTCCTCGAGGCCGCCATGGAGCGGGGAGAGCTTCCTCGCGACGACCCGGGCCAGCTCGCCATGTCGCTGATCGGCCTCCACTTCCTGTACTGGGCAGCTCCCGTCGTGGCCGAGGCCGCGACGCCAGGCGCGAGCATCGAGGCCCGCATCGAAGCAGCCCGACGGCATGCTCGCGGTGTGTGCGGCGTGGGCCGATAGACCACGAGACGCCGCGTCTCAGCCTCGCCAGCCTTGCCGCTGATGCTCGACGAGCTCCCGGAAGAAGATCCGCGCCCCCGCCGGCTCCGTGCGCCCCGCCAGCATCGCCGTCAGCACGAAGTAGTAGGCCGAGAACACACTCGTTGCCGCGAAGAAGGAGCGCTCGCCCGCCTCTGACGCGAGCAGGAGCGCAATCTGCGCGACGAAGCCCTCGTTGAGCCTCGCCATCTCAGGATCGTCGCTCGACGCGTAGACCGCCTGCTGGAGGAAGACGCGCCCCAGCTCAAGATCCTCGGCGTAGAAGTCGAAGATCGGCCCGAAGAGTGCCACGAGGCCCTCGACTGGATCGGCACACACCATCGCCGACTGCAGGCCCTCCTCTGCCAGCTTCTCCGCACGTGCCTTCCAGACCATCAGCACGATGTCTTCTTTCGTGCTCGCGTAGTTGAACAGGGTGCCCGTGGCGATCCCCGCAGCGTCGGCGATGTCCCGCGTGCGGGTCGCGGCGTAGCCTCGCTCGGCGAAGAGACTGCGAGCTGCCTCAATGATGGCAGCACGTGTGGCCGCCTTCTTCCTGGCACGTCGAGACACAGTCGATCCTCCGTGAGAACTCCTGGACCATACCATAAAGATGACTACACTCATTTATGAACACAGTCATAAATGAGCCCGGTCATAAAAGGAGGTCGAGATGGCCCTCACCGCACGTCAGGCCATGCAGCAGTTCTGGGCAGACGAGGCGCTTCCCGCCGATGGCAACCAGGGGGCCTGGATCGACTGGCTGCCCGTGTTCGGCGTCCCGATGCCCATCCCGAACTTCGCGGGCCGCACGGAGCTCCTGCCCTACCACGACCTGCACCACATGGTGACGGGCTACCACACCGACGAGATCGGCGAGTGCGAGATCGGCGCCTGGACCGCCGGCACCGGTGGTCGGCAGCCCTGGCTGGGCCGAATCTACGACGGCCTCGGCCTGGCGTGGGGAATGCTGCGGGCTCCCCGACGCACGCTAGCCGCGTACCGCCGTGGCCAGGCGAGCCGCAACCTCTACGACTGGCCGCTTGAGGAGCTCCTCGAGATGACGGTCCCCGAGCTTCAGGCCCTGACCGCAGCCGCCTGACCGGATGCCGTCACGGCAGCCACATCGCGCGACTGCCCGCTGGGCCGACGTAGACCGGCTCTGGCCTGCCCTCGACATAGACCGCGGGAGACAGCGCCGTGTGCTCCTCGGTCACGAGCACGACGGACGCCTTCGGCACGAGTCGAAGCTGACCCGGCAGCTCTCCCGAGAGCTGCTTCGGGACTGTGCACTCCGCACTCGCACACCAGAGCACGGGTGGCGTGACGTGGTACGCATCGCCGAGGACGACGGGAAACGTCAGGACGGACCCGCCGAGCTCGAGCTGGCCCACTTCATCACCACGGCCGCCGGTGAGGGCCCTCAGCTCGGGCGTCGACTCGACGAGTGCCGCCGCGCTCACCGCCACATCACGGCTCACCAGCGGGTGCCAGTCAGCGCTCTGATCGGGATGCTCGGCGAGCGGATCCCCCATCCAGTCCCCCGCTGTCAGCACGCGGCTATCGGTCTGCTCGAAGATCTCTCCCTGCAGACCCCACGTGACGAGGCGACTCTCGACCCGATCCGCCTGCCCGAGCACTGGCCGGCCCCCGACGGGCCACACGACACTTGCCTCCGGTGGGGCGGCCACCGCAGTGAGGCTGTCCAGCTCCCCGTGCCAGACCGTGCCGTCACCGAGCGCGACGGCGCGTCGTCCATCGTCGGAGAGCCACAGTTCCTCAGGGCACGAGGGCGTCTCAGCGAGCCGGACTGCTCCTCCACCGAGCGTGACCTCCGTCCAGGCACAGGTCTCCCCGGGCTCCAGCACGAGCAGCGTGACCGGAGGCAACACCAGAGCAGGCTCGAGCGGCAGCCCAGCGCACGCGAGGGCGCTGCACAGACCTGCGAGCAAGGGGGGCAGCATGCGTGCCTCACGACCTCTCACCATGCCTCTCCTCTCAACCAGCCGAGCCGCCGCACGACCACAGGCAGGCGCTGCGGTGGCGCGGCCTCGAGCAGCGCTTCACGGTCTCCAGTGAGGGCCGCGCTGACCCCGAGCACCAGCAGCCTTCCGTCGTAGCCCTGTGAGCGCTCTCGCAGCGCATCGAGGAGTCGCTGCGCCGCAGCGTGATCACCGAGCTGTGAGCGGCCTACGGCCTCATAGGCGAGCAGCGCCACCGACAGTCGGCCCATGCCACAGTCGTCGAGCGCATCGCGCGCCGCGGCGTACCGCGGGACCGCCTCGGCCACGCGCCCCGACACGTGCTCCAGGTAGATGAACTCGGCGCGGTCTTCTGCGATGAAGGCACGATTCCGCGACGCCAAGGTCCAGCGATGGCTCTCTTCGAGGAGTGCGGTAGCCTTGACGAAGTCACGGCGAGCGTAGGCCACGATCGCGAGCAGACCGAGCAGCATGTCCCGGTTGCCCAGCTCAAGGGCTCTCTCGAAGTGCATCTCGGAGTCATCGATGTCGCCGTACTCGAGCGCGATGAAACCGAGCGTGTAGTGCATCGAGGCCCGAACGCGCTGATCTTTGTGGGACAACCCCGACGCGAGCAAGGCTGTCGCCTCAGCGCGCAGCCCCCGGCAGGCGAGCGCTCGAGCGCGCTCCGGTCGTACCTGCCACAGGCGCATGGGCTGGCCGAGCTGCTCTGCCAGCTCCTCTGCACGGATGTAAGGCGCCTCTGCGTCGACCCCCTCTCGCCAGAGCTGCTTCGCGTGCTGAAACTGCACTCGAAAGTGAAGGAGCGAGGTCTCCATCTGCTCGATCTCTGTCGCGATGGCGAGTGGATCGTGCCCTCGCTGCAGCCTGAGCTCGGCGCGAAGCGTGGGGTCCTGAGCGACGCGCAGGGCCCGATCGAGGAGTGCTGCGCAGACCTCGGCCGACTCCCGACCCACCCAGATCGCGTGCAGGGCGAGCGCAGCCTCAGCGGCGACGTCCGGCCGGCGCTCCTCCATGCGCTCGACGACCGCCAGCAGATCATTCGTCCACGGAGCCATCGCCGGCTCGATGATCCAGCCGGGTGCCGGGTGCGGACGGCGCTTGTCTCGAGCCTCTCCGAGGACCCAGCCTGCGTGCCGATCCTCCGCAGCCGTCATGCCCTGCCGGTGCTCGGCGACGAACTCTCGAATGGGCTCGAGGAACCCCAGCCGCTCCCCGACCGCACGAAGCCAGGACCGATCGCGCAGCCCCTGGAGTCGGTCTAGGGCATCGAGGTCATCCAGCACCGCCTCGGCCGCCTCGACTGTGAACTGGCTCGCGAACACCGTCAGCTGCACGAGGGCCTGACGGTCTTCCTCGTCCAGGAGCGTCCAGCTCCACTCGATGGCCGTCCGCAGCGCACCATGGCGATCCTGCCGTCGAGACCGGAGCACCGAGAACGACTCCGCCAGGCGCCGCGACAGCCCGGACGCGTCCAGCAATCGCCCGCGGGCTGCCGCCAGCTCGATGGCGAGGGGGATGCCATCGAGCCGCTGCACGATCGCGTCGACGGCCTCACCCTCCTCCCAGTGACCTCCGATCTGCGACACCCGTGCGAGCAACAGCTCTCGGGCCGCATCGAGCGAGAGCGGCGCCAGCTCCAGCACCGCCTCACCCCGGACTGCGACGCGGTGACGCGATGTCGCGACCACCCGAAGGGTCGGGTGGCGTGCGAGCCAGCGCTCACCAAGCTGCCTCAGCGGTCCAGCGACCTGCTCGGCGTTGTCCAGGAGCAGCAACGGTCGGGACTGCCGCGACAGCCAGCGGTCCAGAGCCGGCTCGGGAGCCTCGCCCTCCCGGAGCGCCGGCAGCTCGACAGCAGCCGAGACCGCCCGGAGCACGTCGTCGGCGGAGCGGCTCGCGCTCAGGTCGACCCAGCCCCTCGCACGCCACTCGCGGCACAGCCGCGTCTTGCCGATCCCACCCGGCCCGAGCACCGTGACCCATCGGTGTGCCCCGTGGGACTCCTCCAGCCTGGCCAGGTCGTCATCCCGTCCGACGAAGCGGTCGATGCTCTCGGGAGCGCGAAGCCCGTCGAGGCGGTAGCCCACCCCATGGACGGTGCAGAGGTGCTGCGGCTTCGCGGGATTGGGCTCGAGCTTGGGGCGCAGTCGCTTCACCGTCTGATCGACCGCCCGAGAGCGCACCGACGGCGCATAGCCCCAGACCTCGGCCAGGAGAACATCTCGGGAGATGGCCTCACCGGGACGCTCGGCCATGTAGGCGAGGAGCGCGACCTCGTGCTCGGTGAGCGGGAAAACGGCTCCATCCCGGAGCACCTGGGCCTCCGAGAGATCCACGCTGCAGCAGCCCAGCTCGATCAAGCCCGCTCGTCCCTCTGATCGCACACAGGACCTATCGTGCCACACCCCACTGCGGGGGTGACCGCCCTCTGCTTCCGCCGCCTTCTCCCCACTGGGAGGGACACCTGCAGATACTAGAGTCCCCCTCAACCCGACGAGCTGCACCGATGCCCCTACGCACCCAACCGCTCTGGTCCGCCGCCTGGAGCGGCCGTCCCTACCTGCTGACTGTCCCGATGCTCATCGGGCTCGCCTGCTCGGCATCGGTGGGCTGCCGACGCGCGGTCCCGGCTGTGGTGGCCCCCTCACCCCCTCGCGTTGGCGAGGTCGCGTCGGTGGACGGCACCCTCATCCACTACGAGGTCTACGGCAGCGGTCCCCCCTTGCTGGTCATCAATGGCGGGTTCGGCCAAGACAGCGCAGGCTACGACACGCTGGCGCGCCTGCTCGGCGGGTCCCACCAGGTCGTGCTCTTCGATCGGCGCGGCACCGGCCGCTCCCCCATCGCGAACATGCAGGGCGACGACATCACCTTCGCTCTCATGGCCGACGACATCGAGGCCATCCGAGGGGCGCTCGGTCACGAGCAGTGGAGCATCCTGGGTCACTCCTTCGGCGGCATGCTGGCGTCCTACTACGTCGGAGAGCATGCCGAGCAGGTCGACCGCCTGATCCTCTCGTCGTCCTCCGGCGTCGACCAGTCCCTGTTCGAGACCGACCCCCGCGTGCACATCCATGCGCGCCTCGACGAGACCTCGCGGGCCGAGCTCCTTCAGATCGAGGCGGACCACGCTGCAGGACGAACCGACGCCGACGATCTGCAGCGCTTCACCCAGATCTTGGCGCGCGCCTACGTGGTCGACGATCGTCAGACGGACTGGGTGGTGCGGAGACTCCAAGGTCAGTCGCCCGAGGTCGGACGCCTCGTCACCGAGGACATGCGCCGCATCGAGCTCGACTGCAAGCCGGGTCTGGCAGCCTTCGACGGCCCAGCGCTGATCCTACAGGGCGACACCGACGTGTTTCCGCCCGAGGTGTCCGAGCTCGCACGCGACACGCTGCCACGCGCCGAGCTCGTCACGCTGCCCTCCACGGGCCACTACGGCTGGGTCGAGCACCCTGATCTCTACCGAGACACCGTGCTCCAGTTTCTGGCTCCGTAGCGAGCCCGCGTCAGCCCATCAGGCCTTGAGCCAGTGCCGTGACCTCCCGCGACAGGAGCGCTAGCGCAGCCCACATCAGGCCACCCATGACGGCCCGAACACGCACTCCCTTCGACTCCGACCGCCGACAGTAGCCGAGCAGGACGAGCGCCAAGAGCACGGCATTGGTCGCCAAGACGGTGGGCCCGGAGCGCCACAGTCCGATTGGCGCGGCACTGAGCACCCCCACCTCGAGCAGCGAGAGCGGCACGGCCGCGACCACCATCGCGGCAAGTCCACCCACGAAGGGCGATGCGGAGCCGCTGAGGAGCTGCGCCAGCTTCTCACCGATGCCCCCTCCGAGCCCAGAGCCCAGCACACCCAAGCTCGTGAGTGCGAGCGAGTACGCACCCAGCTCCAACGTCGACGCGGTGCCGCCACCGGACACCATGACAAAGGAGCAGAGCGTGGCCACCGCCGTGCCCCCGAAGAGAGCGCTGGAGCGGGCCCACGACAGCGGAATCGCCGTGGGGAGGACGATACTTGGCAGAGCATACACGGGGGCCATGCGAACCTCCCTGCCGGGCGGCAGTCGGTGGAGTGTTGGCGTGTGGGTAGAGGACCCGAGGATAGAGCAGGTTGGGAGGTGCCACGTCGACGTGGCGTGGTCACACCCTATCATCCATCTGTCTCAGCCCGAGCACCAACCCGCTCTCGGCCACCACAACGACCGACTCACATCGTTGCTTTGACCTTCACATCCACAGAACGTCCCAATCTACGACCGCCGGGCCCTTTGCACAGAAACGACAAGGTGCATGGTGCGACTCCTCCAGCGCTGGCGCAGGCGCGAGCGGACAGAGGCCAAGCCGCCAGGTCCACCAGAGAGCCTCCGTGGCGCGAGAGGCCGCTACACAGGCTGCAGGCCAACGCCGTCCTCGAATCAGGTCTCGCTCACCGTCCGCTCAGGGCATCGGGTCGCACAGGTCACCGAGGCCGTCACCGTCGGAATCGACCTGGCCAGGCACGGGCGAGCCGTCTGCGAGCAGCCCCAGCGTGGTGTCCGTGATGGGCGTCTCGCCGTCCTTGAGGCGGGCGTAGAGCCCCCAGCGCCCACCTCGGTCGTGAACCCGGACCGTCAGCCGATTCCAGCCGCTCTCGAGCGTCACGGGGTAGACGTAGCGATCGACAACAGTGCCCTGGCACACATCGTTCTCGTCGATCAGGACGCCGTTCCAGTAGACATGCATGCCATCGTCGGGGCCGAGCGCGAGGTCCACCTCACGCCGCTCCTCCGAGCGGATGTAGCTGACCACGATGGTCTCGCGCGGGGCCAGGAGGTCGGACCAGAACTCGAGGAAGTCCAGACGGTCTGGAAGGTTGAGCAGGGCCTGCCACGAGAGCTCGCCCGCTAGGTCTCCGAGTGAGGGACGCGCAGCGCCTACGGCGCTCATGTCGCCGATGGCGCTCTCCTCGGGCGGAGCACACGCGAGAGCCTCTCCCTCCAGCGGGCCGAGCGCGACCCAAGCAGAGATGTAGCCGTTGCCATTCGGGTAGAAGTAGCCGTCGTCCCCGTTCTGGACGCGCGGGCAGTTGTCGAGCTCGTCAGGAACGCGGTCGCCGTCGTCGTCGTCGTCACAGAAGTCCGCGAGTCCGTCGCCGTCGAGGTCTTCGTCGGCCG
>PKDJ01000302.1 GCA_002862545.1 Pseudomonadota bacterium
TCTCGCCGCGAATGCTGCTCAGGTCGCCACGAATGAACGACGGCACACCGTTGCGCTCGAGCCAGTGCCTGATCATGTAGGCGTCCATCGGCCCCGTGGCTCGGTAGACACAGACCTGCACCGGCCCTCCTCGCAGCCTCGGTGGGGCCAGATAGCCCACAGACCACGGGGTTGCCGGCCTCACCCTGCGGCATAGACACGGCACCTCACGCAGCCAGACTCCACGGAGGCTCCGGTGCGCTCTGATCAGATCCGCAAGGCCTTCCTCGACTTCTTCGCCTCCCAGCAGCATGCGGTGGTGCCGTCGTCGTCGCTCATCCCCCACAACGACCCGACCCTGTTCTTCGTGAATGCAGGGATGGTGCAGTTCAAGGATGTCTTTACTGGGGCCGAGGTACGCGACTACTCCCGTGCCACGACCGTCCAGAAGTGCCTGCGCGTCAGCGGGAAGCACAACGACCTCGAGAATGTTGGGCGCACTCCACGCCACCACACGTTCTTCGAGATGCTCGGCAACTTCTCCTTCGGTGACTACTTCAAGACCGAGGCCATCCCCATGGCCTGGTCCTTGCTCACGGATGAGCTCGGGGTCGACGCCGAGCGCCTGTGGGTCACGGTCTACGAGGAGGACGACGAGGCCTACGCCATCTGGCGCGACCAGATCGGGGTGCCCGAGCGGCGGATCCAGCGCCTCGGCGCGAAGGACAACTTCTGGTCGATGGGCGACACCGGCCCCTGCGGACCGTGCAGCGAGATCCACTACGACCACGGCCCCGAGATCTCGGACGACACCCGCGGTCCTGCCGGCGAGGGTGATCGCTACGTCGAGATCTGGAACCTCGTGTTCATGCAGTACGACCAGAGCGCCTCAGGCCAGCGCACCGCCCTCCCCAGGCCGTCAATCGACACGGGAATGGGTCTAGAGCGCATCGCCGCCGTCCTGCAGGGCGTGTACTCGAACTACGACACAGATCTGTTCCAGCCGCTGCTGCGGCGCGCCGCCGACCTCGCCGGTCTGCGCTATGGCGCCGATCCCACGGCCGACACAGCCCTGCGCGTGATCGCCGATCACAGCCGCGCTGCCGCCTTCCTCGTCGGTGATGGCGTCATGCCCTCCAACGAGGGCCGCGGCTACGTGCTCCGTCGCGTGATGCGACGCGCGATCCGCTTCGGCGTGAAGCTGGACATCGACCGTCCGTTCCTCCACGAGACCGCCGGCGCGGTCATCGAGTCCTTCGGCGACGCCTATCCCGACCTTCGGGACCGCTCGGACTTCATCCGCGAGGTCGTCCTCGGAGAGGAGCAGCGCTTCCGCCGCACTCTTCGACGTGGCATGCAGCTGCTCGACACCCAGCTCTCCCGCGCCAAGCAGAGCGAGAGTGCAGTGGTCGACGGCCAGACCGCCTTCACGCTCTCCGATACCTACGGCTTCCCACTCGACCTCACCCAGCTGATCGCAGCCGAGCAGGGCGTCAGCGTCGACGTGAAGGGCTTCGCTGCCGCTCTCGAGGAGCAGCGGGCCAAGGGCCGTGCAGCCTGGAAGGGCAGCGGTGAGGAGGCCGTCGATGGCCTCTGGCGCCAGCTCGCTCAGGACAAGGGGGAGACGGACTTCACAGGCTACGACGCCACCGAGGGCGTCGGGAGCATCGTGGCGCTCGTCCGCAAGGCTGACGAGACTCTGGAGCTGACGGACAGCCTGGCACCCGGAGAGTCCGGCATCGCCGTGCTCGACCAGACGCCCTTCTACGCCGAGAGCGGCGGCCAGGTGGGTGATGCCGGGGAGCTTCAGGGCGCCCGCGTCCTCGACACGACGAAGGCCTCGGGACTGCACCTGCATCATCTCGACGTCACCGCACCGCTGCATGTCGGAGACACCGTCCGCGCGACGGTCGACGCGGAGAGGCGAGATCGTACTCGCCGGAACCACACCGCGACCCACCTCCTGCACTCCGCACTCCGGTCCGTGCTGGGCGAGCACGTGAGCCAGAAGGGCTCGCTCGTCGGCCCCGATCGGCTTCGGTTCGACTTTGCCCATCACAAGCCGATGACAGCCGACGAGATCCGCCAGGTGGAGGACCAGGTCAACGCCGAGATCCTCCGCAACAGCGGGCTCGACACCTCCGTCGAAGATCTCGACGGAGCGATCGCGCGCGGCGCGATGGCCCTCTTTGGCGAGAAGTACGACGCCGACGTTCGTGTCGTGACGGTTCCCGGCTTCTCCGTCGAGCTCTGCGGGGGCACACACGTGACCCGCACAGGAGACATCGGCCTGTTCAGGCTCCTCTCCGAGACGGGAGTGGCCGCAGGAGTTCGACGCGTCGAGGCGCAGACTGGCACGGGCGCGATCGCGATCCTTCGCGCGGAGACCGCACGCCTCGTCGAGGCCGCCGGCAAGCTGAAGACGCAGCCCGAGCGGCTCATCGACTCGATCGAGCGGCTGCAAGATGAGCGACGCGAGCTCGAGCGAAAGCTGCGGGCACTCGAGACTCAGCTCGCCAAGCAAGCTGCCGGCGCGCTCGTCGACGGAGCTGCGGATGTCGACGGCGTGAAGGTGCTGGCAGCCGAGTTCGACGGTGATCTCCGCGAGCAGGCAGACCGCCTCCGGGACCAGCTCGGCACCAGCGTCATCGTCCTCGTCGGCAAGAAGGGCGGCAAGGTGCAGCTCTTGGTCGCGGCGTCAAAGGACATCGCTGGGAAGCGCGTCCACGCAGGCAACCTGGTCCGTCCCCTCGCGAAGCTCGTGGGTGGCGGTGGTGGTGGCCGACCCGACATGGCACAGGCCGGTGGCAAGGACCCTGGAGGGATCCCCGCTGTCCTCGAGCAAGCGCCCAAGCTGGTTGCAGAGATGCTCGCCTGAGGGGCCGCTGAGGAGCGGCGACGGCTCAGTCCTTCGTCTTCTCGACGAACTTGAGGCGCGTCTCATAGAGCAGCGTGTCGAGGAGTCTCTGCTCCTCGTCGTCGAGGTTTCCTTCAGTCTTTTCCTTGAGGATGCCCAACACGTCAATCGTGTTGCGAGCTAGCTCGAGGTTGATGCTGCTCGCGGGCCCCTCGCCGAGGTGGCCCATGGCCGAGGTGGCCAGGCCTACGACGAAGGACGAAAACGAGACGGTGAGAGAGGGATGCTCGGACTCAGCCAAGGGACGCCTCCTGGCAGGGTGAGCCCGAGGTTAGTTACGCGCTCTGCCACCGGCAAGGGGTACCCCCGGCCACGGAGCGTCGATTGATCCGCGTCGTCCTGCTCAGCCTCCTCCTCCTGGCGCCTGTTGTTGCTTCGGCAAAGAAGCAGACGACCAGCGCAACTCCGCAGACGCTCTACGAGAAGGGCCTGCGGCACATGAAGCGTGGGTACTTCACCAAGGCCCTCGAGGAGTTCAATCGCGTCCGGAACTACCACCGCGACGATCCTCTGTCGGTCAAGGCCCAGCTGGCGATCGCGGAAGTCCACTACAAGAAGGGCGACTACGAGCAGGCGCGCTACGCCTTTGAGGAGTTTGCGGCCTACCACCCCCGCCACGAAGACCTCGACTACGTGACGTGGATGATCGGGATGTCGGTCTACAAGCGGGCACCCAAGTTCGCAGGTCGAGACCAGACGGCCACGAAGGGTGCCGTCAACGTCTGGACGGGCTTCGACACGCGCTTCCCAGAGTCCCAGTACGCCGCTGACGTCGGGCGCCTCCGCGAGCGGGGCAGGGCGCGCTTGGCGGCGAAGGAGCTTCAGGTGGCCGAGTTCTACGCCCGTCGAGACGCCTGGGGCTCGGCGCGCAGTCGCTGTGCCTACGGTCTACGAAGGTACCCCGACACCGAGCACAGCCCGCGCATGCTGGCCCTCCTCGGCACCGCGATGCACGCGTGGGGAAGCACAGACGAGGCCCGTGACGTGCTCGCTCAGCTCGAGCGAGATCATCCCGAGTCCACGGCACTGAAGCGGCTGGCACGCACCCTCGCCAAGCCCGGCGGGGAGCCACCGCCCGACGAAATCTTCGTCCGCCCGTACCGGATCCGCGGTGTGAGCCCGTTGACGGGCGCCGCCTACTGAGCCGCGGCTCAGCGCCGCCGACTTGCGCAAGCGAGCCGCAGGTGTCTATCGCGCACCCGTAGTGCGTCTATTCGTTGACACTCCGACGCTGGACCGGCTAGTCGTGCGCCGTTCCAGGAAATGAGTGGAGGACAACATGACGCGTTTTGCACTGGTGCTCGGCGCCCTCGCGCTGATCGGCTGCAGCGGCAGCAAGGACGAAGGCAGCGGCGACACGGCTGGCGCCACGACGGGTGGCACGGCTGGCGGCGCCGGCGGCGGCTGCGCCAACAGCATCCTGTCCGAGCTGCCCGCAAACGGAGCGGCCGACGCCTACTACCGTACCAGCGTCTACGTCACCCTCGCCACGGCCGAGGCCGACGCGACCATCACGATGACCGACTCCGCAGGCGGCGAGGTTGCGGGTAGCAGCACGGCCGAGGGCAACGTGATCACGTTCTCCCCGTCCACCCCGCTCACCCCCGGCGAGACCTACAACAGCACGCTGAACTGGTCCTGCGGCCCCACCGAGTCCAGCTGGAGTGTCGACCCTGGTGTCGGCGACAGCGTCGACTCGGCCGGTCTCGTGAGCCGTGCCTACAGCCTCGACCTCTCCAGCGGCAACTTCGTGCAGCCCCCAGGTGTCGGCGATCTCCTGGGCTCCCTCCTTGAGTTCTCCCTGTTCGTCGGCGTCACCGCCGCGGACGACACCTCCGTGTCCATGATCGGCGCCCTCTCCGACGACAGCGGCACCGCACAGGACCTCTGCAGCGAGACCATCGACTTCCCGGTCTCCGCTGACTTCACCGAGAACCCCTTCTTCGTGATCGAGAGTGACTCTCTCCCGATCGAGGTCGAGGGCTTCGAGGTCGTGATTGACGACCTCACCCTCTCGGGTGCCTTCGCCGCCGACAGCAGCAGCGTCGAGGGCGTCGTCCTCGCCGGCAAGATCGACACCCGCCCGCTGGTCGACCTCGTGTCCCCCGGCGGCGACGACAACGCCGTGTGCGTCCTCGTGTCGACCTTCAACGTCAGCTGCGAGGCATGCTCCGACGGCTCCGGTGACTTCTGCCTCTCCGTGTACGTCGACAACATGTCGGCGATGGAGCAGGCCGGCCTCACCATCGAGCCGCGCTCGGCCGAGGACATCGCGGCCGACCCGTCCTGCAGCGAGTGAGCTGACCGCCGCCTCCGGAAGGCCAATCCGCACCTGCGGGTTGGCCTTTCGTCGTCTACAACATCCCCTGTGGGAACGCACTTCTTTGCCGCTGGAGCCTCACGATGACTCGCTGGACACTCACACTCCTCCTTCTCGGTCTCGCCGCATGTGACGACGAGGACAAGGGCAGCGACACGGCCGTCGGCACCATCCCCGCCGATGCGGACACCGACGCCGACGCCGACACGGACGCCGACACGGACGCCGACACGGACGCCGACACCGATGCCGACACCGACACCGACACCGACGTCACGCTGCCGTGCACGGCGACGATCGAGACGGTCTTCCCGGAGCCGGACAGCACGGCCGCCGTGAACACCACGGTCGATGTCACGTTCACCGCGGAGGTTCAGTCCTACCACGCCTACGACCTGTCGATCGTCGGTGTCACGGGCAGCACGACGCTCGCCGCCGACGGCATGTCCATGACGTTCACGCCGGATGCAGACCTCGCTCCCGAGACGGTCTACACCATCGATGCGTCCGTGTGCACCGACGCACAGATGGCCAGCTTCACGACCCTTCCGGCGCCGGTCGACGACTCGAGTCTCACGGGCAACACCTACCTGCTGCCCTTCACCAACCTCGCCTTCAGCGTGCCCGACCGTGCCGATCTGCTGCTCGGCGCTGCCGAGATTGACTACGTGCTGGTCCAGGTGAGCGGTGTCGACGGTGCAGCAAACACGATCTCCACCGTCGCGACGACCGGGTACGACGACGCCGACGAGGCGATCCTGGTCGACTGCGCCGCCGCCATCGAGCCCGACCCCGCCGACTTCACGACCAACCCCCGCTTCTCGGTTGGGCCCTCGGTGTTCGCCTTCCCGTTCGGCGAGTCCGAGATCACGATCGAAGACTTCGTCCTGATGGGTCAGTTCACGCCCGATGTCTCGGAGATCACCGACATCCGCGTGAGTGGCAGCATCGACACCCGTCCCCTCGGGCTCGGACCTTGCTCGTTCGTGGCAGCCCTCGCTGGCGGTGAGTGCGTGCCGTGCGCCGATGGTCTGTCCGAGTGCATGCCCGCCGAGGCGTCCGCCGAGCTGGCCACCCTGACCGATCGGGCCGACATCGTGGTCGACTGCGGGCTCTGAGTCCTCAGGACAGCACGGGCTCGTCCGGCGTGACGAGGCCGACCGCCGCCAGCGCGATCGAGAGATCCGCTGGCGGCTCTGATTCGAAGTTCAGCGGGTGGCCGGTTCCCGGGTGCACGAGTCGCAGGCGCCAGGCATGCAGCAGTGGCCGCTCCTCGGAGAGGGCCAGGGCCCGGAGGCTGGCTGGCAGCCGCATGTGTCGACGCCGGTAGAGCGGGTCACCGATCAGGGGTAGGCCGAGCTCGGTCAGGTGCACCCGTACCTGATGTGTCCGTCCTGTCTCCAAGCGGCACTCCACGAGCGCCACGGCCCCCCTGCGAGAGCGGACCGCCCAGTGGGTCACTGCGCGCTTGCCGGTGGTGGAATCTGTCGACGCCCAGCACAGCCGCTTGACCGGATGCCGGGCCAGCATGCTCTCCCTCACCCCCGCGTCCGCGTGCGCCGAGCCGAGACAGAGTGCCAGATAGGTACGACCTGCCGTGTGCGCCGCGAACTGTGCGGCGAGGTGCCTGTGTGCCCGATCGTTCTTCGCCACCACCATCAGGCCTGAGGTGCCCTTGTCCAGCCGATGGACGATTCCCGGGCGCTCGACACCACCGATCCCGGAGAGGTCGCGCACATGGTGCAGCAGGGCATTGACGAGCGTGCCGTCGGGATGCCCAGCCCCCGGATGCACGACCATGCCGGGAGCCTTGTCGACGACGACGATGTCGTCGTCCTCGTGCACGATCTGCAGTGGAAGTTCCTGGGCAGCCACGCCCGACGGACGCGGGGGCGGCAGAGTCACGCTGACGACACTGCCCGGCCGCACCTTCGCGGCGGGCCTCTGTACGAGTGCGCCATCTACGGAGACCCGGCCCTCTCGCACCAACGCTGCGACACGCGAGCGCGACAGCTCGGGCAGGAGCTCCGTGAGGGTGGCATCCAAGCGCCCCGCGCGCTCGATGGTGACGTCGGGCACGTCAGCCAGAGAAGCGGCGCATGTAGCCCGAGACCACTGCGTCGACGTCGAGACGGAGCTGGCGCGCCAGCTCCCTCACATACCCACGCACGAAGGTCGCCGATGGCAGGCTCCCGAAGTCGTCTGCCTCGAGCGCCTCGAGGTACTTGAGGGAGATGCGCGAGTCCGCGGAGATCTTGTCGAGTGTGAGGCCTCGGGCCTCACGCACAGCGCGCAGGAGAGCACCCGTGTAGCCGTGAGCATCCACCATGCGGGCGATGTCCTCCGAGGACATCGCGCGCGCAGCCAGCGCACCCGAATCCCTCGAAGCCTTGGACGGCAGGACGAGCACCTCGGAGGCCGAGGACGCACCGTCGACCACGCGCAGCTCGGGCTTGGGCGCATCGCCGGACAGCGAGACGACCTTCTGCTCCGGGCGACGGGCGGGTCGTGCACGGGGCATCACGATGACCGGAGCGGCCTCCGATGTCGTGGGCGCTTCCGAGGGTCGAAATCCTGGTGCCGTCAGATCCGCATGACTCGGTGCAGGGCGGCCACCCGAGTGAGTCCGATCGTCATCGTGCGGGATCAGCGTGGGCGGATCGGCCTCAGATGCCGAAGGAGACAGCGGGAGCGCCTCCAGCCGCTCGAGACGCGTCGCCTTGCGGAGCAGCTTGACGGCGACAGCCGCGGCTGGCGGGCTGACCCGCGGAGCCGCCCAGGCCCAGAGCGCATCGCCACCCCGTGGCGCCGAGCTGTCTGCGCTCCATGCGCACAAGGCGTCGTAGCGCCGTCGGCCAAGGGAGTCGGAGAGCGTGGCCCAGGCCTCGTCGAGGCGAGCCCGCTCGTAGTCGAGCCCCGAGGGGTCTCCCCCTTGCTCGACGAGCCGCCGGCGGCGGCGCCCCAGCGCTGTCACTGCAGCGCCATAGGCCGACCGAATGGCCGCTGCCGGTGCATCCTCCGCCACTGACAAGAGCTCGTAGAAGCCGCGGCTCATTCACCCTCCGCAGCGCAGGATAGCGCAGAGACCACCGCCGCGGCGAGGTCTGGTACCTGGCTGGGCTCGATGGTGCGCGCGTCGAACACCAACTCGTCGCCCGCGATGCGGGCCATGACGGCCGGCCTTCCGACCCGAAGAGCCCGTGCAACGGCGTCGACGCTGCGACATGGCACCCGCACGACCCGGCTCGGCAGACCCTGCCCGGGTAGGGACCCTCCGCCGACGTAGCCCGTGTCGTCGGCCTCGGTGCAGGCGATGCCACTCGCTTCGAATGCCTCGCGCAGACTCTGGGAGCGCTCACTCAGCTGGTGAGGCTCGAGCGCCAGCATGGCCTGCACGGGCGTGTCGCGGCCCATGGCGTGCTCGGCGAGCGTGCGCTCGACCGCTGCCAAGATCACCTTGTCGACACGCAGCGCCCTGTACATGGGATGCTTTCGCAGGCGCTGAATGGCTGCCCGCCGTCCGATGCACAGGCCCGCTTGGGGCCCTCCGAGGAGCTTGTCTCCGCTGAACAAGACGACGTCGACCCCTGCCTCGACCGCCGCACGCACACTCGGCTCACCTCGCTCGCCGTCGAGGCTGCCACTTCCGACATCCTCCACGACGACGAGGTCGTGCTCGCGGCCAAGCCCGACGAGCTCCTCACGCCTCGGAGCCTCGGTGAAGCCCACGATCCGGAAGTTGCTCGGGTGGACGCTGAGCAGGACGGCCGTCTCTGGGCCGACAGCTGCCGCGAAGTCGCCGATGCGCGTGCGATTGGTGGTGCCGACATCGACGAGGCGCGCCCCACCGCTTGCGATCACGTCGGGCACCCGGAACGACCCTCCAATCTCGACCAGCTCACCACGACTGCAGATCACCTCGCGGTCCTTGGCCAGCGCGGTGAGGGTGAGGAGCACGGCCGCCGCACAGTTGTTCACCACGATCGCGTCTTCAGCGCCCGTGAGGTGCCTCATCAGGGCACGAACCCCATCGAGCCGCCCACCCCGCTTGCCCGTCTCGAGCTCGAGCTCGAGGTTGCAGTACCCGGAGATCTCGGCGACAGCAGCACGCACCGACGACGACCAGGGGGCACGACCGAGGTTCGTGTGGACCACGACCCCCGTGGCGTTGATCACAGGGCGCAGGCGGCCCTCGGAGAGTCTCTGGACCCCAGCCGCCACCCGTGCGGCGATGTCGGGAAGCTCCTCCACCGCGCCCGCCAGGATGTCAGCCCGCAGTGCGTCCAAGACCTCGCGCGCCACCGCGACGACCAATCCCCGCGGCGATGCAGCCAGTGCGGGATCGCGAAGGAGCACATCGACCTTGGGGAGCTGCCTAAGGAGTGCACGACTCATGGACACCGCTATAACTCCCATAGCCTCATGTACGCGCTCGCTTACCTCGTCGTCGCCGCTGTCTCCGCCGCCCTGTCGACCCGCGCCTGGCGCGCAGATCGCACAGAGCCCGCGCGGGTTGCGTTCTTGGCACTGGGCTGGACGCTGAGCCTGGCCTACTCCGCCTTCGCCCTCTCTCTCGTGCCGGGCCTCGCCGGCCTGCGAGTCGGCTACCTGCTCTTCGGCTCCCTGGTCCCTGCGGCGGCGCTGTGGACCGTCGACCGTGCCTTCCGCTCCGATGGGTCCCACGCGGAGCGCGTCGCGCAGGTGGCCATGGCCTCGGCCATCGTCGTTCCCGTGACGCTGATTGGACACCTGTTCCTCGCCGAGACCCCGGATCGGTCCACGCCGTTCTCGCTCGCACTCGGCGTGTTCGTCTTCTTGGCCTTTGCGGCCGTGCTCTGGCGCCTCCAGGGAGCCTGGCAGGCCACCACGGTACAGGTCGAGAAGCGCCGTCGCGCCTACCTCATCGGCGTGGTCGCGGCCGCAGCCGCAGCGACGCTGATCGAGCAGCTGGGGCGCACCCTGACCGACCCAGGAGCGATGACGCCCACGGCCCTACACGGGCCAGCGCCCCCCCTGTCGGCCGTGCTGGCAGGCCTGACGGTCTTCCTGCTCTACCACACGGTGACGTGGTCTCGACTCCTCGACCTCCACGAGGTCTTCTCCCGGCTCGCGCGGATCTTCTTGCTAGCCGCCGTCCTCGTGTCGATGGACGGCATCGCGGTCCTCTGGACCGAGCCGGCCTCCATGGTCCATACGCTGTTCCAGCTCTTCCTCGTCTCCGGCTTGTTCATCGCGGCGTACGACCCGATTCGTCCGCCCGTGACATGGGCCGCAAACCGCGTCTTCAACCGCGGTGGGCAGCAGCTCGCGGGTACCCTCGACGAGCTGCGTGGCGTCCTGCCGGCACACACCGATGCAGACCGACTCGTCGAAGCGCTGCTGTCTCGACTCGCCGCATCAGGGCGCTGTGCCGTGAGTGCCGTGTATCTGTGGGACACCAACCGCGATGCCTTCGTCGTTGCCGGCGGCCGTGGGCATGGGGACCCTCCCCTACAAGCGGTCGCGGCGAAGCCCTTCACCGAGCCCTTCGTCTCAGGAGTTCGGTGGTACAGCCGGCCCGCGCTCACACGAGGGAGGTCGTCGGGCAGTGATCCGAGAGAGATCACCGCGCTGATGGATGCGATGCACGCAGACCTGGTCTTGCCCTTCGTGCGCTCGGACATCGTGCTGGGCTGGCTGGCGCTGCGCGACGAGGAGTGGTCCGACGGCTACTCCCAGGATGAGCTCGCTCGGCTCGCGCAGGCCGCTGAGCTGGCCGCCGTCGCCCTGGCGAACATTCGAGACTTCGAGCGTCAGGAGGAGCAGCATCGCCTCGCCGCCCTGGGCGAGATGGCTGCCGGCCTGGCGCACGAGATTCGGAACCCGCTCGCAGGCGTCAAGGGGGCCACCCAGTACCTGCAGGACGAGGAACTCGCCGAAGATGCTCAAGAGATGCTGCAGGTGATCATCGACGAGGTGGACCGTCTCGACACCGTCGTCTCGCAGTTTCTGGACTACGCGCGCCCCTTCGAGCTGCACCCGTCTCCGCAGCCCCTGAATGCGCTGGTCACTCATGTGCTGCGACTGCTGCGTGCCGAGGGAGTCGCTCCGGGAGTCACCCTGTCCGAGAGCCTCGCGGGCGATCTACCGACCGTGACGCTCGACGGAACTCGCATCCAGCAGGTCTTGCTGAATCTCCTGCGGAATGCTCTGCAGGCCATGCCACAGGGCGGGGCGCTGTCGGTCATCAGTCGACGTGGTCCGTCGCTGGGCGGTCGCGAGACCGTCGAGCTCGTGGTCGAGGACACCGGACCCGGAATCCCAGCGTCGGATCTCGAGAAGCTCTTCGTGCCCTTCTACACCACCAAGGTCGACGGCACGGGCCTTGGGCTGCCCATCTGTCGCCGCATCGTCGAAGCGCATGGTGGCGCGCTCGACGTCCGCTCACTCCCCGGCGAGGGCTCGACCTTCTTGGTTCGACTTCCCGTGGAGGACTGATGCCAGGCAAGCGAAAGAGCTGAGCGACATGACAAGTCGCTTACAATCCAGTACGGTCTGGGTGATGTCCCCGACGCCAACGCCTCCACCCTCGACGATCCCCGACCCGAGCTCGACCATTCCGGTCGACCTGCCGGCGGCGCAGTTCTTGGCGCAAGCTCGCGAGGATGCG
>PKDJ01000304.1 GCA_002862545.1 Pseudomonadota bacterium
TCGGGAGCAGAGGAAGGCCGTGAGCGCGTTCAGGCGCCACATGAAGGTGAACCGCTCGACCGTCGTCTCGGCGACGGGCGCCATCGTGAAGCCGCCGGCGATGTGGATCGAGCCCCACAAGGGATCGAGGCCGGCGTAGAGCGCATCGACGGCGCTCTCGTCCATCAGATCCGCGCGGTGGAGGTGGACGTCGCCCGCGACGGTGAACGCCTCCCGCTCCCGCTCACTCACCCAGGTGACGTGGCAGGTGGCGCCGTCTTCGGCGAGGCGTCGCACGACCGCCGAGCCGAGGGCGCCTGTTCCACCGGTGATCACGAAGGTGTGGCCGCGCAGTTCCATGGAGATCCGTCCTTGAGGTGCAGTCGGCAGGAGGGTGCCCGCCCGAAGGGGAAGTCTAACGGGGCTGCTGCGTCGGGATGCGCTGCAGCACGTCGAGCCGCTCATGCCTCGGAGTGGAGGGCGATCGGACCCTTCTCGTCCACGGTGCCTCGGCAGGAGGTGTGGCGCTGCGGCTCTGCAGCTGTACACTCTCGGCATGGTCCTCCTCTTCCTCCTCGCATGCACACAGCCAGGCTCGCTCTCCGAGTCGGTGCTGTCGCCTCCGCGCCCGGCCGATCCGGTGGTGGTGACGTGGCCGAGCGGGAGCAGCGACTCCGCTCCGACCGTTGCCACCGCGACGCCGGAGGTGCCTCGGGCAGTCGATGTTCAGCTCAACGAGGTCTGCGCCCGGAACAGCGCGGTCCTCATGGATGGTGCTGGCGAGACCGATGACTGGCTGGAGCTCGTCAATCGCACCGACGCGCCAATCCAGCTGGCGGAGTGGATCCTCGAGGACTCGGGCACGCGCTGGGTGCTCCCCGACCTGACCATTCCCGCGGGTGGTCATCAGCTGCTCTGGCTGGACGGCGATCTGGACCAGGGCAGCGACCATGCGCCCTTCTCCGTGTCGTCGGCGGGCGAGACCCTGTCCCTGTCTCGGCCCGACGGCAGCCTCGCGGATCGGCTGCACGTGCCCGAGCTCGAAGAAGACCTCGTCTTTGGTCGGTTCCCCGACGGCGGCCCTCTGGGTGTCTCGATGGTGCCGACCCCCGGCAATCGGAATCCCGCCTGGCCGACTCCAGGAAGCGATGCCTCGGTGTTCTTGTTCCCCGAGGACGACCTGCTGGTGGTCGAGCTGTATCTGCCCGAGTCCAGCGAAGAGGCCCTCCGGACGGACGATGACGCCCGGGTGCCCGGCTCGCTCGCCATCGACGGGGTGTGGCTCGATGACGTGCAGGTGCGCATCAAGGGTCAGCTAGGATCGCGCCGCAGCTATGACGAGAAGGCGGCCTTCAAGGTCGATCTGAATGCCCTGGTGGATGGGCAGCGCCGCCTGCGCGGCCTGGAGATGCTGACGCTGAACAACATGGTCCAGGATGCCTCCACCGTGCACGAGCTGGTGGGGTACGCGCTCGCCCGCGATCTCGGCATCCCGGCACCTCGTGTCGCGCACACTCTGCTGTACGTGAACGACGCCTACCGGGGGGTCTACCTCCACGTCGAGACGATGGACGATCGCTTCCTCGAGCGCTGGTTCGACGATCCGGACGGCAATCTCTACGAGGGGGCCTACGGCGTCGACCTCTACCCAGAGCACATCTGGCGGTTCGAGCACGACGAGGAGGGCTCGGACGACGTCGACGATCGCTCCGATCTCTTGGCCCTCGCCGAGCTGCTCGCGCTGCCTCCGTCCGAGGATCGTGTCGCCGACCTCGAGGCCCTCGTGGATGTGGACCTCACCGCGCGGGTGATGGCCTGGGAGGCCGTGATTGGTCACTGGGACGGCTATTTTCACTTCGCGAACAACTATCGGCTCTACCACGAGCCCTCGACGGGCCGCTTCACGCTGCTGCCGTGGGGGATCGACCAGACCTTCAGCTGGTGGCTCGACGTGATGGCACCCGGCGCTCACCTTGCCGAGTGGATGCTCGACATCCCCAGCGTGCGGGCTCGCTATGAGCGTGAGGTGGTCGTCGTCGCCGAGGCGCTCGCAGCGCGCGACGTGGCCACGGAGGCGGGCGCAGCTCGGGAGCGGGTGTTGCCATGGTACGAGATCGATCCGTACCGCGAGCGCTCGGTGGACGATCTGATCTGGGGCGTCGACGAGACGATCGGGTTCTCCCGCGGGCGGCCGCTGGAGCTACTCGAGGACCTCGCCGAGTGAGATTGTCGGTGGGCTATCGCCGCAGCTCGCAGATGTAGGGCTCGGCGTAGTCGCACGAGGCGTCATTCCACTCGACGCCGGACCAGAAGGCCTGTCCGCAGTCTTCGTTGGCGTAGTCGTTGGGCTCGCCGGGCGCCCAGTTCAGGTAGTCCACCGGTGAGCCGTCCGACCACGCCCAGGCCCCCTCGGCCTCCCGGTCGTTGAGGCCCATCCACCAGACACCAGCCCAGAGCTTCATGGCTTGCTCGTAGAGGTGTCCCTCTTCGTCGGGGTCGTCGAGCGTGACCAGGTCGTAGCCGAGCTCTCGGCAAGCCGACTGGGCCTCCTCCCAAGAGCGGTACTCGGTGCAGTACAGATAGATGCTGTCGCGCCAGACCTCGAGGGCGCAGCCGTCGCAGTCGACCCTCTCGTCGACGAAGCCGTCGCAGTCGTCGTCGACGCCGTTGCAGCGCTCCACCGCTCCTGGGAAGACGGTGGCGTCGGTGTCGTCACAGTCGTCGTCGCAGGCGGACAGGCCATCGCCGTCACCATCGACCTCCTCGTCGGTGGTGGGGTCGCAGTCGCTGTCCCGACCGTCGCAGGCCTCGGGCCGGCCCGGTCGAACCTCGGGCGCGCCATCATCGCAGTCGCCGTCGCAGAGCCAGACGCCATCGCCATCGCGGTCGACCTCCTCCGGCGGCAGCACCCCGTCGCAGTCATTGTCGAGGCCATCGCAGATCTCGGGTGCCGATGGGTAGACGGACGGCAGCCCGTCGTCGCAGTCGGGTGGATCGGCGCAGGTGCTGATACCGTCGAGGTCGAGGTCATAGGCGCCGTCGACCCAGCCATCGCAGTCGTTGTCGACCCCGTCGCAGGTGTCCGGTGCGAAGGGGTGGGCGGACGGGTCGGTGTCGTCGCAGTCGCCTCGGCAGGTTGCCCAGCCGTCAGCGTCGGCGTCGAAGGGGTCGTCGACGATGCCGCTGCAGTCGTTGTCCTTGCCGTCGCAGACCTCGGCGGCACTGGGATGTACCGTCGGGTCGGTGTCGTCGCAGTCTCCGGCACACGCACCCACACCGTCGCCGTCGCCGTCGAAGGTCTCGTCAGCGAGGCCGTTGCAGTCATCGTCGATGCCGTTGCAGCGCTCGGGCGCGCCAGGAAAGATCAGGGGGTCGTCGTCGTTGCAGTCGTCGCAGTGGCGCACGCCGTCGGCGTCGTCGTCGCGATCCGTGCCGTCGCGCCCGTCGCAGTCCTGGTCGATCGTGTCGCAGGGATCGGGTGCGCCGGGGAAGATGCCCGGAGCCCGGTCGTCGCAGTCGAGCGGCTGCCCGAGGGCTGCGCACTCCGAGGCGGCGGCCGTGAGGAAGCCGTCGCCATCGAGGTCGAAGGTCTCGTCCACCGCCTCGTCGCAGTCGTCGTCGCGGCCGTTGCAGCGCTCGGTCGCGCCGGGGAAGACCTCGGCGTTGGCGTCGTCGCAGTCGGTCCCGCCCGCGGCTGCGTCGATGTGGCCGTCTCCGTCACGGTCCGTCGGGAGGATTACCTCGGCCTCGACAGTGCGCTCGACGACGAGGGTGCGTGTGTTCGGCTCCGGCGCACAGGCCGCGAGAGCCAAGAGTAGGGGGAAGAGCATGGCGGGAGTCTACCGCACGGTCGACGGGTGGATGTCGAGCGGCGAAGACCGTCAGAGGTCCATGCAGATCACCCCTCCGTTGTAGTCGTAGCCGTAGGGGTCATACCCCTCGGGGCAGCACACCTCGGGCGTGTTCTCGGCGTAGCAGTCCGTGCCCTCGGGGCTGTTGCGCACCGTGAAGACCGTCGTGCCGCTCGCGACCTCCTCGACGCAGACGGCGCCGTACCAGAGGGCGTGCTTGCCGGCTGTGATGAAGCCCTCCGGGCAGCAGTCCATGCGCATGATGGAGGAGTCCTCCAGGCTCTGGCACTGCACCTTGTCGAGGTCGTAGTACATGATGAAGGTGGTCTTTGGGATGCGGGCTACGCCGCCACCGGCGCAGTCCGCGACATCGACGGAGCCATCGCCGTTCAGGTCTTCCTCGGGGCTCCCCGCGCCGTCGCCGTCCAGGTCCCAGCAGGCCTGGCCCGGGGGCCCTGCGACTCCAGGAGCACCGTCGGCGCCGGACTCTCCGGGTGCTCCAGGTGGACCAGGCTCTCCGGGCTCGCCCTGTGGTCCGGGCTCTCCCGGTGTACCGGGGGCGTCGGGGTTGCAGACACATTCGGCGGGCTCCGCGCCGGTGACCGAGGTCTCGCTGGTGCAGCTGGCAGCGATCAGCATGAGGAGGGCGAGGGGGCGCATGGAGCTCCGGGGGGCTTCGAGCGGGGAGCATACGTGCCGCATGGGGGTGGGGACGAATCCAATCATCCACAGCGCTGCGACGCGAGGCCTTCGGAGAACTGGCCCGGTGGTGATCGGCGCGCTGACGGGGCTATCGGAAGCACTGGGGGTGACGCGTCAACCTGTGTGTTGATGTATGTACTCAGGTTATCCACAGCTCGAGAGCCGTCACCAAGGCAGGGCGTGGCACGAGAGCGCCGACCGAAGGGTCTCAGGCACACCGGTCGCAGGCCCGTCACCTGGGCGGCTGGTCTCGACGGTCCGCGGGCTCTCCCGACGGGGCCTCGACACGCGGCTGTGTCTGTGCGGTCAGTCGCTCGCTCGCGCTCTCGAGGTACGCGCCGGCCGCCAGGGGCAGGAGGCACAGGAGGATCAGGAGTGCGGCGTGAGCGGCGGTGCGAGGCGTGGTCACGTGCCGCACGACCGGTAGTCCGGCTGCCAGTCCAGCGAGTCCGACCAGTCCGACCGCGAGCAGTGCGCCCGTCACGCTCTGGGCCTGCGACGCGAGCGCGACGGCCACCAGGGCCTCTTGTGACTCCGGAGAGTCCAGACTCATCGCCTGGAGGAACAGGCCGTGGCCGTACAGGTGACCCGCCCAGGCTGCGAGCAGGCCCCCCAGCATGGCCAGTGCAGCAGCGCCGAGGCGTGCGGGGGCGACACGCGGCGCGTCGGACTCTCCGAGGCGGAGGGAGGAGAGGGCCACCCCGAGGCCTCCAAAGACGGTGACGGCGCCAGGGAGGGCTCCGTAGAGGAGCGTCAGGACGGCTCCTCCGACGACACCGAGCAGTCCGGGAGCCAGGGCATGCAGGGGGGTCAGCCGGGCGTCGTCTCCGGCCGTGATCACCCGGGGAATGCCGTGGAGTAAGGCGGAGAGCAACAGGGCCACGCAGGCGACCGTGCCGCCGGTGACAGCCGGGTACCCCGCGATCCGGAGTCCGGCTGCGGCCAGCGTGCTTCGGACTTCTGGGCTCGCGAAGGCGAGGGCGGCCTCCACCTGGGCGATGTCCGAGAGAGCGCCGACGACCCCGAGGAGCACGAGGGCGACGGGCCACAGGGCGTGTGCGGCACTGGGGACGCGGAATCTCATGAACCCGAGCCCGAGCGCGACCAGCGCGGGAACAGGCGCCGTGAGCCCTCCGACCAGGAGCACGTACATCATGGGGCCGCCCTGGTGGAAGAACGTGACTGCAGCGTCCAAGGGCGACCTCCAGGGGCGGTGTGCCAGCAGCTTCGCACACCCGTGGCGCTAGCCAGGGGGCGAGGCGCCTCGCTGTATACTGCGTCGCCTGAAGGAGTGGTTCATGCGTGCTGCGCTGTCGATGCTTGCCCTGACGCTGACCGTTCCCGCCTGGGCCATCACGGGGTCGGCGGTTGGGGCCTGTCCGGGCACCGTCGACCTGACGGTCTCGGGAGCGACACCGGGGGGCCAGATCGCGATTCTCGCGGGCGCATCGGGCGGCGCCGAGCGCGTCCCCGGCGGGCCCTGCTCGGATGCGGTCACCGCGCTTTCGGGGGTGACGCTCGTCCGCGCGGTGCGAGCGGACGGGGCGGGTGGCTTCGCTGCGTCTCCGAGGCTCGGTGGCGGGGTGTGCTCACGCGTCCTGCAGTTCCTCGACCTCGCGACCTGCGAGCTGAGCGAGCCGGTTGATCTCGGCGCTCTCGGAGGAGGCGGCTCCGATCGGTGCGAGGTCGAGGGAGTGCTTCTCGGCATGAACGACGGCGAGGCCTATGACGATGGCTGGACCTCCACCGGTGGCCATCACTTCGCCTACCAGGTCACGCCCGCCGTCGACCTGGTGGTCGAGGGTGCCCAGCTGTTCACCGGCGAGAGCACGGCGCTGGCCAGCCTCGGCATCTGGAGTGACGCGGCTGGGGAGCCGGCCATCGAGCTGACGTCCGGTTCATGGTCGATGGAGGAGGCGAACCAATGGCAGGGGCCGGTCTTCGGCAGTCCTGTCGCGCTGAGTGCTGGGGAGACCTACTGGCTGATGATGTTCACCGAGGAGGACTACCAGACGAGTCGCTCCTCCTCGGGGAGGCTGGTCACGTACAAGTGGAGCCCCGACCTCGGGCTGTGGAATGGACCGTTCTCCAACACCGACATGTACCAGCTGGTCACCTGCCGCTGAGCCAAGTGTCCGCTGGGTGTGGTGTCGGGAGACATGGCTCAGTGGGCGGTGTCGCCGAGCTGCGCCTCGACCCGCGACCAGTCGATCACTGCATCGAGGTGGGGCCAGAGCGCGATGCTGCGTCGACGGGTGCCGATGTCGCGCAGCAGCGAGCCGATTCCGAGCCCGCAGAGGGTCCAGCCAGCCCCGTCTAGCGTCGACAGAGCGACGACGAGGAGTCCGACGGTCATGACGCCGAGTGCGACACCGAGGGTGGCCAGCCACTGCTTCGGGCTCATCTCGAAGAAGCCGATTTGGCGCCCGCGTTGCTGAGTGAGGGCCTGGTAGTAGAGCGTCGAGGCGCTCCGAGAGTGCTCGGGCATTCAGGACCTCCACGTTGAGGGGACTTCGAGGACGAGAGCAAGTGGCTGAGCAGCCGCCGGGTTGCCGGGTGCTGCAGGACACAGGTGTACAATGGTCTCACGGTCTGGAGTAGTCATGCGCGCGATGCTCACTCTTCTTCCACTGCTTCTCGGATGCAATGACCTCAAGGGTCTGGTCGCGAAGGCCATCTCCGATGCGGGGGTCGGCGTCGACATCGAGGGGGCGGTCCAGGTCAAGGGCGATCCTCCGAGTGCGCTGCGCTTCACGCTCTTTGCCCCCTCGCTCAATCCCGATGGCTTCGACCCGGATGTCTGCCCGAAGCTCGAGACCTCTGTTGCGGGCGAGACGGTCCTGAGCCCCGAGCCGGACTGTTACGGCCGCATCAACATGCTCGAGCTCACGACCCCCTCCGCTGCCGAGGATGGCGGGGAGTTGGTCGTGAAGCTGAAGGGCGACGACTTCGTGATCGAGGACGTGCCCTTCGACTTTGGGTACGTGCTGGAGGTCACGGGCGACGACCCCACGGTCATGTGCACCACCGACTACGTTGGCTACGACCCGGACACGAAGCTGACCACGACCGACTCGCTGGTCTCGCTCGACCTCGACGAGCTGGAGCTGGAGCTGGACGTGCCCGCGTACACCCTGTCCCGCAAGGCCCGGATCTTCTGTGTCTCCGAGGAGTCGGCTGGAGACCTCGACCTATCGGACATCGCCACTCGGGAGGACAAGGACCACCCCGATGCGCCTCTGGATGACGAGGGCTCGCTGAAGGATCCCCCAGCAGACGGGGCACCGCAAGAGAGCTGGCCGCTCGTGCGCGTCGGGCTCCTCGACCGGCACTACATGCCCGAGGACATCCTGCGCTACGCGGAGAAGGATGGCACCGTCGCCGATCTGGGGGGGTACCTCGACGAGCTGGCCGACATCACGGAGGGGGGCCAGACGATGCCGCTCGACTGCAAGGGTCTGCCCGGTGCCTCAGCCACCGGAGGCGACTACCCGGACCGGGTGATCATCGCAGCCGACGTAGAGACTGATGCGGACACGGCCTTCGTTCGCGTCCAGTATGGCTCGGGTGACGAGGGCGACATTCGGACCTTCGAGACGCCGGTCGTGAACGGGACCATCGTGCAGGCCGTTCCCATGACCGGGGGCTTTGCGAAGCTCCAGCTCGACACCAACGCAGATCTGGACGGCGTCGGAGAGAGTCCGGTGGCTACTTTCTGCGAAGAGAACGATCCGGCCTCGCGCCAGATGTTGGTGACCACCACCTGGAACAGCACGTCAGACGTTGATCTCGAGGTGCTCGCCGACGGAATGCCAGCCTCCTGGTACTGCGCGCCAGAGGGGCACGGCCTGATGGTGCTCACGAGCGAGAAGGGGTACGGCGTCGAGGCCTACTCCAGTGGCGACACGACGTGGGAGGGCGGCTCAGACCTGGTCTATGACGTGAAGGTCCACCACTACACCCTTGGCGCTGAACCCACCGAGGTGACTGTTCGCGTGGTCTACACGGATCCGCAGACCCTCGAGGTCTGCGACTTCAGCGCGAAGAGGACGCTGGCCGCCGATGAGTGGTGGGTCGTGGGCAGCTTTGGCCCTGGCCTGGCCTGTCCGAAGGACCTCATGTAGTCAGAGGTCGAGGCGAAAGGCGCGCACTGCGTGATTGTGAGTGTCGGCGACGAGCACCCAGTCCTCGGCGTCGATCGCCAGGCCGCCGGGTCGGTAGAGAGTTGCGTCGCGGGGGTCACCACCGTCACCGGTGTAGCCGGCGACCCCGCACTGGCCGGCCACCGTGTGCACCGCGGAGTCCACGATCGCCCGAATGCAGTGGTTTGAGGTGTCGGCGACGAGCACAATCCCGTCGGAGGTGATGGCGACGCCGTATGGGGCCGCCAGCGCGGCGGAGAGCGCGGAAGTGCCGTCCTCGCCGGTGCCAGGAATTCCTCGGCAGACCGCGTCAGTGCAGTCGATTCGGCCGACGAGAGTCGAGATCATCGAGGTCTGTCGGTCGATCGCGCGGACGACATGGTTGCCGGTGTCGGCTAGCACGATGCGGTCGGTCGTCGCCGCGAGCTGGCTCGACGGCAGGGCGCGCTGGCCGACGAGTGCATGGAGCTGCGCCTCGGTGGCGGGGCCCCCGTCACCCACGAACCCGTGCACACCCGGGGTCCCTGCGACATCGATCAAGCCGGCATCACCGACCTCGCGCACCAGCTGGTTGGCTTGGTCCATCACAAAGATGGCACCATCGGGGCTCACGGCGACAGAGGAAGGGAGATCGAGGAGTGTCTCGGTGAGCGGAGTCGAGGGGCCGCTGTAGCCGCGCTCACCTGTACCGACGATGGTGACGGCCGCAGAGTCGTCTGGTGGCAGGCTCAGCAGCCGGCTGTTCTGCCAGTCCATGACCAGCAGGGTGTGCTCTGGTGTGAACGCCAGGTCGGTGGGGTTGTGCAGGTCCGCGGTCGGGGCGTCGAGCAGCACATGGAGGGCGCCATCGCGGTGGACTCGGACGACGCGGTTGTTGAAGGTGTCGGCAATGTGGGGCTGCCCCCGTGGACCCCAGGTGACTCCCTGGGGCAGGTAGAGCTGTCCGGCTGCGCGGCCCGGCTCGCCTGTACCCGCGACAGTGCAGATGGAGATGGGTGGCGAGCAGGGAGGCTCGGTCCGCTCTACCGCGTCGTGTGTGCATCCGAGCACGGCGAGCGCTGCTGCACCGAGGCGCGAGGTGGCCATCGCCGGCGGGTCCCCCTTCGTGAAGCACTCTACCGTCTCGCGTAGGGGAGAGGCCAATGGCCTCGCGCTGGTGGTAAAGCCCGGGGGGCCTCCAGCGCGAACAGCGGGCCCCGGCTGGGGGCCACGCGTGTTGCGCCATGGGGCGCGAGGAGGAGCGGGGCATCGGCGGTCAGAAGTAGTAGCGAACTCCCATGCCGCCGTTCATTCCCACGATTCCACCCGTCCAGTACGTCCCACCGGCGAGAGCGAGCGGGTAGGCCAGCAGCTGGAGCTCGGAGTAGATCTCGAGCGGCGTCTCCTTGAGCAGCACCGAGGCAGTCAGGCCACCCCCCGCTCCGGCACGGAAGGAACCGGGGAGCTCCCCTCCGCCCGGCCGTCCCTGGACGGCAGCGACGGCCTCTCCGTTCAGATCGACGACGCCCCAGTGCCACTCGCCGAGGCGGGCGACCCGAAACTCGTAGCCAGCCCGTGCTCCCATCATTCCAGAGAACAGGGGGTCGTACTCCAGGTTCGCGACGATGCCCTGGTGTTCGCCCGTGAAGAGCTTGCCCGTGATGCCCGCGGGGGTGCCCACGTGGACCCCGATGCCCGTCTTGAAGCGGTTGCCGATGTCGGTGGCGTCGCGAGAGATCTCGATGGTGTCGGGTGCGCTCTCGGGTGCGGCGTGGGCGGTGGACAGTGCGGTGGCGATCAGCAGGCTCGTCTTGTGTCTCCCCGTCGTCAGGCGGCTGTACCGACGGACGGTCGCCTGAACTCTTCGATGGGGACAGTTCTGTGTCAGGAGGCGCTCGGACCCCGACCAGCCATCGGGTGTCGTCGAACCGCCGATGGATGAGCCAGGTGAGAGCGACCGTCCGCGGTGACTCAGCCGCCTGTCACGATCCAGCGCACCAGGGTGCGGAAGTTGGGTGGGTCGCTGCGGAGCAGCAGGCCGATCCGGAACAGGCGTCCGGCCGCCCACACCAAGGCGAGGGTGAGCGCGCCCGAGGACAGCAGGCCGACCGCGACCTGCCAGTGCGGAGGGGGGGTGGACGAGGCGATGCGGGCCGCCATCGTGGGCGCTGCCGTCGGCGGAAGCATGCTGCACACCACCACCACGCTGGAGTCGGGCGTGGCGATCGCGGCGATGGCCGGAAGGAAGAAGACCATCATCACCATGAACAGAGGTCCCAGGATGTGCTGGGCCTCCGTCAGGTCGTTCATCGCTCCGCCGATGCCCCCCATGACGGCCGCCCAGGACAGCGAGGCGAAGCCGATCAGCACGAGCAGGTAGAGCACCTGCAGCGGGCCGAGGGCGTAGTTGGCGTACAAGAAGAGCCCGATGAGGGAGGGGCCGCCCCAGCCGAGCGACAGGATCAGGCTCACGGCGAGCTGCCCGAGCATCTTGCCGGTCAGCAGCTCGGTGGGGGAGACCGCACCGAGGAGAACCTCGGCGACGCGGGTGGTCTTCTCCTCCAGGGTCGAGGTGAGCAAGCCCTGCCCGGCCATCGACAGCGCAGCGAACATCACGAACAGCACGCCGCTGGGCAGGAGGAGGCCCGAGACCGAGCGGAGCATGGCAGCGAGGTCGCGCGGTGGAGGTCGGACGACCTGGAGCTCGCTCTCGACCTGCCAGGCCTGTTCGATGGCGCCTGCGTCGAGGCCCGCCTCGAGCGCGCGCTGTCGGGCGAGAGCCTCGTCGAGGGTCCAGCGCAGGCGCTCCAGCGTGTGCCTTCCCTCGGGCCGCTTCATCGGCCGCGCGTAGACGGTGTAGCGACCGCTTCCTT
Organism: Pseudomonadota bacterium; assembly: GCA_002862545.1. Classification (GTDB taxonomy): domain Bacteria; phylum Myxococcota_A; class UBA796; order UBA796. Next base: position 11,527 of record PKDJ01000304.1, read on the forward strand.
GCTCCCCGAGCACGACACGAGCCGCCGCCTCGCTGGCCAGCAGATCGGTCGCCTCGCTCACTGGACCCTCGCCCGGCCGGAGGTCCCACAGGGTGGAGTCCGCGCTCTCGAGGAGCGCGTCGAGCCGCTCGGCGGGGGCGTAGACCTCCACGAGCATCGGCTCGGGTGCCGCGTCGTTGCTCGCGGAGTCACTCTGGAGGATGGTCACGAAGGTGAACACGAAGGGTACGGCCAGCAGCGTCAACAGCGGGGCGAGCAGCATGACGACGAAGGCACGGGAGAGCAGGGTCGCACCGAGCTCTCGCCAGGCCACCAGCAGCACGCGCTCGATCA
>PKDJ01000033.1 GCA_002862545.1 Pseudomonadota bacterium
AGGTCGTCCCGGTCGAGGTCGTTCCGGTCGAGGTCGTCCCGGTCGAGGTCGTCCCGGTCGAGGTCGTCCCGGTCGAGGTCGTCCCGGTCGAGGTCGTCCCGGTTGTCGTCGTGCCCGCTGGCGTCGTGCCCGTCGTCGTCGAGCCACTCGGCTGAGTCGTGTCCGAGCCAGTGTCGTTCTTCGGCTCGTCACTGGGGGCGCAAGCAGCAACGAGGAGCGCTAGAATCAGTCGCACGCCGCACACTCCCGGGGACCGGCCACGGACCCTCTGGTGAAAGCCCGCCACTCTGCGTAACATGAGACATGACGACGATCGACGCCTCGCGCCGCGTCCGCGCCGCGCTGAACGACGCCACCCGAGGACTCGTCGACCGGGACGGCTTGGTGCAGCTCATTGCCCTGGCGGCCGTCGCCCGCGAGCACCTGCTCGTGGTCGGCCCGCCCGGCACCGCCAAGTCGGATGCCGTCCGTCGAGCGGCCGCCGCACTCTCTGGCTCGTACTTCGAGTACCTCCTCGGGCGCTTCACAGAGCCGAGCGAGCTCTTCGGCCCCGTCGACCTCGCCCGGCTGCGCGACGGCGTGGTCGAGACGCGCACCGAGGGCATGCTCCCAGAGGCCGAGGTCGCCTTCCTCGACGAGGTCTTCCTCGGCTCTACGGCCATCCTCAACACGCTGCTCGGCCTGCTCGCGGAGCGGACCTTCCGCCGCGGCCACACGACCCGACGCGTGCCGCTGCGCGTGTGCGTCGGAGCCAGCAACACGCTGCCCGACGACCCGGCACTCGCGGCCTTCAGCGACCGCTTCCTGCTGCGCGCCTTCGTCAAGCCCATCCCCGACCCACAGCTGGAGGATCTCCTCGAGGCGGGGTGGCTTGAGCCCTCCGAGCACGCCGTGCGCGCCTCACTGGAGGACGTCGACTGCCTGGCAGACCAGGCACGCCGCATCGACCCAGCGCCCGCACGGCGGTCTCTGGCCGACGCGATCCGCCAGCTGCGGGCTGCCGGGGTGACGGTCTCCGATCGGCGCGCCGTGAAGCTCCAGAGCCTGGTCACCGCGGCGGCCGCACTCGCGGGACGCGACCACGTGACGACGGCCGACCTCTGGCCGGTGATCTACGCCATTCCCACCGAATCCGGGCAAGCGCTCGCCCGGGAGGCTCTCCGTGAGGTCCTCACCCACTCGGACAATCCGACGCTGCCGGCAGCCGCCGAGGACGCCTCCCGCGGTCCACGCGCGCGCGCCTCGCGGCTGATCGCCCAGGCCGACCTCCTGCTCTCGGCAACCGAGCGCGATGCCCGCTGGCGTCGGCGTCTCGAGGGAGTGGCCCGCGAGATCGACGCCGGCTTCACCGCCGAGAGCCGACCGAGTGACCTGGAGTCGGCACGCACCCGCGTCGTCGCCGCGCTCACGAGAGACTGAGGTGTGGTTGCCGCGCGAGCCACCCCTGCCGCCCGCGGGCCTCGTCGTCCGTGGAGACTCCGCGCGCGCGCTGGCTCGGCGCCTGGCCGAAGACTCGGAGCGCAGATCCTGCCTCACCGGCCTCGCCTCTGACGATGCGCTGGTGCTGCTCGGCGCTCGCGATGCCCTCCCCTGGGTCGACACCGCGGTGTGGGTCGCTCCCGAGCCGAGCCTGCCCGCCCTGTGGATGCGCACCACGCTTCGTCTCGGGGTCTCTGCAGACCTGTATGCACGTGCACTTCGCCGCCGACTGACTGCCGTGGGCCCGTGGGTGCTCCTTCCTGCCGAGCAGCGGACCTGGGTGATGCCCGTCAGCGGCGCCGGCCCCCTCGGCGCCGCTGCGCTGTGCGCGTGGGCCTCGCGATGACGCGCCCTCCCGAACGGTGGGAGGCCCCCCTCGCTCTGCTCTCCCGCTCGGTGCGTGGGGTCCTCGGTCCGTGGCTGCCTCGACTCGCTGCGCGCCTCGGCCCCCTTGCGGCCCGTCCGCGGCGCGCACCGCGAGGCGCCCCCGAGGGCCTCAGTGGACTGACACGCCGTGGCTCCTGGGAGCGCCTCCTGCACACGGGCTGGGCACTGGCAGAGAGCCACCCCGACGAGTTCCTTCGTCGCGCCACAGCCGCCGAGAACCTCTTTCTCCACATGGCCCACGAGCTCCCCGTCGCTGCCCCGCGGGTCGTGACCTGGTTCGATGCAGGCCCTGATCAGCTCGGCGCACCGCGAGCAGTCCAGCTGGCCCTTTGGCTCGTGCTTGCGCAACGCGTGGCCGACGGCAGCGGGGTCTTCCGCTTCGGAGTGCTCCAGGATCCATCCGCTGGCTGGTGCGAGGACACAGGGCGCCCCGGGGGAGAGCGCCTGCTCGCCGGACGCAGCCTCAGCCACCCCACACCGCTGCATGCCGAGTCCTGGCAGCCGCAGATCGAGGGTACTCCCGACGAGCGCTGGGTCGTTGGGGGAAGGCGCTGCGTGAACCTGGCCGCCCGACTCGGGGCACGACTGATTCGGATCGAGGAGGGCATCGGTGACGCACCCCTGTCGGTCACCGTCGACGGCGGCAGCCCGGTCTACCTCGACCTGCCGTCGCGAGCCCAGCTCGGCGGCTTACTGCACGACCCGTGGGTGAAGCGCGCCCCCAAGCGCGCGCCACCGCCTCGAGCGCTGCAGGTCGTGCCCGACAGCACAGCCACCCGACCACTGACGATGCGGGACGGCGTGCTCACCCGCTGGTCCGTGCCCTACGGACGCGGCTGGAAGCGGCCCCGGGTCCACAGCCGGAGCGTCCTGTCCGAAGAGTACCGACAGTGGATGGCCGTGGGCCGCTGTCGTCGGCGGATGGTCGTCCTCTGCTCGGAGGGCGACACCCTCCGCACCCTTCCCTTCACGAGCATTCCGGGCCAGCACCCGCTGGTCATCGACCGCCCCTCGAGCTTCTCCGTCGACAGCACTGGAGCACCCGGCTTCCTGCACGTGCTGCCGAGGCCCACCGGCTACCGCGACCCCCACGACACGCTCCTGGTGACGGACGCTGCGGGCGTCCTCTGGCTGCTCGACAGCCGCGGGCTACTCGCACAGCCCCTCGGCGAGCTCGCAGGCCGTCCCTGGCGCTCGGATCACGACATCATCGCTCACTTCAGCGACCAGCCGACCCCCACCTGGCTGGAGCGCCGGTGCGGGCCGTCCTGGCGAGGGCGAGCAGACGCCATTCACGTCGTCGGCGAGTACTGGCAGCGCCCGGTCGACATGCCTCGCGACCTCCCCCCACCGACCGACGTGGTCCCTGCATTTCCAAGCGCACTGGCCGCCGTCTGTGGGGAGCAAGTCCTCTGCCTGCAGCCCGGCGAGCAGCCCGTGGCCCTGCCACGACCGGCAGAGCTCCACGTCGTCGGCGCCCTCCTCGACGAGGGTGCCTGGTCACTGGTCGGTCTGGCCCGGGACAGGCGCACGATCTGCATCCGTGGAGCCCACCAAGCAGACCTGCAGCCCGCCTTCGCCAGCATCCTGGGCGCCTGGATCTCGCCGAGCGACCCCGTGCTCTACTGGAGCGACGCGGCCGGCTACGTCGGGTGCGTCGAGCTGCCATCGGGCTCGGTTCAGCTCCGCTGGCGCCTCGAGGATGCGCCATGACTCGCCCCTCCTCCCTCACGTTTCACGGTCGCCATGACGTCGTCGGATGGTGGATTCAGCCTGCTCTGCTCGGCGAGGATCGAGCACGACAGCTCGCCCTCACTCTGTGGACACCCGGGGCAGCCCTCCACGAGACGAAGGCGGGCTGGTGGCTGGTGTTGCCGGGCCCAGAGTCCCACCGGGCCCCGTGGCCCGCGGGCCCCGTGGTCGCCATCGATGGGGGCCGAAGCACCGTCCCACTCACCCCCGACGAAGTTCACGCGGTGGACCCCGACAGCCGCTCACTCGTCGTCGCTCAAGACGGGATCGTCAGTCGAGCCCGCCCTCTGGGAGCGCTCGACCCGTCCACCTGGCTGGACCTCGGCCCACTCGAGGTCGCCTCAACCACCTCACTCCGCCCACCGCCGGAGCAGGCCCGCGCCGTCCTGGCCGAGGCCCCATCGTCCATTGACTTCGGCGTGGAGCTCGCAGCGGAGCGAGGTGCAGTCCTCACGCAGCTCGTCGAGACCTCCGCCAGCACCGAGCGGCCGACACCCGCGCTGACCCGGCTCGCCCTCAGCGTCCTCGACGCACTCCGTGACGCCCTGCCTGGCCTCTCCGGAGCAGCCGAGACGCTGGCCAGAGCGGAGGCTCGGCAGCACTCCCCCTCCTGGCTCGAGCGGGCACGAGGATGGCTCGACCAGCGACTGCTCGCGACCGCTCGCTCCCTCCGACTGCAGGCACTGCTGCGAGAGCGCAGTGCCCGCTACCTGGACGCGCTGATCGCCGATCTCGACGGCGGCCGACTGGACGACGCCCTCCGCAGAGCCCTCCCCCTGGCCACTGATGACCCCGACGTCCCCTCCAGGCCGAGCCTCGCCTTGCCGACGCCGCGCGACGCACTCACCCCCTCTCTCGGTCGACGGGGTGGAACCTCGCTAAGCCTGGAGCTCGACTCGGTCTATGACGAGCTCCGTGAGCGCTACGAGCGTGCCGCCGCGTCACTCGTCCGCGACGGGCGCATCACCGAGGCCGCCTACGTCCTCGCGGATCTTCTCGACCAGCCCCAGCGCGCTCTGACACTCCTGGAGGAGCATGGTCACTACGCGCTCGCAGCTCGGCTGGTCCTCGCACGTGCGCTGGACCCCGCCTGGGCCGTGCGGCTGTGGTGCCAGGCCGGCGATCTCGAGCAGGCCGTGGCCGTAGCCCGTCGCTACCGGGCTTTTCGCGGTGCCGTCGAGGCCCTCTCAGACCAAGGGCACGTCCGAGCGTCCGAGGCACTGCGCAGCATCTGGGCAACCACCCTCGTCGCTGAGGGCCACTACGCCAGGGCCGTCGAGGTCCTCTGGCCGGTCACGCGCCTCCGTCCCGCAGCCCGACCATGGCTAGACCTCGGCATCGCCCTGGGCGGGTCCGAGGCGACGAGGCTCCTCGTGTGCCGCCGACAGCTGGCTCCCGAGCGCTTTGCGGACGACCGGGCACTGGTGACCCGCTGGATCTCCGACCCCTCGCCGGCGGCCCGCACGACGCAGCTCTCCCTTGTCCGCCACCTCCGCGGACTCCAGCGCACGCCCGAGAACCTGACCCTGATGCGGGACGCACTTCGGGCGTTGCTTCCGACGAGCCAGAGCGACCGGGCCCTCTCGCGAGCCCTCACCGCACTTCGCGCGCACCTGGCCGACCCAGCGCTCGACGCCGACCTACCCGTGCTGCACGAGCCCCCCTCCCGACCGTGGGAGATCCGCTTCGAGACGCAGGCCGAGCAGACCCGCGTCCACGACGTGGCTCTGCTGCCGTCTGGAGAGCTGCTCGTGGCGCTCGGAGCGACCGGACTGCTCGTCGTCGCACCGTCCGGGGAGCGCTCTCTGCACCAGGATGTGCCCTGCACGGGCCTGGCGTTTGCCACCTCCGGTGCAGCCGTGATCGGCGTGCTCGACCTCGATGGCGGTGCGCGACAGCGTGTCTGCCTCCTCGACCGGGTCAGCGGACGAGTCTCCTCCTGGGGCGAGGTGGCACTCGTGACCTGGGCCCGAACCTTCGAGGACTCCCGCTGGTTCGTCGCCGAGGCCGACACGGTCGCGGCCGTCGATCTGTTCGCCTCGAGCTGGAGTCACCTGTGGCGGGTCCGAGACGTGGGGAGGGTAGCGACGCTTCACCTCGAGCCGGGGTGGCTGGTCGTGAGCACGACGCTCCGCGGCGTCGTCGAGAGCTGGCACTTCGAGCGTCCCTCGCTCGTTCTGCGAAGACGAACCGAGCAAGGGCCGATGCGGGAGGGCTCTGTGGTGGAGGCCGGGCCGTGGGGGACCATCATCACCGGGGTGGACGAGACCCAACTCGTGCGCCGCGATGGGGAGGTCTCCCTGGAGCCCGGCGGCCTCGTGGCGCATCCCGCGGTCTGCGAGGACGGCGTGGTCCTGCCCCACGCGCACGACGGGGCGATTCGCGTAGTGGTCAGCCAGGACTGGGAACCCTGGGGAGACATCGTCCTCGATGGCCTCGACAAGGTCACCGTGCGGGCGCTCGAGGGCGTCGTGCTGTGCTGGGGAGATGGGCTGGTGCTCGCGGTTGAGACCGAGTCTGGACACCTCGTCTGGGAGCTGCGGGTGTGACGACGATGGCGCACCCGCCTCCGAGTCTGCTACACCGCTGCTCACAGGGAGTCCCCATGCAGTGGATCGTCGCCCCCCGGATGCGTGCTTGGATCGTAGGCTTCACGGGCATCAACTTCTCGGGAGAACGGATGGAGGTCGACATCTGGCCGTCCGGCTTCCGAAAGGGCGACATCGAGGGACCACGTCTGAAGAGCATCGGGATCATGGCTCCCGTCCACACCCGCCTCGTTCTGCGGGCCTCCACCGGCGAGAACTGGCAGCAGTATCCCTGGCGTGCCATCGAGATCCGGGAGGGACACACCTTCACCGCGCGCGACGGCAAGCGCGTCGGGGCGCAGATCCCCGACCTCGACCTGGTGGATCTTCCGGGCGCACTACGGACCGACCCAGACTTCGCTGCGGGCTACCCGCAGGTGGAGAGCATCGACGACCGGATCGACTGGACCTACGGACGAACCGGCAGCTCGCCGCTCAAGGAGCGCGTCCGCTGCATCATGGTCGACTGGGTCGGCGACTGACCTGGCTCACACGAGCTTGTAGTTGAGGCTCATCTCCTGACCGCGCCGAACCACGGTCAGCGTGATGTCTTCCTTGCCCTTCATCCGCAGATAGAGCCAGACAGCGCCTGCAAGCGACTTGACCGGCTTGCCGTTCACCGCCTGGATCACATCACCGTTCTTGAGGCCGGCCTGCACGGCGACGTTGTTGCACGTGAAGCCCCCGACGCGGAGCCCTACGGCTCGGCCCGCATCGTCCTTGTAGGCGTAGGTGTAGCCGAGCTCGTCCAGCGCCTTGAGGTGCCGGGCGTAGTACTGAACGAGGTCGCGCTCCACGCGAATGGTCCCATCGTCGAGCTTGGCGATCGCGGGGCTGTCTTGATCGCAGTTGCGACGCCGCACACGACGACGCTTCTTCGGCTTGTCGACCTCGACGGCAGCCTCCGAGACCGTCTCGGCGCGCACCCGACGGCTGCTCACCGTGCTCTCCGTCGGGGGCGCTGCCGGCGCCGAGGGCTGCGCACTCGGCTCGGGCGCCGCGCCTGCCTCCTCGGCCGGAGCGGGCTCATCCACAGCCGGCGGAGGCGGCGCTGGCAGGGTCATGGCAACCACCCGGGGTGCGGCGGCCTCGACGAGCTCGACGTCGACGGGCACCGACGTCCCGAAGAACCACAGCGCCAGTGGCAGACCAAACACGAGCCCCGTGGAGAGAGCGCTCGCGTGCAGCTCGGCAGCAGTTCGAAGCCAGGTCAAGGGGCCCTCCGACAGGTGGGTGCGTCGTAGGACGCGCGCCGCGGATGTTTCTTCAGCCCAAGCGAGTCGTTTTTCTTTCGCCCGCCCACGACGAGTGCGTGCGTCGGCCGGCGGCATCGGAAGGAGGGGGCTCCGAGGACGTGCACTCCACACGAACGATCCGTCACGCAGAGCACCCAAAACGCAGCTTATGCCCACCCCACCAAGCCCCCACCGACTACAGAAGTCAGCGCAAGACAGGCCTGTGAAGAGCCCAGACGGAGCATCCCGGCATGCCCTCGGAGACCTGCCCCGAGCGAAGCGGCACACACGGGCGCTCGGATGGAGGCACTCCGGGGTCCGTACCTCCCCCAAAGTGCGTTAAAACGGTGGCCCGCACCGGTGACTTTCGTGGGCGAGCTCGACCCTTACCGACCTTCTGGACCCGCTGTTCGTGGCGCAGGCTCCGACCTCGTCCTCCTGACCGGCCCGAGCGACGAAGCGGTCGGCATTGCGTGGCGCTCCCCATGGCGTGAGAGCGCGCTGCTGACCGACGCGGTCCAGCCGCTCAGAGCAGAGCTCGGCAGCCCCTCCCCCGAGGGTGTTCAGCCTCTCCTGGCCTTCGACGCCCCCTCGGGTCGCCTGATCTACGCCAGCGGAGACGGCCTTCCGCTCTCGGCGCTGCTTCGACAGCTCGACGAGGATGAAGCAGCCGGCGGCGAGCGCGCCGGACTGGAGCTCCTCGCCGCCCTCGGACCGCTCCTCGACGAGGCCGCTGAGTGGGCACGCGAGCTGGGAATCCCGAACCACGGCTCCCTGACGCCCGAGCGGGTCCTCCTTCACCCCGACGGGCACGTCAGCGTGATCGGATACGGCATCCCCCAGCTCGAGGTGATGGCCTACCTCGACGAGCTCACCGACGAGACCCCTCCCGAGGCCTTCCGCTACGCCGCTCCCGAGCGTCTCGAGGACCAGGGAGACGATCTGCTCTCCGACCTCTTCGCCGCGGCCATCATCGCGGTCGAGCTGATCTGCGGCGCACCGGTCTTCGAGGGCACGGGCGCACAGGTGATCGGAGACATCCTCGACAACGTCGCCCCACAAGCCGTCGAGGAGCTCTGCGGCGACCTCGGCGACCCTTTCCTCGACCTCCTGTGCGTCGCGGTCGAGCGCGCACCCGCAGACCGCTACCCGACGGGCAGCGAGGTGGGTGCCCTCGCGAGCCAGCTTCTCGACGACGCCTCGGGACCCTCTCTCGCCTCGCTCGCACAGCGCGCTGTCGCACGACTGCCGACCGATCCCGTGACATGGCCGGTGGACGACGCCGGCTCGGCCCCCGAGCCACTGACCACGGCCGCTGCCTCGCTGCCAGCGGCCCCAGCGACCCCGACATTGTCCCCCGCTCCGGAGCCAGAGCCGATTCCGGAGCCAGAGCCAGAGCCAGAGCCAGAGCCCATCCCGGAGCCAGAGCCAGAGCCAGAGCCCATCCCGGAGCCAGAGCCAGAGCCCATCCCGGAGCCAGAGCCAACTCCCGCCGTAGAACAGGAGCTCGCGCTTCCCCCTGCTGCACCCTCGCTCGCGGAGCCCCCTGGCAGTGTGGACGACTTGGCTCCTCCCGTCGAGGCGCTGCCGTCGGAGCCCACGCTCTACCAGGTCAAGCAGCATGCGCGCGCCGTCGCCGACCGTGCGGCCCTCCTCGCTGAGCAGGCTGCTCGTCTAGCGGAGCTCGCCCCAGCTGAGGCGAGCCGCTGCCGCGCAGACCAGTCCATCCGCCTTGCCGAGATCCGAGGGGCAGCCGACCGAGCCAAGAAGGCTGCGGCGTCCTCCAAGAGCACGCTGACGCTCCTCGACCTCGACGAGGATGCAGCCGGGGCGATCATCACGCTCGAGCTGGTCGTCAGCGCCGAGCGGCAGGCCTACGAGGCCGCCTGTGAGGTGCTCCAGCACCACGAGGGAATCCGCGACGCGGTGCGTGCTGAGCTCGCCGCTGCGGAGCAGCTGGAGCGCGCACGCCAGCAGGCTCGAGAGCATGCGAGCAAGGCTGTCGCTGCTGCCAACACTGCCTATGAGATTGCGGGCCGCATCGAAGCCGCCATGAACGATGGCACGCTGACCGCCAGCGGCGTCGAGCAGGCCCTCGATCACGCGGTCGCCGCAGCAGAGCAGGCCACTGCGGCAAGCAACGAGGCGGCCGCCGCGGCCGCGACCGCCGATGCCGCCGAGACCCTCGAGTCAGCCGCTCTTCCTGCCGGAGAGGCCCGCACTGCCTGGGACGTCGCCCGGACGGCGCTGGAGGAGGCAGAGGCCGCCGAGGCAGAGGCCCGACGCGCCGAAGAGCGGGGCAAGGTGGACGCGGTCGAGCAAGCCAGCGGTGCCGCGGACGCAGCAGGCCAGGTCGCCCGCTCGGCGGAGCAGGCGACCGAGCGAGCCCATCAAGCCCTCTCGGTGGCGCGTACACCAAAGGGCGAGCAGCACTATGGCGAGGCCAAGGCTGCAGCCGAGCAGGCGCGACAGTCTGCCGATGCCGTCGCAGTTCATGCTGCCGAAGCCCGAGAGGCGTCCCTGTCCTCGGGGGCTCGCGCCGCAGCTCAGCGCGCCGTTCAGGCCGCAGGAGTCACCGAGGAGCACGCAGCTCGCGCGGCTGCGGCCGCTGATGTCGTGGTGCAGCTGGCTGGCGAGGCAGCAGCGAGGCTCGCGAAGATCCAGGCGGCCCGCGACGAGGCCCAGGGCTTGCTCGATGCCGCGACCACGTCGGTGGACAAGGCCTGCACCGAGGTAGACCGCATCGCCGTCGAGACCGCCGAGCTCAACGACGCCGAGACCCTCGATCTCCGTGACCAGGCTCTCACCGAGGCCCGCCACGCCCGAGAGGCCCTGTCCGAGGCCAGTGGAGCCGTCGCAGCGCTGGCGCAGCTCCAAGAGCTGCCCGCACTGGTCGCTGCGCTCGAGGCCCTGCGCCCCATGACCGAGCGCGCACGTACCCATGCGCGCGACGCGTTCGCCATCGGTCAGGAGGCCCGAGACGCAGCGCAGCGCGAGCTGGAGGCTCTCAAGCGGGCCCGAGAGCGACAGGCGCAGCTCGATGCCACCATCCAAGAGGCACAGGCGCATGCTCAGCAGTGCTCCGAGCTGGTCGCCGCCGCTTGGGCCACCTGGAAGGGCCGCAGCGAGGCCGTCGCCACGACGACGATCAGCATCGCCGCCGAGCTACGCGACAAGGCGTACGAGATCATCGACATCGCCCAGTTCCAGGCGAAGGAGGCAGCGCAGTCCGCAAGCCATGCCGCCGCCGAGCGCGACGTCACCGAGGCTCGGGCTCACGCCGAGACCGCCCAGAACTTTGCCCTTCGCATCAAGGAGGACCTGCCCGAGGCCTACGATGCACTCGCCGAGGCTGAGGAGATCGCCCAGGCCGAGGTCAAGAAGCTCACCGAGGCACGAGCGATCTGCGACGACGCCGTGAGCGCGATCCAGCAGCGCGAGCAGGCAGTCCGCGAGCTGGTGCAGCAAGGCAGCGAGGCGGCCGCCGCGTGGCCAGCAGACTCCCGTGTGATGCAGTCACTCCAGGGCCTGAAGGAGTCCACTGCCGGCTTCGATGAGGACCTTACCGAGGCGACTTGGGCACGCGACCTCGCACACAAGGCGACGACCGCGAAGGAAGCCGAGGAGGTCGCACCGCGGGCTCACCAGGCCGCCGAGCGATCCGCCGAGCGCCAGAATCGGAGCGCGTCTCGGCTCGACGCGCTGCTGCGCGTCGTCGAGCAGGCCGAAGCCGAGGCACGGGCGCTGTCCGAGGCCCGCGACGAGGCCACCGCGGCCCGGGCGACCATCGATGCCCTGACCGACGAGATCACGGCCCAGCAGACACGCCTGACGTCGGCCATCACGACGCATGGCGCTGACGGGACAGCCGTACGCGCAGCCCGCGACCGTCTGGGTGTGCTCGTCTCGCAGGCCGCGACGCTCGACTCGGCCCTGGGCACTGCTGCCAGCGCGGTGCACGGTGCGAGCACCAGCGACGCCGCCCAGGCACCGCTCGCCAAGGTTCGCGAGATCATCAGCAAGGTCGAGCGCCTCCGTGACGACGGCGTGGAGGCCGAGGCCAGCGGCACGGCGGCTGCAGCCGAAGAGGCTCGCGCCCGCGCAGAGGCGGCCGAGCGGCGACTTGCGGAGCTTCGACGGGAGTGCGCCGAGTCCAGCGTTCGCGCCGCAGAGCACGCCTCGGCGATCGAGCAGGAGATCAGCGAGGCCGCACACGAGTTCGAAGGATGCGAGGACCCCTCTGCGGTCGAGCGGTACCAGGAAGCCCAGCGTCTCGCGAAGGCCATCGAGGAGATCGCCACGAAGACTGCGGCCCTCGCCGAGCGAGCGGCAGACGCCGACGGTGACTTCGCCAGCGCACTCGCCGCGCAGGTGAACAAGGTCGCGACGCTGGCCAGC
>PKDJ01000176.1 GCA_002862545.1 Pseudomonadota bacterium
GGGCGCGGCGGGCGTTGACGCGGACGGGGGCGCGGAGCATGGTCGTGCAGACGAAGACGACCCCGAACCCGGACTCGCTCATGTTCGACCCCGGGCTCCCCGTCATGCCTGAAGGCGCCGGCACGCTCGATATTCCAAGCTGGGTCGGTGACGGACCACCTCAAGCCTCTTGCGCCCCCGTTCCCCTGCCGTGCTAACACCGCCGTCGCGGCGCGACCCACCGTTCAGGCCGAGGCGACGCGGACTTCGCCTCTCGCCGTGGCGCTCTTCCGGCTGCAGGGCGTTCGCCGCGTCTTCCTCGGCCCCTCTTTCATCACGGTGACCAAAGAGGAGGAGACGGACTGGGCAGAGCTCAAGCCCGAGACGTTCGCGGCGATCATGGACTTTTTCGCGTCGGGCCAGGGAACGGGATTCGAGGCCTCTCATCTGCAAGCGGGCACACGCGCGTGACCCGATGCGTACCGACACTCGAAGATTCGCACGACTCTTCGGAGGCTCCGCACGTGAGTTTCGCCAATCGCCACTGGCACACGCACGAACTCGCGAACCGCCTGCACAGGATCACCCGTGTAGGCGCGAGCGATCAGGTGCGGCAGCACCTCGGTGTCCGTCTCCGAGCGCAGCTCCACGCCATCCTCGGCGAGCATGTTCCGCAGCGCAGTCGCGTTCTCGATGATCCCATTGTGGACGACGGCAATGCGGTTCGTGCCGTCGAGATGGGGGTGAGCGTTCGGAACCGTCACGCCGCCATGCGTGGCCCAGCGCGTGTGAGCAATCCCAATGTTCGCCTCCGGACCACCGGTGACCTTTCGGGCCAGGCCATCGACCCGACCCACCTCCTTGCGGACCCAGAGTGCGTCGCCGTCGGCGAGAGCGACTCCTGCAGAGTCGTAGCCACGGTACTCGAGCCTCCTCAGGCCGTCAACGAGGCGGGGCAGAGCGGCGCGAGGCCCGATGTACCCGATGATTCCACACATCGATCACCTTCCATCTTCGTGATTTCGCACAGGATCAGCTCCGAGGTCGAAGAGATCTCTGGCCATGCTTTCGAGGAGCGCTGGTCGCGCAAACTGTGTCTCGGCGCGCACGACCCCGGAAGGGTCGACGAACCAGGTGGTTGGAAGCTCCCACGCACCGAGCTCCGCCGCGAGGTCAGGATCCCTGCCCGCGCTACCGGTGGACTCGGCCCACCCTTCGAGGCGAGCATAGTCCTCTGGCGAATCGACCGACATGGTCACGACCGCGAAGTCGTGCCCGTCGCGTCGCAGCTGCCGGCCGACGCGACCCAAGGTCGACACGGTCTGCAGGCAGGCCTCGCAGTCTCCGCTCCAGACGACCAGTGCATAGCCGCGCCCGCGCATGCTCCGATCGGAGACGTGCCCCCAGCGGGTGTCGAGCTTCCATGTGGGCACTCTCTCGGAGACTCTCGGCAGCGACTTCGGTGCCACGGGCCGTGGCGGAGTGGGGTCTGCGGTCTGCGGCTCGGGAGCTTCAGTTGGCGCTGGAGCGGATTCTGGAGCCAGCCGCACCTTGGAGTCGACCAATGCGGACGAGTCCTCGGCGGGCCCCGTGTAGGTTCGCTCCAGCGCATCACCGATGTCCACGCCGAGGGCGCTGGCCAGCGCCCAGCTCATCCAGGCTGCCTCTCGCTGACCCAGAGCCTCGTGTGCCTGCCCTCGGAGCACTGCGAGTGACGCCGTGTCCCAGGGGGAGATGGCATCGGCCATTGACGCGGCGACCAGGGCGCCCTCCGCATCATCCAGCGCAAGCAGTGCAGCGGCGCGGACCTCCAGCGCATGTGCGGCGAGCTCTGCGCTCGCAGCGGCTCCGCCCTGCGCACCGATCAGCAGCAGGGCGTCGTCGACCATGGAGAGCGCCTCTGCCGAATCTCCGGCCGCGACGGCATCTGCTCCACGCTGAATGGCGAGCTCAGTCGGGCTGCCCGAGCGCGTTGCATGACGGGCACGGGTAGCGGCAGCCAGTGGCTGGATGAATGGCTGCAGGGCGTCCGCGAGCTCCGGGTCGATGGCTCCATGCAACAGCGCAGCCAGCCCGAGGTCCACACCCGCGGCCTCGTACTCATAGGTGCCCTGCAGTGCTCGCGCCCTGACCGCGAGCGCCTCGGCCAGTCGAGCCGAGCGTAGCTCGCGCAGGCTTGCTGCTAAGTCGTCGCTCGTCGGGAACGCTGCAGCGGCCACCGCGTCGTCCGCGAGCTCCAGCGCCAAGATGGGCGACGCGGTCTGGAGAGCGAGGCGCGCATGGTGAGCGGCCGATTCTGGCGAGCGATCTCGGGTTCGCAGCTCGCTCCACAGCTCGAGAGCTTCCGAGCCTCGGCCGTCTTGCTGCAGCCTCACCGCAGCTCTGCTCACGACGTCTCGGGCCTCGTCTCTGTACATGCCAGGCAGCACACCGGTCTGGGCAAGCAAGTGGGCTTGCCGCTCCCGCTCGAGCCGGGACCAGGGCATCCGAGGAGGGGCCGCCGGCTCATCGAGCGACACCAAGTGTGCCACGACCGGGGCAGCAAGGGTTGCGTCGGCCATGAGGAGTCGCTGGGCCCTGTGCAGCCATGCGGCGTCTTGCGCGTGCTCAGGCACAGCATCTGCGACGAGACGCAAGACCCGGTCTTGCTCCCGTGTCAGCCGCCGACTCGGCAGCCCGACCTCGAAGAGTGGCAAGAGAAAGTCCGGGCGCTCATCGATGTGGGCTCGAAGCTCCTTTGCCCAGGCCCACGCCTCCTTCTCCCGGCCCTGAGTGAGAAGCAGCCGCAGCTCGTGAGGCTCCGAGGGGACCTCCCGCAGAGGAACGGTACTCACTCCGAGCTCTCGAACAGCGAGGGCTCCGAGGCCCGCCGCTGCGCTCGCGTCGAGATAGACAGCCCAGGCCTCGCCGTCCGACGGGTCGGCCGCAATGGCTGACAGGGCCGTCGCCCGAGCCTCGCTAGGGAAGCCCGCGATCAGTGCTCCTTGCGCACGCCCCACGCCCGGCTCAGCGGCCAGCGCTGCCATCACAATCCAACAGACCAGGAAGGCCCCCCAGGTACGCCTGACTTAATGCCGGCTCCGGGCATCGTCCTGCTGTTCGTCTGACGCCTCGTGTTGTACTACTCGGACGCGTGCTTTCGCAAGAGCCGCTCGAGTCGAGCCACGAACACCTCGTCGTACCCGGTCTGCTGATCCACCACGACGCCACTCGGCGAGATCACCCACGTCGTCGGGAGAGCGGCGACTCGAAGTTCCTTCGCAAGGGCCGGATTCCATCCCACAATGAGGGCCTCGTAGCGACGGCGAGCCTTGGCCCGCTTGTAGAGCTTCTCGTTCTCATCGATCGATATGGCGACGCCACTCACAGCCAGCCCCTCGGCCGCTAGCTCCCCCACAACCGCATCGATCTCGGGCATCTCCAGCTTGCACGGTCCACACCAGGACGCCCACAGCGTCAGGACGAGCGCGCGGCCCGAGGTGCTGGCGTTGTCGAAGACCGTCGGTCCTACACTCACTGACCATGGCGGCATCGGGCGTCCTGTTCGCACCCGGGCGCGCGCGCTGCCTGCGGCGTCTGACAAGGAGCTACCGTCGTCCATCGATGGAGGATGGAGCAGAGCCACTCGAGTCTCCTGAGTGGACAGAGCGTCTCGCCAGGCCTGCTGCGCAGCCGCAGCGGGCGGCGGACCCAGACCCATCCAGGAGTCAGAATCACCCTCACCCGAGAGTGCCTGCGCAATGAACGCGGCCTCCATGTGCTCGGCCTCAGACAGGCGCTCAGCGCGCAGCTGCTGAACCTCCAGGTCGAGTGGGCGAAGCTGGGCAGCGATGGCGAGGATGCCCAGGCCCTCTACGAGGTCTGCATGCCGGGCCTGCCGCAGCAGGGTGCCAACGAGCAGGGCGGTGGCCTCGTCGTCCGACTCGGGCGACAGCGAGGAGACCTCCAGCAGCACGGGGTCGATCCTGTGTGCACGGTCGCTCTCCCGAGCGACGGCACCGGCCCACAGAGCTCGCCACTCGGGATGCGGGTCGACTGCATGAGCTACCCAGGCGGCCCACTGGGCCTCGGCAACTCGGTCGGCGGCCAGGTGGATCTGGGCCTGCAGCCCGTGGGCCTCTGCGAGCAAGACAGCCTGCTCGGCCAGATCGAGCAGCGCAATGTCCGAGGGGGCCGGACGCCCCACCGCACGAGCGGCGCTCACGGCTGCCGAGAGAGCCTCCTCACTCCGGCCGAGCTCGAGCAGCAGCCTCGCCTCGGCCAGCGCAGCTCGCGGAGAGTCTCCCTGCTGACGGAGGACACGCCACGCGGCGACGGCCTCATCCTCGCGGCCACGGTCGATGAGCGCCCGAGCGAGCGACGAGGTCATCTCGAAGCGCTCGTCTGGCGAGCCACGCGGAGCGACAGGATCTCGTTGGCGCACGAGCACCCGGCCCATCGTGTGAAGCATCGCTGGATTCCATGCCTCGCGCCCTAGAGGGCGCCCGTGGCCTCCCTCGTCGATGCGGTCGATGACTTGGAGGGCGAGGGCCTTTTCTCGTGCCGGAGCGAGCACAGACAGAGACCGGTAGAGCACTTCGGGGCGGGTCTCGGACTCGAGCAGTCGCTCCACTCGCCTGACAGCCCAGTCCCTCGCGCGGCCAACCGGCCTAGAGTCTGGAACTTCCCACCACTCGTCCAGAATCTCCGGATGGTCGGGGTGCAGCTCGAGCCACTCTTTGCCGAGCTTGATGCCATCTCTGGGGCGCTCACCACGCAGCGCCGCACGCAGACGAAGTCGCTGCGCAAGTGGGTCGGTAGGTGGCAGGCGGTCCAGCTCGACGACGGCGCGATCTCCGACTCGCCAGTGCGACCAGGCCCACGCCACCTGTGCATGGTCATCCCCGGTAGCGGCGAGCTCGTCCAGTGTCTCGATGGGCAGTTCCTGCCTGCTCACCTGCCACCAGGTCCAGACCAGCTCATCGACGAGTGAGTTTTGCGACCGTGCAGCGATCTCGGCCTCTGCGAGCGTCCGCACCCCAGCGGCACTGGCCGCCTTCAGGTAGATGCGATGGGCTGACCAGGCTGCAGGGTCAGCCTCGACGGCCTCGGCTGCAAGGCGACGCGCGACGTCTGGACGCCCCATCGCAAGGTTGGCGCGGGCTTGCTCCACCAGGAGCGGAGCCTCGGCGGCCAGGGCGGCCGCAATCAGCCAAGCGACCATCAGGCGCTCGCCAGTCGGGCTCGCAGAGCTGCGTTCACCGCCGAGGGTACGTACCGAGACACGTCGCCGCCGCTGGCCGCGATCTCCTTTACCAGCGACGACGACACGAAGATGGTCGACGGATCGGTCAGCAAGAACAGGGTCTCGATGCCGGCGAGATCGCGATTTGCGAGACCATTCCGGAACTCCGCATCGAAGTCCGAAGGGGATCGCAGGCCGCGAAGTATGACGGTCGCTCCTTCCCGCTCCGCTGCACGGATCAGGAGACCCGTGAAGGAGGTGAAGCGCACGTTCTCCAGTCCCCGGCATGCCTCTGCGGCAAGGGCGAGTCGCTCCTCAACTCCAAACCAACCCGTCGACTTCGCCGGGTTGTGGCCGACGGCGACGATCACCTCGTCGAATAGCCTCGCGCCCCGCTGTACGAGGTCGGCATGTCCTAGGGTGAAGGGGTCGAACGAACCTGGGTAGATCGCCACGCTTCGCGCCATCGACTCACTCCTGGTAGGTCACCGGAGGCCGCCAGGACAAGTCAGGTACGACACCGAGTTCGCCGGGCGAGCACACGTCTGCGTAACGCTCCCCCTCGCATGGGTCCTGTGAGGCGACCTCGCTGCCAAGAACGACCGCTGCTGCGCGCGCGGCGAGCTCCGGCTCCTCACTGACCACTGTGGACACCACGTCGACGGCGGACGAGAGCAAGACCCCTGCCGCAGCGATCACTCCGAGCCGCCAGTCGATGGAGGGAAGCCCGAGCCGGGCTGGGCTCGCCTCCGGGGCGAGCTCTAGGCGAAGCCTGGCGTGACCACGCGTCGACTCGTAGCGACCACCAGGCTGCGGCTCACCATCCACCCACATCACCCCGCGGTGGACAGCCACCGACACTGGGGGTCCGGGAAACCCGAGATCCTGCGAGAGCGGCTCCCCACCAGCACTAGCGAACACATGGTCGTCGACCAAGGTGTCGCAGAGCCAGAGCGTAGCGTGCAGTCGGGCCAAGTCAGTCCTGGAGCGGAGTGTCTTCTCCATAGTAGCTCCACAAGAGCTCCCGAAAAGCTTTCGTCTCCCTGAGTTCCGCAAAGCTGGGGTCCAGACGGATGTCTTGTCGGAACTCGATGTGGTGGAGGGTGTCGAGCTCTCTCATTCCTCGGAGTGCCTTGTCGAGGTACTCAAGGGCGGTCTCGTCCTGCCCCATGTCGGCGTAGACTTTCGAGCGGTGCAGCTCTGCATAGGGGTCGCCGGGGTCGAGCAGCTCGAGCTGCGCCATCACAGCAATGGCCTCGTCGTAGCGCCCTTGGTGGGCCAACAGGACCCCGAGGTTGTTCAGCGCGGTCACGTCGTTCGGCTCGAGGGAGAGTGCGATTCGATAGAGCTTCTCTTCCGTCTCGTACTCGCCGAGGCGCTTGTAGATCAGGGCCTTGTTGTTGTAGCCGGCCGGGTCGTCTGGGTAGAGCTCGATGTAGCGGTCGTAGGTTCGCTTTGCGGCGTCGTAGTCCAGCGCTAGGTACTGGTAGTACGACAGGACGGACAGAGCGTATGCGCTGTCCGGGTCGATCCGCAGCAGGCGCTTGGCTGCGGAGAGCATCACGTCGACCTCGACTGCGTCGGCGGTCGCGTCCTCCTCGTCGTACCAGTCGGGAATCCCCCACCCCTCCTGCTCCTCCGCAGGCGGCACGGGTAAGTCGTCCGTCTCGTCAGCCTCATCGAGCTCCACCAGGCCGTCGCCCCGGTCGGGGTCGGTCAGCTCGGGCAGGTCAACGGGGGTGCCGCCCTCCTCCGCGAATAGCGGCTGTGGCTCGGGCTGGCCCTTGTCGAGATCGGGCACGAGCTCTTCGACCTCGGGCGTGCGCACAGGCTCCGGGGCCTGGTCCATCGCCCCTCCCATGTCGTCCTCGGGGCCACTGGCGCCCGCGGGCATGTAGAAGGTCTCGTTCGCCTTGTCGGAGCGCTCGCGATCCAGATCCCTCGTGATGGCCCCTTGGTCGTCGCCCGCAAAGTCCTCACGCAGGAGGCGAGCTAGGTACTCGGCCGTGAAGTAGTCGTCGGATGCGTCGTTCGTGGCCACGGGTGGGAAGCACTGCGGCATGGTCGCCGCCATCTGCTCCTCCGAGAGAACCACGCTCCACACGGGGCACCAGTACTCCACGACCAAGGCCGTCTGGCTGGCAATCACCGACGCGAGCGCGACGACGGCGAACCAGGGCAGCATGCCTCGGAGGCTGGGCGGTGTGATGCGCTTGAGGGAGAACTGGGGAGCCAGAGTGAGGCCGAGAGCCACGGCCCCGACTCGGATGTGGACGGCCTGGTCTGGGGTGAGGTCGTAGTGACGCCCTCTGCCGTCCTCTACACTTGCCGTCCTGCCGCTGGTCCACGTCACGCGTGCGAGAAAGGGAACCCCGGCCGGGACCGGGACAGCGAGCGCTTCGCTGTTGCCGATCTGGAGAGCCTCGCCCGTCCGCACGAAGTGGTCTTCGACGACCTCGTCGTAGAATGAGGCGGTTGCGATCAGGGCGTAGGTCTCGGCCACGTGTTCCTGTGTCGTTGCGGTCAGTGTGCTCTCGTGACGTCGGAGTCGTCTAGCGGCTTCGCATTCCGACCGTTCGTGACGCAGCGGATCATGGCTCGACTTGATCGGGGATCAGCTCGAGGAGGGCCGCTTGAGCTGCCTCTACCTGGTCGGGGTCACGGCCCTCCACCGTCACGATCACTCGAAACGGCACGTCGTCATAGCGCGGATACGAGCCGATCCCGACACCCGAGAAGCGCCCCTGGACGGCTGTCAGGATGCCCGCGATGTCCGTCTCGTGGCGCGCGGTCGCGACCCGAGCGACATGGAACGCATCTCCCGCGAACAACTCTGCGATGTCCTCGAACTTCCGCCGCATCAGGCGGGGCACTCCCGGAAGCACGAAGACGTTGCGAACGCGAACCACGGGAAAGCGTGCCTCTCCACCCTCGAGCAGCACGGTCCCAGCTGGCAGGCGAGCCATCCGCTCTGTCGACGCATCGATCTGCATCCCCCAGCTCTGCATGAGCTCTACGACCCGCGGATGGAGCTCGAGCGGGAGGTCGAATGCTCGCGCAACCCCCTCGAGGGTCATGTCGTCGTGCGTCGGACCCACTCCACCCGTCGTGATCACCCGACTGGCGAGGGCCGAGCAACGCCGTACTTCCTCCGCGATGGCGTCCAGATCGTCACGAACCACTGCGATTCGGAGCAACCGGCAGCCGACCTCGCGGAGGCGCCGGATCAAGTACGGCCCATTCTCGTCAGCGAACTTTCCGGAGAGGATCTCGTCCCCGATGATCACGACCGCCGCTGTGCTCATCTCCCCTCCCCCTCTAGACCGTACACCGGACTCTGCGATGCTGCGAGGGGCAAGGCAGGCTGCTCGGCCAGGGCCAACACCTTTCGTGCGAGGGCGGACAGCCCGACGGTATCGGGAGCGTCCAGTGCCGCCACGGCACAGTAGTCACCAGAGGCGACGAGCGGGGCGTCACGGGTCGCCTCGACCAGAAAGACGCGGCACGACAGGCGGCGGTGACTGAAGACGTGGACCACCGCACCCAGCTCTGCCACGACCCGCACGCTCTGGGACAGGTGTGACTCGAATCCCGAGACGAGGGCACTGGCAGGGTCTTCATCCTGGGCCACTGTCACCCGCAGAGGCTCCCAGAGACCTCCGAGCAGGCCTCCCGGGCTCCGTCGTGCCAGCACCAGCTTGCCGCCCCTGCGCAGGATGCCGGTTGCTCCGTAGGTGGGCACAGGGGGCTTCTTCTTTGCCTTTCTCGGCAAGGTCGTCGCCGTTCCGAGGGCGAGACCTCGACAAGTCTCCCGCACGGGGCAGGTGGGGCAAGCCGGGCGCCGGGGCGTACAGACAGTAGCCCCAAGCTCCATCAGAGCCTGGTTGAGGTCGCCGGGGTGGCCCTCCCACGAAGCATGCAGCTCCTCCGCACGAGCCCAGAGCGCCTTCTTCCCCACGGAGCTTCTTGGGTCCTCCTCGCGCGCGTCGAGCCGTGAGAGGACCCGCTCTACATTGCCGTCGACCAACGCGGCCCGAGTGCCGAAGGCGATCGAGGCGATGGCACCTGCAGTGTACGGTCCGATGCCTGGCAGACTTCGAAGGCCGCGAACATCCGAGGGTAGGCCGTCCTGCGCCACGGCAGCCCGGGCGGCTGCCAGGAGATTGCGGGCTCGCGAGTAGTAGCCGAGGCCTGCCCACTCACCGAGCACATCCTCCTCGGATGCGGCGGCAAGAGCATCGAGCGTCGGCCACCGGTCGATGAACCGATGGAAGTAGGGAATGGCTGTCTCGACCCGTGTCTGCTGACACATGAGCTCCGAGAGCAAGACCTTGTAAGGGGTCGGGTCTGCCCTCCAGGGCATCGCTCGTGCGCTGTGCGCGTACCAGTCGACGAGGGTCCGGACGAACTGTGAGGCGGGAGTGAGCATGACTCGGCCTAGCCCGTGTGCGCCCCTCTGCCCCTACTGACCCACCCCATTGCGGCAATTCTGTCGCGCCCTGACAGGCCAAACCCACCTTTGGGCCCGCTCCGGGCTGGCACGGCCTTTGCGAAACCTGTTCAAAACACCCCGCCGAGAGAGTCTCATGCTCCGTGCTCTGCTGCCCCTCCTGCTCCTCGCCTGCGCGCCCTCCTCCCTCGACTCACAGGCCGTCGACGGCATCGACACCGTCGATGGTGATGCGGTCGAGGGTGAGTTCATCATCGACTCACTTCTCTCGGAGTCCATGCAGGCCGACCTCGACCTCCTGCTCATCGACTGGGACGCCGTGCTCGGTGCGGGCCTGTATGAGGCGCAGAGTCCGGTCGATACAGCCACGCTGACGACCGCACTCCGACAGCAGCTCGGCGGCGTCCGTGTCGAGTCGAACAGGGTGCGCACGGCCTCATCGGTGAACGACCCGTACCGCGACCTGCAGTGGAACCTCGACATGCTCGACATCGACACCGCATGGGCGTGGAACCGAGGGGCTGGGGCGACGATTGCGGTCATCGACACCGGGGTCTCGCTGAGCGGTGAAGACGCTCCCGTCAACTACATCGCGGGCTACGACTACGTGGACAACGACTGGGACCCGAGCGACGAGAATGGTCACGGGACGCACGTTGCCGGTACCATCGCGCAGGCCACGGACAACGGCCGCGGAGTTGCCGGTGTCGCGCCGGAGGCGAACCTGATGGCGATCCGCGTGCTCGATCGCTACGGCGCGGGGTCGGCATACTGGTCGGCGAAGGCGATCATCTTCGCTGCGGAGAACGGAGCGGACGTGATCAACCTCTCGCTCGGCAGCCGCTACTCCACGGCCGCAGAGGCGGACGCCGTTCGCTATGCCGCTGCACTTGACGTGGTCGTGGTGGCCGCGTCCGGGAACTCTGGTCGAAACACGGTGGAGTACCCGGCGGCGTATCCCGAGGTGATCGCTGTCGGCGCCGTGGGAGCCAACGGAGGAGTCGTCAGCTACTCCAACGGTGGCTCGGGTCTCGACATCGTCGCGCCGGGCGGCGACATGAGCCGCGATCGCAACGGCGATGGCTACTACGACGGCATCCTCCAGGAGACGTTCGCCCTGCGCGGACGTGGAATGGCCTACGAGTTCTTCGAGGGCACCTCCATGGCTGCACCGCATGTCGCGGCGGTCGCAGGACTGCTGATCGCGGAGGGGGCGAGTCCAGACGAGGTTCAGGACATCCTCACCTCGACGGCCATCGATCTCGACGGCCGTGGATGGAGCACCCGCTCCGGCTTCGGCTTGCTCGATCCCGTGGCGGCGCTGAGT
Source organism: Pseudomonadota bacterium (assembly GCA_002862545.1). Taxonomy (GTDB): domain Bacteria; phylum Myxococcota_A; class UBA796; order UBA796. The sequence goes on from PKDJ01000176.1 coordinate 10,981, forward strand.
CTCCTGGGCGAGCCGGGAGCTCCCGTCGGTGGTGGTGACGCCGATGAGCCGCTCGAGCCCGACGACACCACGGCGCCGATCATCAGCGGTGTGGATGGAAGCCGCGACGGCGAGACGATGGTGATTCGGTGGACGACCGACGAGCCCGCCACCACGAGCGTCGTGTTCGAGCAGTACGGGCGCTTCGATGGTGATGGCTCTCTGGTCCGCGACCACGAGATGTACTTCACCGTGGACCCGCGTGAGACCTTCTACTTCACCCTCGTCAGCGAAGATGCAGCCGGCAACGTCACCGAGGACGGGCTGTGGGTGATGTACCCCTGACGGGCCGTTAGCGGAGCGCATGCATCCGCTTCTCGCTCACACGGTCATTGCTGCACCAGGCGCGACCCCGACCCGAACCGCCTTCTTGCTCCATGGCATCCTGGGGGCGGGTCGCAACTGGCGCACCTTCGCGCGCCGACTCGCGGGCCATCGCCCCGACTGGCGTGTGGTGCTGGTCGACCTTCGCCATCATGGTCTCTCCCCAGCGCTCCCCGCCCCGGACACGCTCGCCGCGTGCGCAGATGATGTGGCGGCGCTCGCCGCGAAGCTTGGAACGCCGAGTGCCTTGCTGGGGCACAGCTTTGGCGGCAAGGTCGCACTCATGTACGCGTCGCGTCATGGACGAGATCTCCGGGCCGTCGGGGTCTTGGACAGCCTTCCTGCCGAGCCCAACCCCGACCTCACCGCCGCCCGGAGCTCGGAGGTCGCGCGTGTTCTCGCCGCACTCGCCGAGGTCCCTGTGCCTGCGGCTGACCGGAAGACTGTCCGGGCGGCG
>PKDJ01000230.1 GCA_002862545.1 Pseudomonadota bacterium
GGCGGAGGCGGTAGTCGTCGAACCAACCCCCATCGGCGAGGGTGTCGTAGGCGATGAAGCGCGGCTCTGCGTCGAGCACGTTGGAGGGGTCGTCGTAGACGGCCTCGGGAGTGCCGGGAACGCTCGTGTGTCCCCAGAAGCCGTTGTGGTGACTCGCGAGGTCGAGACCGCCCGACTCGTAGACGCCGCGAATCCCGTTGTCTACGAAGACGTTGTCGCGAAGCTCGATGGTCTCGACCGCGTAGAGACGTATGGCACCGAGTGTGCCCTCATTGGCGACGAAGGTGTTGTTGTGCGCGTCGAGGATGCCCTCGCTCATGTAGATTGCGCCGCCCTGGGAGCTGGCCACGTTGTGATGGAAGACCACGTTGGCCATGTCCAGTGCCGAGTCGAGCGAGTCATCGTTCAGAGAGAGGTGAACGCCAGCCCCGAAGGTGCCACGGTTCCTCGCGACCTCGCCTCCGCGCCAGGTGATCACGGAGTCTCGCAGCTGCATGCCTCCGCCGGCGAGCGACGACTCGTTGTCGAGGACGCTCAGGTTCGTGAACTCAAGCACGCAGTCACGGCTGTACACCGCGCCACCCTCGCGGGCGATGTTGTACTCGAGACGCACGTTGTCGAGCGAGAGCTCGGCCTCGTTGCAGTAGATGGCGCCGCCGGTCTCACCGCTGCCGCCCGTCATCGTCAGGTCGGCGAAGGAGACCGCGTCGCCCGCATCGAGGGTCAGCACGCGCTGCGCGGGCAGGGCCTCGAGATAGGTCGCGTCGACCCCTGCTCCTCGGATGAGCACGTCCGGGCCGTCGTAGTCGAGGGACAGCTCCCACGTGCCCTCGCCGAGGGCGATCTCGTCACCGTCGCTGACGCTCTCGAGGGCTTCTTCCAGCGTCGCGAAGGTACCGGGCACCTCGATGGGGCCGTCCACCCGAACGGAGGCGAGGGCGCGGGACGTTGCCTCGCCGTCGTCTGCGGTCACCAAGAGGCGGTAGACCCCCCGTGCATCGGCTGTGAAGGACACCTCGGTTCCCTCGGTCGCCGACAAGTCCTCATCCGCGAGAGAGGAGCCCGGGGGGACATGGAAGACGGTCCACTCGAGAGACACAGGAGCGCCGTCAGGGTCGACACCCGCTGCTGTGAACGTCACGCGGTCTCCCACGTAGGCGAGCTCTGATGGCTCCACGGTGACCACGGGCCGGTGATCGGCCTCGTCCGTCGGGCTGCCGTCAGCATCGTCGTCGACGCCATCGCGGTCGCTGTCGCTGCGGCCTGGATGCGTGCCTCTCGCATGCTCGGCTGCGGCATCCAGCCCGTCGCCGTCGTCGTCGGAGCCCGCGGAGGGGACGGCTGGGTCGAGTCCGAAGGCGAGCTCCCACGCATCTTCGAGTCCGTCACCGTCTTGGTCGGCGACGCGCCTGTCTGTCACGGCGACGCTGACACCGCGTGGGCCGATGTCGCCTCGACTGCCATCGAGATCGGTGCGGGAGGCGATGCCGCTGTCGTGGCTGGCTCCGCCGAGACGCACCGCCCAGACGTCGTCCGTCGCGTCGTCGAGGCTGACGAACGCAAGCTCGGGGTCCACCTCTGCGAAGGCTGGAGTGGCGCTCACGGGGCCGGCCGCATCGTGCCAGAGCGCTCCGGTGTTGTCGTGCGCAATGCTGCCAATGGCGGACCAGGTCGCGTCGGGGAGCCCATCGAAGACGCGCTCCGTGCGGTTGCCAGAGACCACCGAGCCCACCAGGTCGGCTGCCGCGCCGATGAAGGTCCATGCCAGGGAGCCGCCGCGGTGGTCGACCAAGGCAGACTGATCGAAGCGCAGCGTGGAGCTCAGCCCGATAGCGGCTGCAGCGGCGCCGAGGGGCGCAGTGTTGCGCGAGAGCACGCTGTTGCGGAGGAGCACCACACTCTCGGCGTCTGCCGCCAGTCCACCACCGAAGTTCACGGCCTCGTTGCCCGCGAACGTGCACTGATCGAGGAGGGCCCGTGGCGATGCGATGAAGAGGCCGCCACCGTTCTCGGCGTAGTTGTCGACAAAGTGCGTCCGGATCGCCGTCAGCTCGCTCGTGTCGGCGTAGACGGCGCCGCCGGTGCGGTAGGCACTGTTGTTGACCAGCCGCACGTCCTGCAGGTGCAGGTGGGCAAGCCCTGTGGCGGAGACACCGCCGCCCTCGCTCCCGTGCCCGCCCCGGATCGTGAGCATGGCGAGGGTCAGGCCATCATCGCTTCCATCGACGGCCTCGGTGGCAGCGACGCCGACGCCGAGGCGTGCTGCGTCGATCACCACCTCGGAGGGGTCGTCTGCGATGCCGATCAGCGCCAGCTGCTTGCCCGAGATGCGCACGCTCTCTTGATACACGCCGGGTCGGAGTCCGATGCCGTCACCGTCTTCGGCGAGGGTGATGGCCTCTGCGATCGTGGCGGCGGTGTCGGGAACGACCCAGCCGCGGTAGGCCGTGATGACGGCCGAGTCGGCGCGGCTGACGGCGCCGTCACTGACCGTGACGGTCACGGTGTAGTCGCCATCGACGTCCGGTGTGAACGTCGTGCTCGGTGCGGTGGGGTCGACCACGTCCGCCACGCCAGAGAGCTCAGGTGACTCCAGCGTCCAGGTGTAGGTGAGGGGATCACCGTTCGGGTCCCACGAGCCGCCGGCATCGAGGGTCACGGGGTTGAGACGGATCACGGAGCGGTCAGGACCTGCGCTGGCGGTGGGCGCGTGGTCGGTCGCGTTGGTTGGGTCGGTGCCTGCGGCTTGCTCGGTGGCATCGTCGACACCGTCGGCATCGGTGTCAGAGGCCTTCGGGTCTGTGCCGGCCGCAGCTTCATCGGCATTGCTGAGGCCGTCACTGTCGTCGTCGGCGCTCCCGTCGGGAACCCAGAGGTTGGTCCCCCAGCGAAGCTCTGCACCGTCGTCGATGCCGTCGTCATCGCTGTCCAGGAAGCCATCGAGGGCGTCCTCGGGAGCCCGCGAGCCGCCGAAGGCACCGAGATCCGTCGGGCTGCCGTCAAGATCTGCATCTCCGGGATCGCCAGCGTCGACGAAGTCGGAGCCGGGGCGGAGGCGGAGATCCCAGCGGTCGGCATCGACTGCAGGGTCTGCGAAGATGTACGTCGCGGAGCCGCGTGCAGCGTCGAGGACGTGACCAGCACGCATGTCCGCGCCACGGTCGTCGCCGAAGCCCAAGCGCTCCAGCGTCATCGTGGCGCCACCCTCGTCACCGAGCACATCGCGCCGCTGGCTGTGGCCGGTGAACAGCGTGTCGGTCACCACGAGCGTCGCTGCTCCGCGTGCGAAGACGGCGGCACCCGAGGCGTCTGCGTCGGTGCCATGCTGGTTGGCGTGAAAGGTCGACTGGTCGACCACGCCGAAGGCCGGGGTCACCACGCCGTCGTCGTCCTCTTGGATCGCGACGGCGCCACCGTCATCGCCGGAGACGTTGCCTCCGAAGACGCTGTTGGTGATGGTGACGTTGCCGCCCTGGGTGGACAGCGCGCCGCCAGAGAACTTCGCGGCCTCGTTGGCGAGGAACTGCGTGCGGGTGACCTCCGCCGAGGTGCCGCGCCACAGGAAGACGCCGCCGCCCTGGTGATCAGCGTAGTTCCCTACGATGCGGCTGTCTTCGAGGATCAGGTTGCTGTCCTCTCGAACCGAGATGGCGCCGCCGTACTTGGTCACCTCGTTGCCCTCGAAGCAGACCTCTCGCACGGCGACGGTGCCGCCGTCGACCAGCAGGCCGCCACCCTCTGTGCGCCCCCCGAGGAAGGCGGGATTCGGGGTCCCGGTTCCGCCTGTGATGGTGAGCTTCTCGACCGCGCCGCTCGCCATGGTGACGACCGAGCCGAGGAGGTCAGCCAGCAGCACGGTCCGGCCGCAGCCCTCGCCGGCGAGTGTGAGGTCCCGTGTGGACAGATCGAGGAGGACGCGGTGGTTGCCCTCGTCGAACTGAATGACCGAGCCGTCGGGTGCTGCGACCAGCGCATCCTCGATCGTCGCGTAGGGCGTCGGGATTCCGTACTCGTCGACGTAGCCGTCGCAGTCTTCGTCGAGGCCATTGCCCTGAACATCCTCGACGTGGGGGCCGATGTTCGGGTCCGAGTCGTCACAGTCGCGGTCGTTGTCCGCGATCCCCGGCTTCGCGCCACAGTCCAGCAGGGGAGCGCTCGGGTCGCCGAAGCCATCTCCGTCGGCATCGGCCCAGACACGCGTGGCCTCTAGCCCCTCGTCGATCTCGTCGTCGCAGTCGTTGTCGTGGTTGTCGCAGAGCTCGGGAGCATCGGTCCATGCGAGGGGGTCGTCGTCGTCGCAGTCATCATCGGCGGGAGCCCAGCCCTCGGGGGGAGAGCAGTCTTCGAGTGTGCGTGCAGAGGTGCCGTGGCCGTCGCCGTCGAGGTCTTCGTACCAGGTGACCAAGGCCCCATCGTCGATCTCGCCGTTGCAGTTGTTGTCGAGGCCGTCACAGAGCTCATCGACGCCGGGATTGACGAACTCGTTGCCGTCATCGCAGTCGCCACCGACCTCCGAGCCGTCGTCCGGCATGGTGCAGACGCGCCGGACGAACTCGTCGTCGCCATAGCCGTCGCCGTCGCGGTCCCAGTACGCGACGATGGCCACGTCCTCGTCGACCTGACCGTTGCAGTTGTTGTCGATGCCGTCGCACGTCTCGCGTGCTTCGGGATGAATGGTGGGATCACCCGGCTCGCAGTCCTCCTTGTCAGGAGTCCCGTCCGAGTCACTGTCTCGTGCACACCCCGTCGCGAGCCCGCCGAACAGGGCAACCGTCAACAGCCAGCGCATGCCTTCTCCTCCGCGCCACGCCAGCGCACAGCACGTGTAGGCTAGCGGGTCTCGCGGCAGAATAGCGCGGCGAATGACGGTCTGGCGCGTCTTTCGGGGCTCCTGCGGCCGGTGTCAGCGCCGAGGCCGGCCAGCGACGCCCTCATGCTCGACGCGGCCATGCTCGTCATGAAAGGCGACCGTCAGCTGCGGACCGAGAGACAGCCAGACAAAGCCGTGCTCTGCTGCGGCGAACACCGGCTCGTTGCCACGGTCGACCAAGTGCGTAGAGGAGGAGCCGGCTCCCGACACGATCAGCTGGACCTCACAGTGCTGCAGCCACTGTCGGCTGTGGTCGTGGCCGGAGAGGTAGAGGTCCGCGCGCCCACAGAGTGCATCGTCGAAGACGCGCTGGAGCGAGCGGCCGCTCAGCCAGGGAATGCCCGACCAGCCCTCGTAGCTTCCAGCATTGCCATGGGGACCGTTGGACCGGAAGGGATGGTGTCCCAGCACGACTCGCCAGCCCTCGGCCGCGTCGAGTGCGTCGCGCAGCCAGGCGGCACGGTCGGGTCCGTCCCAGAACACGCGGGTGGTGTCGAGCCCGATCAGGGTGGCTGGGCCGGCGCGCATCGTCCAGTCCTGCGCGAGATGCAGGCCTGGAGTGGCGTGGGACCACGCCACCTGGGCTGCCGCTGCCTCCTGGTCATGTCCGTGGCCCCAGTCGTGGTTGCCGAGCACGCCGTACACCGGAAGTCCGGTCGCGAGCCAAGGCCCGAATGCTGCGTCCGGATCAGCCTCCGAGGTAAGTCCGCGCGGGTAGAGGTTGTCGCCGAGCAGGACGAGTGCATCACAGCCTCGCTCGGCGCAGACCTTGGTGACCGAGGCTGCGACGCGACGGGCTGTGGCGTTGACGTGGCCGCTGTCGCCGACGACCACGAGCCGCAGGTCGGCGTGGGCGGGCTCGACGTCCGTGAGGCGTGCCGGGGTGGCGGGCGGGGACATGCAGGCGATCAGCGCTGGGAGAAGCATGAGGGTCCGGCTATCGTGATCACCTGTCTGGAGACCGCATGTTGATGTTGCTCGCTGCCGCCGCGCTCGCCGCAAGTCCCTACCAGCAGCCGCCAGACGACATCGCACAGGTGCTCGATGCGACCTTTCCGCCATCCTTTCGCGTGAGTGGAGACGACCGGTGGATGCTTCAGCTCGAGCGGCCGGCGCTCCCACCGATCAGCGAGCTCTCCGAGCCTCGGGTCGAGGTGGCGGGACTCTCGTTGAATCCCCGCACCAATGGTCCCGCTCGTGAGTATGCCTACGTGGGGATGGTGCTCCGCAAGCTTGCCCCGATGCGGACCGCGGGTCCCCGCCGGATCAAGCTCCCCGAGGCTGCGCGGGTCCGGAACGTCACCTGGAGCATGGACGATCGGCGCTTTGCGTTCACCAACACGGTGGCAGATGGCATCGAGCTCTGGGTCGTCGATGTCGAGGATGCGAAGCCTCGGCGGCTACTCGGGGCCCGCCTGAATGCGGCCTACGGAGCGCCCTGTGACTGGCTGCCGGGCGACGCCGGACTGATCTGTAAGGTGGTGCCTGAGTCGAGAGGGGCACTCCCTGAGGCAGACGCGGTTCCCGGTGGACCGCTCATCGAGGAGAACCTGGGGACCAAGCGCCCTGGTCGAACGTGGACGCGACTCCTCCAGAGTCCGCACGACGAGGCCCTGTTCGAGCACATGCTCACTTCCGAGCTCGTCCACGTGGGACTCGACGGCTCGATCGAGCCCATCCTCGGTCCTGCGCTCATCGACGAGGCGACCCCATCTCCGGACGGTGAGCACGTGCTCGTCTCTACGCTGCACCGTCCGTTCTCCTACCAGGTGCCCGCCAGCCGGTTCCCGGTCAGCACACGGGTGATCGACCTCGACGGAGGGCACCCCGTCGACATCGAGGATCTGCCTCTGGCGGACGCCGTACCCATCACCTACGGATCAGTGCGTGAGGGGCGGCGCGGGGTGGGCTGGCGTGCGGATGCTCCTGCGACGCTGTGGATGGTCGAGGCGCTCGACGGAGGAGATGCCGGACGAGAAGCGGAGCACAGGGACCAGGTGACTCTCTTGGAGGCCCCCTTTCACGGCGAGCCAAAGCTCCTGACGAAGACCAGCCTCCGCTTCGGAGGCATCCAGTGGGGCGATGACGACACCGCCGTGCTCGAGGAGTGGTGGTACGACTCCCGCCGGGTCCGCACGATGCTGCTGGCGCCGGGCGATCCGACGCGGCCGGAGAAGGTGCTCTTCGACCGCTCCTGGCAGGACCAGTACTCTGACCCGGGCGACTTCGTGATGGCTCCGGGTCCGCATGGCTGGAACGTCCTCATGCGGGGAGCGGCGGGCGAGCTCATGATGCGAGGAAAGGGGGTCTCACCGACGGGAGTGCGCCCCTTCCTGCGCAAGCTCGACCCCGTCTCCGGCGAGCTGACGACCGTGTTCGAGTCGCGTGAGCCCTTCATGGAGCGCGTCGTGCACGTGCTGGCCGACGGACGCTTCATGACCCGCCGGGAGTCCGCGACCGAGCCTCCGAACTACTGGCTGCATGCCGCGCGGGGGCGCCCGGCCCGCCTCACAGATGTGCGCGACTGGGCCCCGGCCTTCGCAGACATCGAGAAGGAAGTGATCACCTACGAGCGCGATGATGGACTGCAGCTCTCGGCAACCGTGCACTTTCCCCCCGGGCACGACCCCGCGAAGGACGGCCCTCTGCCGATGGTCTTCTGGGCCTACCCCTCGGAGTTCAAGAGTCGGGCCGATGCGGCTCAGGTGGCCCAGACGGCGCTCACCTTCGACCGGCCATACGGTTCTTCCCACATGTTCCTGCTGCTAGCCGGCTACGCGATCGTGGACGATCCGACCATTCCCATCGTGGGGGAGGGTGACGCGGAGCCCAATGACACCTACGTCGAGCAGCTTGTCTCGGGCGCTGAGGCAGCTGTCGATGCGGTCGTCTCTCGCGGGTGGGCCGACCCCTCGCGGCTCGTGATCGGAGGCCACAGCTATGGAGCCTTCACGACCGCAAACCTCCTGGCCCACACCGACCTGTTTGCAGCAGGTATCGCGAGGTCGGGTGCCTACAATCGAACCCTCACGCCCTTCAGCTTCCAGGGGGAGCAGCGCTCTTTCTGGGAGGCGCAAGAGACCTACATGGAGATGTCGCCGTTCACGCATGCGGCCGACGTGAATGAGCCTCTGCTCTTGATCCACGGCATGAAGGACAGCAACAGCGGCACCTACCCGCTTCAGTCCGAGCGCTACTACGCGGCGCTGAAGGGGCTTGGCGCGACCGTGCGGTGGGTCCAGCTGCCCAACGAAGATCACGGCTACCGGGCTCGCGAGAGCGTCGGGCACGTCCTCTGGGAGATGCTCCGATGGTGCGAGACGTACGCAGGAGCGCCCGAGCAGCAGTGATGGGACGGTGCGGGAACCTCTACCGAGCTGTGTTGTCGCAAGTAGACGACGGGAGCGCAGTCGTGCTCTCGCGCACTCGAGGAGGCCTCCATGACGACCCTCTCTCCCAAGCTCATCGGCGCCACTGTGTACTGGGCGGGGATCACGCTCTTGGGCTGCGTCTGCGCGGCCTGATACCTCTCGCGGGGGGACGCGATGGCTGAGCTTCGGCTGGACGCAGCGGCTGAGGAGCTGCTGGCACCCGTTCGACACGTCGTGGATGCTGGCAGGGCTGCACTGCCGCAATCGTCTCGGGCGCTTCGAGTCCGCGTGGGTCCTCTCGTCGAGACCCATCGACTCGATGGCACGACGCTGACCCTCTCCGAGGCCCTCCTCGGTCCCGCGCTTCACCACCCTGCCGAGCCCGTCCAGCCTCTCCCACCGCTGGACCGCTGGCGCCGCGCTGCAGGCGCTGTCCTGGAATCCAGCGTGCTCCTTGCCGAGGCCGAGCGTGTGGGAGCTGTGCCCGTCGACGACTGGGTCTGGAGAGGGCTCGCCCTCTTTCAGGTGGAGCGGGTGGCTCCTGCGCTGGACCTGGCCTCTCCAGAGATTGCACAAGCCGTGGTGTCCGGTGACCTTGGGCGGCACCCACGCGCGGGTGTGGCGGTCATGGAGGCGTGGGAGATCCTCGGGGTCGAGCCCATAGCCCGCGCGCGCCAGGTGCTGGAGGGGTCGCCGGTCTCTGCCAGCGAGTGGCTGCGCCTCGGCCAGCTGGTCTTGGACCTCGCGCGTGGTCCAGCGAGGAGGCTGCCGGTCCTCGTGGGCCGCCCTCCAGAGCGTGATGTCCCATGCACACTGTCGCCCTGGTCGTGGGGCCTGCTGCAGGTTCCGGCACACCAGCGGGGTGGGTTCGTGGCTGTGGAGGGGCCGGGGACGGTGGCCGAGCCCTGGGCCGAGTCTGGACGCATCCTGAAGACGATGGCTGCGGCGACTGTCGCGGACTGCTCGCTGCGTCCGGAATCAGGGGGCCCGGTAGGGCGATGGTCCGTGGCCAGCGCCCAGGCCTTTGGACAGGTCCTCGGGGCGCGCGGGGTCGGCTTTCACTTCAAGAGCTCCGGGAGGTGTGAGGTTCTCCTCGCGGACGCCTTCGTCGGCCCTCTCGCCAGCCTCGACGTGGGAGAGCGTGTGGGGACATCGGGCGTCGTCCCGGCGCAGTGGTCGGTGGCGGGTCCCTGGGCCCTGCGCTTCCGCGACGTTCGGACGAGTCACCTCACCCTGCACGACAGGGCCGCGGATCGCTTCGCCGTCCCCGCACGTGGATTCGGCTTGGGCGAGTGGCTCGAGGCCCTGCAAGAGGCGCCCTGGGCGTGGCAGCGTGCGGGCGATCGCCTGGTCCTTCGGGGACGAATGTTCGGGGGGGATGTCGAGGTCCGACTTCGGCCGGAAGGTTGACCGAGTGCACGCTATGGTGAGGGCGCAAAGGGGTCTTCATGCGGCTCGCACTCGTCCTCCTCGCCCTTGGTTGTTCCGTTGTTGCTCGCGCTGACCAGACCGTCTGCCAAGACGGCAGCTGCGACCACACCTCCATCGCCGATGCAATCGAGGCGGCCGCCGATGGTGAGTCTATCTTCGTCGAGGCTGGACCGGCCGCATACGCGGACGCCCTGGTCTTCTCCGGGCGCTCTCTCACACTCGTGGGCGTCGGCCGTCCGCGAATCGACGTGGAGTCGGAGCCAGCGGTGAGCCTCGAGGGAGGCGCGAGCCTCACGGTGAGCGGCTTCGAGATCGCGGCGCCGGACGAGCGCTGCGTCGATGCGGACGCTTCGACCGTGCTGCTCGAAGACGTGAGGTTCGAGAGCTGCGACGCGGCACTGCGTGGTGCTGCGGTGAGCGCGGTGGACACCGACCTCGAGATCGTCGACTGCGTGTTCGAGGGCGGGGCGGCTGTCCCGGCTGAGGGCGGGCATCTGTGGCAGGAGGGAGGCACTCTTCGTATCGAGGGCTCGGAGTTCACGGATGGCACGGCCGGCAAGGGTGGGGCCATCTGCCTGTCGTCCGTTGTCGACGCGCACTTGGTCGACACACGGTTCACCGACAACCTCGCCGACACCGATGGCGGAGCGCTCTACGCGACGGCAACCTCGCTGACTGTGTCGGGGGGCTCCTTCTCGGGCGGCGAAGCAGGTGACGAGGGGGGCGCACTCTTCTTCGGGTCGTCGTCCACAGTCGAGATCGACGGCACTGAGTTTGCCGCGACCCCAGCCGCAGAGATGGCGGCGCAGGGTGGGTTCATCCGCCACAGAGGCTCGACGCTCACGCTTCGCGGGTCGAGCTTCAGCGGCGGCTGGGCAGGCGAGGGAGGCTGCGTGCACCTCGAGACGGGCAGTCAGCTGAGCGTCGAGGAGTCGTCGTTCTCTGCATGTCAGGCCGACAGTGGCGGTGCAATCCGCGCGACCTTCGATGCCGAGGTCACAGTGGTCGGGAGCACGTTCACCGACAACACCGCCCTCGGCGGGGATGGGGGGGCCATCGGCAGTACCGGCGGTGCGGTCACCATCCAGTCCTCCGTGTTCAGCGGAGGCTCCGCGAGTGGTGACGGTGGCTTCGTCTTCGCCGACGTGCCCGACCCGGTCGTGATTGACGGGTCCGACTTCTCGAATGGTGTCGCTGACAATGGAGGAGCACTCTGTTTGCTCGACGTACCCAGCGTGAAGATCACTGATGCTGGCTTCTCGAGCAATGCCGCGGCGGCTGATGGCGGCTCGCTGTACGCCACGGGGGGAGCGGTGGACTACGCCCGGGTCACCCTCTCGGATGGCTCGGCGGGAGACGAGGGTGGCGCACTGTTCTTCGGGGCCTCCGCCACGGTGGTCGTCGACGGCTCGGTCTTCTCGGCTGCGCCCGGGGACGAGATGGCGGCACAGGGGGGCTTCATCCGCCACCGCGGCTCGACGTTGACGCTGCGAGGCTCCTCGTTCGAGGGCGGCTGGGCGGGGGAGGGAGGCTGTGTGCACCTCGAGACGGGCAGCGAGCTGTTCGTCGAGGGGTCGACCTTCTCCGGCTGCCAGGCCGAGGACGGCGGCGCCATCCGAGCGACCTTCGATGCCGAGGTGACCGTCGACGGCAGTACCTTCAGCGAGAACGCGGCGCTGGTGGGCAACGGGGGCGCCATTGGCAGCACCGGGGGGGCGGTCACGATCCGGGACACGGTCTTTGATGGCGGGTCGGCCGGGGCGGACGGCGGCTTCCTGTTCGCCGACATCACCGCACCGGTGATCATCGAGCGCTCCAGCTTCGTGGCCGGGGTCGCGGGACTCGGGGACGCATCACAGGTATGAGCCTAAACTTTGATTGAGGGTGTTGGGGTCCCTGGGTGCCAGGAACCGCTACCCTCATCTCAACACACACGCTATGTCATCCTCACTTTCGGGGGCATTGATTTTCCATTTTGCGTCCCCACAGAGAATGCTTTGCACCATGTC
>PKDJ01000303.1 GCA_002862545.1 Pseudomonadota bacterium
GAGCCGTCGTGAGGCAAGAGGAGTCGCAGGGTCATCTGCCCGCCCTATCCTGGTACGTGGAGTCGACGCAGCCTCGCGACCGACTCGATGCGCTCCATCGCGAGCCGGTTCGACGCCACAACGGCGGTCGTGCCCTCCGCCGTCGCCTTGTGGAGCACGCGCTTGACCGTGTCGAAGATGCCCTCGGCATCCTCCATGGCCTTACCCTCGGGCCAGCCCCGTAGCTCGGCGTTCACGTTCATCAGCCCGCCGGCATTGACCACGTAGTCTGGGCCATAGGTGATTCCGCGCTCCACCAGCAGCTCACCGTCACGCTCTTCGTCTTCGAGGATGTTGTTCGCTCCGCCACAGACGATAGGCGCGCGGACCTTCGGCAGGGTGCGCTCGTTGATGATCCCGCCGACGGCGCACGGCGCGAGAACGTCGCAGTTGGCGGCATAGAAGTCGCCCCCCTCGATGACCTCGGCATCGAACTCTTCGACTGCCCGAGCGATGTGATGGCTGTTGATGTCACTCACCATCACCTTTCCGCCACGCTCGTGGACGTACTTCGCAAGGTTGTACCCTACGTTGCCCACACCTTGGATCGCGATGCTCCGTCCGCGGACATCGGCGGAGCCATAGACCACCTCGAGGCACGCACGGATGCCATGGAAGACGCCCCAGGCCGTCACAGGTGACGGGTCTCCCGAGCCACCCTCGAAGCGGCTCGCACCCGTGACGAACGAGGTCTCCCGACGGATCCAGTTCATGTCCTGGACGTTCGTGTTCATGTCTTCGGCGGTGATGTAGCGACCGCCGAGCGAGGCGATGTGCCGGCCGAAGGAGCGGAAGAGCGCCTCGGACTTCACGCCACGGTCGCCGATGATCACGGACTTGCCACCGCCAAGATCGAGGCCCGCGACCGCGGCCTTGTAGGTCATGCCTCGGGACAGGCGCAGCACGTCACGCAGCGCATCCTGCGTCGAGGCGTAGTCCCACAGGCGGCACCCGCCGAGGGCAGGCCCCAGCGTCGTGTCGTGAATCGCGATGATGGCTCGCAGGCCGACTCTGTCGTCACGACAGAACAGGACCTGCTGATGCCCCAGCTCTGCCATCTCGGCGAACGGTTGCATGGCTGACCTCCGTTGATCCGAGCCGACGAGTGTGGACGTCATGCCCGGTGGACCTCATCTAACTCAGCGGCAGCCGCTCCGGATCGCCTGACCGGGACTTTGCGCGCCACTAGGTCCGGATGGGCTCGAGACACCCGACGAGGCCGGCGTCGTACCACTCCTCCGCCACGCCGTCGCAGTGGCCCGCGGCCACACAGAACCGGCAGGAGTCCGGGCGGGTGAGCTGCACGACCTGTGGGAAGAACAGGAGCGCATCATCCTTTTGATGCTCGGCATCCACGTACCATCGATTGCCCGACCGCCAGCTCCGGGCGGCAGTCCTGTGCTCGGGCGAGAGCAGACACACAGGCAGTCCCTTCAGGCCGACATCCATGCCGTGCTCGGCGAGGCGACAGATCGCCTCGCCGACCCGCGGAGCGCACTCGGATGCGACCGGAGGCGGCTCGCCCCCCGGGTAGGGCCATGTGAGCACGACGAGATCGGCCGGTCTCGCGATCAGCCGGTCGACGATGTCATCGAGTTGGTCCAGTACCGGGCGCCTCAGCGGGACAGCCAGATGAAGACACTTGGCCCCAGCCCGCTCGACTGCAGGCCCCGGTGAGCTGATGACCCGCACGAGCACGTCGGCGAGCGGTCCGAGGCGCTCGACGAGGGCACCCTCCGACGTCCCTGCATGCACGACGGCCCGACGCAGCCCCCACCGTCGGGCATCGGCAAGCGCCGAGGCGAGGGCGTCCGGCTCGGCATCGTCGAGCCCCGAGAGCACGACGGCATCGCACCCTCGCGTCCTCGGACCGACTCTCCCCTTCACGAAGTAGTAGAGGTTCTCGAGCAGCTCGTCGTGAGTGAGCGCACGCGCGGGAAGCGGGGCGCCCGCGACGACGCGCCCCAGGTAGGACGGCGTCAGACGGATCTGCACGGTCGCGGGTGCGGCAACGGCACCGCTGGTGGTCCAGCGCAGCACTGCGCGTCAGGGCCGAACAGCGACCGCGGTACACCCATCGAGCTCCCACAGCACGTGGAAGTCGCTGACGGGCAGGTGCCGCTCCTCGTCGACTTCATCCCATGGGTTCGGGTCGAGAGCAGTCACTTCGTCCGTCACCCGCTCGACCAGCAACCACAGAGGCCTGACCTCGGCACTGGGCGTGCGAACCCAGATCCGGGCCAGCCAGGGCAAGGACACGCTGAACTGGTACACCCGCAGGCGGCCCGTGCGAGCGTCTCGGTCGCCCTCACCCAGTCCGAGCTCGACGCGCTCGCCGTACAGAGACTGCGCGAACGCCGCGACCGCGTCTCCGGAGGCATCGCCGACTCGACTCCGGACCCAGGTGACCAGAGCCTTGCCCGCGACGTCACCCGTCGTGGCGTCGCTGCTGTCGTCGATCGCATCGCACAGCGCCCGCGCCTCGTCATCGCTCGCCGCCACCCCGGAGGAGTGGAGCAGGTAGACCCATGTGCCGAGGGTGTAGACGAACGCATCGACGCGCTCGAGGACTCCGTCGCTCATCTGCCCTCCTCTCGCTGGCTCTGCGCCCACCCGCTGCTCTACGGTTCGCTGGATCCCGGCGGGAGCGCAGTATAAGCCGTGGCTCATGCTGCCGCTGTCACTCGCGTTCATCGCATGTACCTGGCTCGAAGAGCCGCTGCCGCCACGTCCGGCATCCTTTCAGACCCCCAGGGTCGACGAGACGGGTGCCACACCGGCGATCCAGCTCTGGCGAACGTCAGCAAGGTACGTGCTCCCCGACACCAATCGTCCCCCCGACTACGACAGCTCGGCGCGCTTCGAGCTCGTGTTCAAGGAAGACACGAAGAACGCCAAGCGCCCCGATCTCAAGGTCTGGAAGGCCAAGCTGCCGTTCGACGTCGGTGACGAGGCCCGACGCTTCGCCCCGAAGGGCATGACCGTCCTCGACGGGTCCGAGGAGATCCCCTACTCGTCCAAGCCTACGGGCCAGTCCCGAGGGAAGACCTGGCGCATCAAGGGCAAGTTCATCGTCCTCACGTGGCCGAGCGACGATCTGCCGAGCGGAGTCGCCGTCTCCTGGACCCAGCTCGAGGAGCTGATCGCCCGCCACGAGCTCGCGGCAAGCGGGCTCGAGGAATCCGAGTTCGTCCAGTACACCGTGAGCCTCGGCCAGCGAACCCGGCAGGGGCTGCTGTTGAACGCTCCCGGCTCGGGTGAGTGGGACATCTCCCTGCCGGAGAAGGGCGCGACCTTCGACACCTGGATGGCGCTGGAGCCCGCCCCGGTGCTCACCAGCTCGTCCGACGGTGCCGAGGCCATCCTCTCGGTGATCGACGATGCAGGCAACGAGCGGGAGGTCGGCCGGCGCCGCTTGAGCGGTCCGAGCGAGGAGTTCGTGCACTGGCGCGTGTCCCTGTCTCGGTGGGCTGGGCAGCAGGTCACCCTGAAGCTGCGTACACAGCCGGGGGCCAACAACCACTTCGACTACCTGTTCTTCGGCTCCCCCACGGTGTGGGGTCCCGCGGAGGGCGAGCCACGCCGCGTGATCGTCATCGGGCTCGACACCACCCGCCCGGACCACATGGGGATCTACGGGGCCGACAAGGACCTCACGCCTGCCTGGGATGCTGTTGCCCGTCAGTCCGTGGTGTTCGACTCCGCCTGGACGAGCGCCCCCCGCACGCGCCCCTCATTCCGCTCGGCCACGACCGGTCGCAATCCCCTCGATGCTGTGGGGGCGACCAACATCGGCGAGGTGTTCTCGGCGCAGGGCTTCGCCACGGCTGGATACGTCGCCAACGTCCACCTCCAGCCTCGCTTCGACTTCCACGAGGGCTTCGACGACTGGTGGTTCGACGGGAAGTCCAAGGCCGACGAGCAGATCGACAAGGCGCTCACCTTCCTCGAGCTCTACGAAGAGCGTGATGTGTACATGTTCCTGCACATCATGGACCCCCACATCTTCTACCGAGCACCCGGCTCGTACAACTCGATGTGGGTCGAGGAAGCCGACCCGAGCCTCCCCGACGTCTTCAACCGCTGGGAGGTCTACGCCATGCAGGACCGTGGCGAGCTCGACGACCGCCGGAAGGCTCACATCGAGGCGCTCTACGACGGTGAGATGACCTGGACCAGTGATCAGCTGGCACGCTTCTTCGACCGCCTGGATCACCTCGGGGGGCGCACCCTGGTGATGGTGCACAACGACCACGGCGAGGAGTTCTGGGAGCACGACGGCTTCGAGCACAACCACACCCTCTACAACGACACGACCAAGGGTGTCTTCGTGCTGCGCACCGACATCGGCTACGAGTCCGCCGAGCCGGTTCGTGTGGATGCCCCCGTCACGCTGCAGGACATCGCGCCCACGCTCTACGACTACGCCGGCATCCCTCACGACGAGTGGCCCGAGCTGGACGGTCGCAGCGTCCGCCCGCTCATCGAGAAGTCGGACGCAGCCTGGGGCCACGAGCGGCCCATCGGCATCGCTCATCTACGCTACGGCCACGACCGCTGGGGGGTGGTCGTCGACCACCACAAGTACGTCCTCCACACCGCTACGGGCGAGGAGGAGCTGTACGACCTGCGCACCGACTCGGCCGAGCTGGAGAACCTCGCGGGCGCCCTGACGCCGGAGCAGCTCAAGCCCTTCCACGAGGCCCTCGAGGCCGCCCACACCACTGACGTCTCGTCCGTTCCCGTGGGTCGCGGCTGGCGTATCCTCGGCAGCGTTCATCGCTCCACCGAGCCTCTGGTCTTCACCCTGCCCCGGCCGGCTGAGCTCGCTGGCCTCATCGACCCAGAGCTCACGATCGAGAAGCCCAAGAACCAGGCGTGGGGCGAGCCGCCGAGGCGCGCGGTCACCGAGGTTGGCGAGGCAGAGCTCTCCGCAGACGGACTCACGCTCACGTGGACGCCTGGCACGAACCCCCGCGACGTCGTGCTCTACGTCGTGTTCCCGGACGGAGACGACCTCGCTGTCAGTGGCACGAGCGTGAGTCGTGGTGACGACACCCTGTCCTTCCTGAAGGATCCGCTCGGCACCTGGAGCTGGAAGTCAGCCGCGTCACGACTGACCATCATGCCCGGCACCATCCTCGTGCCTCCTCCCGGTGAGGCTGCCAGGATGCGGGCGCTCGCGGGCGAGACAGGCGCCGAAGAGGATCTCGATATGCTCCGAGCCATGGGCTACATCCACGATGACGAGGAAGCCCCGGCAGAAGAGCCCGTCAAGGTGAAGGCCAAGGCGAAGGCTCCCTAAGGCTACTCCGCGCAGAGCGCGTCGAGTGACCTGCCCTCGTCGTGCTGCGTGTAGATGACGGCCGCCTGCACGGCGCTGCGCAACGTCGCCGCGTCCTGCACTGGTCCAGCTGCTGGAGCCGCCTGATTCCCGTCGAGCGCCACTCGGGCGAGGGGCGCACAGGGCGCGGGTCGCAGGACGTTTCCGTCCCACTCCCCGAGCACCAGCCACCGCGAGCCGTCGACCAGCTCCCAGTCAGCCGCCGGCTCCGCGGACACATCACCGGCGGCCACGAGTAGCGGCAGTGTGCCCCGGTAGACGCGCTCCACCGTGAGCATGACTGGGGTGGACTCCGAGCCCGCCTCAGCCACACTGGCAGTCACCTCGACGGCTGCAGGAGCGACCGCAGCGAGCTCCCTGAGCGTGTCGAGGTCTCCCGCGAAGGCTCCGGCTGCCAGCCACCAGAGCATCAGGCTCGGGGCTCGAGCGGCTGGAGGCCTGCTTCCTCGAACAGCGCCATGTCGGCGCGGTAGGAGGGGTTGCTGGTGGTCAGCAGCGTGTCGCCGAAGAACACCGAGTTCGCCCCCGCGAGCATGCACAGGAGCTGTGCCTCGCGGGAGAGTCGCTCCCGGCCCGCCGAGAGGCGCACCATGGCCTCAGGCATCAGGATTCGCGCCGTGGCGATGGCGCGCACCAGCTCGAGGCTGTCGACGGGCGGCTGGTCCGCCATGGGGGTGCCCTCCACCGCGACGAGCGCGTTGATCGGCACGGACTCGGGGTGCACGGCCTGGTTGGCGAGGGTCATCAGCAGGCCGCAGCGGTCGTCAATCGACTCGCCCATACCGATGATGCCGCCACAGCACACCTGGATTCCGGCATCACGGACGTGCTGGAGCGTCTCGATGCGATCGCTCCATGTACGCGTCGAGATGATGTTGCCGTAGTTCTCGGGCGAGGTGTCGAGGTTGTGGTTGTAGGCGGTGAGGCCGGCCTCCTTGAGACGCTTCGCCTGATCTGCCGTCAGCATGCCCAGGGTGCAGCAGGCCTCCATGCCAAGCTCGCGAACGCCAGTGACCATCTCGAGCACCGAGTCGAACTGCCGGCCGTCCTTCACCTTACGCCAGGCCGCGCCCATACAGAACCGCGTCGCGCCAGCGGAGCGCGCAGCGCGGGCATTCTCGAGGACGGTCTCCACCGACATGATGCGCTCGGCCTTCACGCCCGTGTGGTAGCGCGCCGCCTGAGGACAGTAGCCACAGTCCTCCGGGCAGCCGCCGGTCTTGATGGACAGCAGCGAGCAGAGCTGCACGGCGTTGTCGCCGAAGTGCTCACGGTGCACCTGCTGGGCGCGATGGACCAGGTCGAGAAGCGGCATGTCGTGAACAGCGCGGACCTCGTCGATGGTCCAGTCGTGGCGTGTCTTCACGTGGCCTCCGTTCGGCGTCGCTCCGTAACCACGTGGGTCGGAGACCGCAGCACTCTGTTCCGCCGCCGCCGGCTTCCCAGCCTCGGCGCACACAGCACAACACTAGAAAACTTTGACGTCGAGGGCGCCTAGCTTATGCTGGCACCGCCTTTCCCGGAGCAGCACGTGGACGCCCCTGCCAACTACAAGAACGCTGGAATTGCCAACCTCATCGGCGCCGGTCTCACGATCATGTGGAGCCTCGGCGTGATGCTGAGCCTCGCCCTCAGTCTGTTCGGGCTGTGCTTCGCACCGGTCTACCTGGTCTGGCTCGGCATCGCGTGCTGGCAGGCCTTCGTCGGCTGGAAGATGTACCAGGGTGAGGCCGTGGCGAATGCCAAGACGGCATCCCTCGCCGGGGCCATTGGCTCCTTCCTCTCCGGCAACCTCCTGGCTGCGGCCGGTGGCGCATTCGCAGTCCTGCAGTGCAACACCCCCGAGGTCGCAGGCTGGATCGAATCCTCCTCGTGAGATGAGTCGCGCCTCGCTGTGACACTCCGTTGCAGCGACGCCCCGTCACCTGCCGCAGGCTGTCGTTACCGGATGAGCAGCGCGGCGGAGGCGTGATGACGCGTCGAGAGAGACGTCCGAGCCAGTTGGGCGAGCGCATCAGGCTCGATCTTCCAGACTTCGACGAGGCACTCTCGCCCTTCGACCCATCTCACCTCGCTCGCACACCGCAGCGTGTCGCGACGGCTCCGCTGGTCAGCGCCATGACCGGCTGGTTCAGCCTCATCCTGCTGACGACCTATGTCGCAGCCCCACTGACCCGGGGAGCGATGGGCCTGCTCGACAACGTGGCGGGTCACATGCTGTTCAACATCCCAGCCTTCATGCTCACTGCCTTCGTCGTGACGATCAGTGCGGCAGTCCTGCAGCCCGCTGTCCGCCTGCACCCCGATGCACCGCGAGACCCTGTCTTGGCAGCGACCGGTGGAGGGCTGCTTACGTGGGCCCTGCTGCACAATCTGTCTCCCTTGCTGCAGCCCTTCACGCAGATGACCTCGCCGGAGCTGCTCTCCTTCTTGGCCGTGAATGTCGTTGAGATGGGTCTGATCGGCGTGATGCTCGCAAGCTTCACACGAAGCTCGATGAAGGCCTTTGCCCTCGGGGCCCTCGTCCAGGCACTCATGCTGGGCATGGTCTCGGGGCTCCTGATTCTCTGACCTGGGCTCTCTCAGCACTCGCCGGTCGGCCCGCCCCCAGTCCAGGCCGCCAGAGCCTGCTCTGCGTGGCTCTGTCTGCCGAGTCGGGCGAGGAGCATCGCTCGATCACGCTGCTCTGATGCGAGCCCTGGGTAGAGGAGCAAGATCCGCTCGCTAGAGCGCAGGGCGCCCTCAAGATCCCCTCGTCGCAGCCAAGAATGCTTCAAGTTGCGACAGACACGGGCGAGGATCTGGCGATTGTCCGCGGGCGAGAGCCAGCGGTCGAGCTGAGCCGGCGTGTAGTCGACGCGCCGTCCTCGAAGCCAGCTCTCCAGGTGGGGTCGGCGCAGGATGCGCCCCTGGTCGAACGGATCGACGTAGAAGCGGTCGCCACCGTGCTCGGGAGACACGAGGAAGTGCCCTGGGAAGCTCACACCATCAACCTTCACACCACAGCGTCGCGCCACCTCGATGTAGACGACGGAGAGCAGAATCGGTAGCCCTCGACGCCTCTGGAGCACCTGATCCAGGCACGAGTTGCGCGGCGCGTCGTAGTCGGACTGCGCCCCATGCAGGCCGAGCTCCTCGAAGAGATGAAGGTTCAGGCGTGCCACGGCCTCGTAGCTGCTGGGGGCGCTGGGCATGCCCACGCCATCTGCCAGGCGCTGCAGCTCGTCGAGCGCGCGATGTGGCCAGGGAGTCGGCCGCTCCTCCGCGGCGATCCAGAGCGCTCCACGGTCGAGCGCCACCCGCTCCTCCGCGGCGACCTCCGCGAAGCGCTCCCGCGCTCGTGCTCGCGCCACCTCGATCCTCACCGCTCACGCTCCGGCGAAGGCTGTGGGGAAAGCACGAGAAACCGGAGCCCCTGGTGCATGATGCGGCCCAGCTCGTGCCACTCACCGTCTTGCGGCACGTTCGCGAGACGCCAGAGGCCGAAGGTGCGCCGACGTCCTGAATCAGAGATGTGCACGAAGCGTCCCTCCCTCAGGTGCTTCACAGACAAGCCGTCGACCTGGGCCACCTCGACCGGCTCGGCCGCCACGGGCCCCTCCCCTCGAAGCCCGAGAACGCCAAGACCTTCGAGACAGGCGAAGCGGAAGGTGCAGCCTCCCTGGTCGTCGGAGCGCACAAAAGCCCGGAATGACCGCTTCTTGGTCACTCAGCTCACGTGCGTCTGGACGAGCCTTGCCAGACCAGGGACCGCCTCTTCGACATGCCCTCGGGCTTGGCTGCGCAGGCGTCCGTAGACCTTCAGCATGACGCGGTTCTCCGCGCTCTTCGCCTTCTCGTCGGTCACCCCGAGCAAGGCCTCGGCGATGCTGCGCGTGTTGGAGCGAAAGTAGGCACCCACGTCGCCCGTCTCGCGAGCCTTGGCGTAGAAAGGGTCGACGACAGGAGCGAAGTCCGGCAGCAGCTTTCCCAGCATGTGAGGGATGATCCCAGGCTTGAGCGCCTTGACGGTCTTGTAGCCTGCCTTGAGCGCCAGGCCGGAGACGCCTCGCTTTCGCGAGACCTCGGACTCGATCAACGCCACACCATCGCGGATCACCGCTGCCTTCTTGGTGGGATCCTGCAGCACCTCGACGAGTGTCACTCCGCCTCCATGTGTCGTGTCAGTGTACCGGACACGCGCAGCCTTCGACACGCCAGCGACGGCACCCGACCGGTCAGAGCCGTGGCATGCCCGGACACCACGGCGTGCCGGTCTTACCACCCAGGCGATTGAACCAGTGGCCGAGGTGGTTGCGCGCGTAGCAGGAATAGCCGCCCTGCGAGAGGGCCTTGGCGACACACTCGTAGGAGCGCTCGTAGTCGCGGTTGTTCTGAACCTCGATGATGTTCGTGTTCGGGATGTCGTCCGCGATCTTCTCCTTCACGTACAGGCGAAGGAAGGGACCGATCCCGTCGCAGAGGGCGAGCGCGGCCTTGTCGGACGGGCTGGCTCCGAGCGCCTCGAGGGCAGCTCCACGCACACCCGCGTTCTCGTCTTCGGTGAGCAACCGCTTCTTGAGGCACTTGATCGACGATGCCCGCTTGCTGCCGTGGAAGGCCTTGATGGCTGCGATCCGGACCTGGACGTCCTCGTCATCCATCATGGCGCTGCAGGCCATCTCGTCCGTCTTGGCCGTCCGGCGCTGAACCACGGAGTCGAGAGCAGCTGCACGCACCTCCCCTGCGGCATCGCTCGTGGCAGCCTCCGTCAGGACGGCGACCGTCTGCTTGTCGGTGCGTCCCTTCAGCGCGGCAGCCGCCGACGCACGGACGCTCGCGTCTGCGTCGTCGGACACCAGGCTCTGGAGGGTGTCGACGCACGCGGTACAGGGACGAAGCCCCGACGCCGCACCTGCGCGCACACCGGCGTCCGGATCAGACGCAGCGAGCTCTTCGAGGGCCTTGAAGGCCGACTTCGCGTTGATTCCGCCGATCAGCTGCACCAGCTCGGCCCGGTTCTCCGCATCGACCTGCGCATCGCCGAGGGCGGGCGCGAGACACTCCGCGAGGTCGTCTCGCTCGCTCCCCTGGACGCCACGGGCGACAGCCGGGTCCCAGGTGTGCGCCTCGGCGTCGTACAGGGCCGCGCAGAGGCAGTCGTTCGCCACACTGATGTGCGGGAGCTCGGCGAGCTTCTCCGCGGTGTAGGTCCGCAGCGAGTCGTCCTCTCTCATCTTCAGTCCGACACACGCCGACGAGAAGGCCTTTCGCGCCAGGAAGCCATCGATCTCGGAGGACTCTTCGACGAAGCGAGGGGTGAGCTCGCACCCCGAGACGACGCCCGCGAGAAGTGTCCACCCGACCAGAGCCACGATGCGACGAACCACGACTTTCTCCAAGCTGCAGATCCGTTAGCTGGTAGCCCCACGCGGACGCGCCAGCCTGCCGGCCGGCCCGATGTTGACAGGTTCCGCACTCGCTGACCGCAGGAGAAGCCGATGATCCGCTCGACGGCCCGCCGGGCCCTCGCACGCGTGCGACAGCTGAACCGGCGCATCCTCGACCGCCTCGATCCGGACTACCCGCCCCCAGAGCCGGTGCTGGAACCCGAGCCGCTCGAGGCGCCCTCCCCGCGCGTCGTGCAGATCCGCCCCGAGGCGACGCCAAACCCCCACGCGATGAAGTTCGACGTGGGAATCGAGGTGGGCTCACGCACCCTCAACTCTGCCGCAGACGCCGAGGGTGACCCTCTCGCAGCCCTCTTCCAGCTAGACGGAGTCGTGGCCGTCTTCGCCGTCACCGACTTCGTGACGGTGCTCAAGTCCAGCGACGCCTCCTGGGACGAGCTGACACCGCTCGTCGAAGAGGCCCTTCGTCAGGCGCTCGCGTGATCGCACTGCTCCTCGCCCTGGCGTGCGGCACTGGCGAGCCTCCGGCTCCAGAGCCCCTGCGCTACAGCGTGGTCCGCGGGGACACCCTGTTCCTCATCGCCAAGGCGCACGGGGTCTCGGTGGACCAGCTCCGGGCCTGGAACGACCTCGAGGGTGACCTGATCGAGGTCGGTCAGATCATCGAGATTCGCGAGAGCTCCGAGCCTGCACCTGTGCCCCGCCCACGGGCGAGGCGCTCGTCCAAGCCCGCTCCAGCACCGACAACGGGTGGGACGGCCGACCTCTCGCTCCCCAACGAGAAGCCCTGCCTTGCCGGACCGTCCGAGGTGGTCGGCGACGAGGGCATGGCCGCGAGCG
>PKDJ01000089.1 GCA_002862545.1 Pseudomonadota bacterium
TGCTCGGGTCTGCATCGGGTCGCCAGAAGCCGTCCGTCCCGCCGTAGGCGATGCCGGAGGCGTCGCTGAAGCCGCCGAGGATGGGCTCGGTGACCCCACTCTCCAGGCCATCGGGGAGGCGATCGCCGTCGGTGTCGGCATCGAGCGGGTCGGTCTCGTCACCGGTGCCCAGCACGCCGTCTGCGCCGAAGAGCTCCTCCGCATCCGACAGGCCATCGTCGTCGCTGTCCGCATCGAGCGCGGAGGTCTCGTCGCCGCTGCCGAAGACACCGTCGAGTCCCAGGGTCTCCAGGCCATCGTCGAGTCCGTCGTCGTCGGTGTCGACATCGAACGGATCGAGGCCGATGGCGAACTCGTCGGCATCGGTCAGGCCGTCCCCGTCGGAGTCGACGCCGGAGCGATCATCGAGTCGCTCCAGTGGATCAGTGCGGTCGACCAGCACTTCGAAGCCATCGGTGATGCCCCCGTCGTCGGTGTCGCGATCGACTGGCGAGGTCCCGAGGTCGAGCTCGTCACCATCCGAGAGTCCGTCGTCGTCGGTGTCGGGCCGCAGCGGGTCTGTCTCGCCGACGCCCTCGTCGCCCGTGTCTCCGATCACGGCCTCCCAGGCACCGTCACCGTCTGCATCCTCCACGCCGTCGGAGAGACCATCGCCGTCGGTGTCGGGATCGGTCGGGTCGGTGAGGGAGTCTGGATCCGAATCACCCACGAAGAACGCTGGGTCGGTGCCCAGGATCGGGCGTCCGTCCTCCGACAGACCGTCGGGGATCGGGTCGACGACTCCCGACTCGAGGCCATCCGACAGACCATCACCGTCGGTGTCGGCGAACAGCGGATCCGTCTCGTCTCCCGAGTCCGGCACCCCGTCCTCGCCGAGCGCCTCCCTGCCGTCGGACAGACCATCGTCGTCGCTGTCGGTGTCGAGGGGGTCGGTGTCGTCCGGACCGACGATGCCGTCGCCGCCGACCTCTTCGCCGTCGGACAGACCATCGTCGTCTGTGTCGGCGTCGAACGGGTCGGTGCCTAGGATCAGCTCGACCAGGTAGCCAAGACCATCACCGTCGCCATCATCGTCGGACGGGTCGAGCGGGTCGGTGCCGAGCCCCTTCTCGAGGCCATCTGGGACACCGCCGTCGTCGCTGTCGGTGTCGACCGGGCTGCTGCCATCGGCGACCTCCTCGCCGTCGGTGACGCCATCGCCATCGGTGTCCGCCCGAGAAGGGTCTGTCTCGCCCGCGCCGCCACTGCCCGTGCCGCCGATCACCAGGCCGCTGACGGCACCGTCGCCGTCTGCGTCTTCCACACCGTCAGACAGCCCGTCACCGTCGGTGTCGGACCGCGTCGGATCGGTGCGCGTGGTCGGGTCGGCATCGCCGTCGCGTCCGACCTCGAGTCCATCGGAGAGGCCATCACCGTCTGTGTCCGCGGACACTGCGTCGGTCGGGCCGTAGTCCACCAGCGGACCCACACCCCGGACCTCTTCGAGATCGGTCAGGCCGTCCCCGTCCGTGTCGGGGGACAGCGGGTCGGAGTCGACTCCCTCGTCGTAGACGCGGTCATCGCCGAGCTCTTCCCGGTCAGTGAGACCATCACCGTCGCTGTCGGCACTCTCGGGGTCGAGACCCAGCTCTTCTTCCTCGGCGTCGGTCAGCCCGTCGCCGTCGGTGTCGTCGTCGGACGGATCCAGCGGATCGGTTCCGCGAGCGAACTCGGTGCCGTCGTCGACGCCGCCGTCGTCCGTGTCGGTGTCCGTCGGGTCACTGCCGACCGCCACCTCGTCGCCATCAGGCCGCCCATCGCCGTCCGTGTCGGACCGGGTCGGGTCTGTCTCGCCCGCGCCGTCCGTCCCGGTACCGCCAATGACCAGGCCCGAGACGGCACCGTCGCCGTCGGCATCTTCCTCACCGTCGGTCAGGCCGTCCCGGTCGGTGTCGGATCGGGTCGGGTCTGTCATGGAGCCTGGGTCGGCATCGCCGTCTCGGCCCACCTCGAGACCATCCGACAGACCGTCCCGGTCTGTGTCCGAGGAGGTCGGATCGGTCGGGCCGTAGGCCGCCAGCGGCCCTGCGCCGACGACCTCCTCGAAGTCGGTCAGGCCGTCACTGTCCGTGTCGACGCTGAGCGGATCCGTGTCGATGCCGATGTCGTAGCGCGCGTCTTCACCCACCTCCGCCCCATCGCTGAGGCCGTCGCCATCGGAGTCGGAGCTGAAGGGGTCGGTCCCGAGCACACTCTCCTCGGCGTCGGTGAGACCGTCGCCGTCCGTGTCGTCGTCGCTCGGATCGAGCAGGTCGGTGCCGAGGCCGACCTCGATGCCATCCGCCACGCCGCCGTCGTCGGTGTCGGCGTCGGTCGGGTCGCTGCCCAGGCTCACCTCGACGCCATCGTCGACGCCGTCGCCGTCGGTGTCTCGAGCGCTCGGGTCCGTCTCGCCCTCGCCATCGGTGCCCGTTCCGCCGATCACCAGCCCGGTCACGGCACCATCGCCGTCGAGATCTTCCTCGCCGTCTGTGAGCCCATCGTCGTCCGAGTCGGCGTCGGTCGGATCGGTGGTGGTGGATGGATCGGCATCGCCGACGAGCCCGACCTCGAGCCCGTCCCGCAGCCCGTCACCGTCGGTGTCGACGCTGAGTGGATCCGTGGGCCCGTAGTCAGCAAGCGGCCCTGTGCCTCTCACCTCCTGCCCGTCCGGGAGGCCATCGCCGTCCGTGTCGGCCCGCAGCGGATCCGTGTCGGATCCGAAGTCGTAGCTGCGATCCGGTCCGACCTCCTCGAGGTCCGACAGGCCGTCGCCGTCCGTGTCGGCCGCTAGGGGATCCGTCCCCAGGATGGCCTCCTCGGCATCCGTGAGGCCGTCGCCGTCGGAGTCGTCGTCCGATGGATCGAGCAGATCGCTGCCCCGGTCCCGCTCGACGCCGTCGTCGATCCCGCCGTCGTCGGTGTCGGTGTCGGTCGGGTCGCTTCCGAGGGCTCGCTCGTCGCCGTCGGAGACTCCATCGCCGTCCGTGTCGGAGTCCAGGGGATCGGTCTCGCCTGCGCCATCGCTACCCGTGCCGCCGATCACGAGGCCATCGACCTCGCCGTCGCGATCGACGTCCTCGTCGCCGTCAGACACGCCGTCGCCGTCGCTGTCGGCATCGAGCGGATCGGTGCGCGTCGTGGGATCGGCATCACCCACGAAGCCACCACTGTCGGGCCCACCGACGACCACCCCGACCTCGACTCCATCGACGATCCCATCGCCGTCCGAGTCAGCATCGGTCGGATCGGTGGGTCCGTAGGCGGCCAGCGCCTCGCTGCCCTCACGCTCCACCCTGTCGGACAGGCCATCGTCGTCCGTGTCGGCGTCCGCCGGGTCGGTCTCGCCCGGATCGATCACCGCGTCGAAGCCGACCTCCACACCATCGGGGATCCCGTCGCCGTCGGTGTCGGGAAGGTCGTCGCTCGTGCCGAGCGTGAACTCCTCGAGGCTGTCGAGACCATCTTCGTCTTCGTCGGGCGTGCCACACACGGACGTGTCGATGGGCGAGACCAGCTCGAAGCGCGTGTTCGACTGGCTGTAGTTGTAGAAGCCGAAGGTGCCCGTGGGCCACGGGCCGGGCTCGTCGAACTGCATCACGCCATCGACCCAGATCCGGAGTAGGTCGGGCTTGAAGTCGACGGTGATCTCGTACTCGGTGTTGTCGGCCCAGCCCGTGTCACCGAGAGTGATGGCCGAGGCCAGCTCGGTGACCGCACCGGAGTGCGACCAATAGTCGCCGGACAGCGGGATGCCATCGACGCGTGACAGGCGAAGTCCGGCCTCAGCTGTGCCGAGCAGCGCCGAGACCTGATCGCCCTGCTTCCAGTCGATCAGCAGGAACTCTGCATCGGGATCGGTGGATTCACCCTCCTCGAAGCCGATCACCAGCCCGATCCAGTCATCGTCGGAGGTGGTCTCGACCTCGACGTTGAAGGTGATGGGCGCCAGATCGGCTCGCAGCGTGCTGCTGAACACGGTCGCCATCGAGTTCACGGACTGAGTCACGGTCCGCCGGTCGTCCGAGACCGTCCACGAGGGCTCTCCGTGACTGGCATCCGGCCAGAACTCGGAGGCCAAGACCTCGAACTCGGCCTGCTGACAGACCCAGCCGTCTTCGACGGTACAGACGGCAGAGCAGCCATCTCCATCATCGAGGTTGCCGTCGTCGCACTCCTCGACGGGGTCGTCGAGCAGGCTGTCGCCACAGAAAGCGAGCGCAGACGTCGGCAGCATGGTCAGCGCCAGCAGCACAACGGGAGAAGCTGGAATCACGGTCCACGAGGAGTGGTGGACCGAGGAAAATCGGGATGTCACGACGTCCTCCAAGGGCAGGGTCGCACGGCGCATCGTCGCACATGCGGCCCGCCGTTGGGGGCGACTTGTCGCGACGGCTGCTGCGGCCGGCACACGGTCCCCCTCTCCGACTTCCATCCGACGCTCACGCGGAGGCGTGGTACGTGCGGCAACTCGGAGGTTCGATGCAGGAGACCCCGACAGGGTGCATGGAGGCCGTGGACCTGTCCGACGGCACGGTCCTCATCACCGAGGGCGAGCCTCAGCCGTGGCTCTTCCACCTCGTCGAGGGGCAGATTCGCGCCTGCGTAGCCACCGAAGACGGGCCCGTGACCGTCGGCCGACTTCAGGCACCGGCCTGGCTCGGCGAGATCGGCTTCGTCGATGGCGATGCTGCGACAGCCACGGTCGTCTGCGAGGGCGCGGTCTCGGTCCTCCGTCTGCACCGCGACGCCCTGCCCTCGTTGATGGCCGCGTCACCCGCGGGCGCCTCGGCGCTCCTGCGGCAAGTGAACCAGGCGCTCGCTGCTCGCCTCTCTGAGGCCGCAGTCGGTGAGCTGGACGCACGGGACGACGGCTCCTTCGGGATTCGACGGGCCGACCCGCCGTCCCGGCTGCGCCGGATCATCGGAAACCTGTGGGATGTGCGTTGATCCAGGGCCACCTTCGTCGCTTTCCGCGCTTCGATCCCATCGATGACGCTGGCGTGCGCATCCTCGAGCGCCTGATGCGCGCGAAGCGACTGCCCGCCGGGCACGTCTACTCCCGCGTCGGGGAGCGCATCCGAGCCCGCCGGGCTCTGCTCATCCTGGAGGGCAAGGTGCAGGTCGTCGGTGCGGGAGAGCCCCCTCTGGTTCGGGCGACGCTCGTGCGTGGTGACCTGATGGGGGTCTTGGGCTTGGTCCATGGCGGGCGTGCGACGGTGACGGCTCGCGCACTGGTCCCCACGACGACGGCAGCGCTGGACGACGACGACCTCGCGCGTCTGGCCCGCGACCATCCCGCGCTCGAGGCGTGCGTGCAGCTCCTGCTCGCCACCCACCTCGCCCACCACAGCCGAGCGATGCGGGATCGCGTCGCCGCACAGGCTGCGAGCTGACCCACTCGGCTAGGCTCATGTCCAGGAGATGGCATGCCCCATGAGGTTCTCATCGTGCGGACGGGCGCTCCCCTGCCTGCACCTGGTGTTCCCGACAACTACGATCCCTGGTTCATCCATCGCATGCGTGCCTTCGACGTCCGGGTCTCGGCATGGGATGCACACCGGGAGGCCGAACCACCCGAGACCTTCGACTGGGCGGCCGTCCTGATCACGGGCTCCGCCCACGCCGTCCACGACCGCGCGCCGTGGTCCGAGCGCGCGGGAGCATGGTGCGCCGAGGCCGTGGCACGGGACGTCCCTGTCCTCGGCGTCTGCTACGGGCACCAGCTGCTCGCCCACGCCCTCGGTGGATCCACCGGACCGAACCCCCGCGGGCCCGAGTACGGTATGGGCGATGTCGAGATCCTGGATGACGACCCCCTCTTCGTCGGCAGCAGACTGCAGACGTACCAGCTCCACTTCGACGTGGTCTACGAGGCTCCTCCAGGAGCCCGCGTGCTCGCGAGGAGCGAGCGCACGGACATCCAGGCCATGGCTCTCGGCCGGCGCTGCCGCACGGTCCAGTGGCACCCCGAGTTCGACGCCGCCTACGTGCGCAGTGCCATCGAACGGCGACGGCCTCTCCTCGAGCCGTTCAGTCCGACCTACGTGGACGATGCCCTGGCCGAGGTCGTCGAGCTGCCCGACGGCGGTGGCACGGTGGGGCGGTTCCTAGAGCACATCGCTGGAATCCCAAGCGCCTGAGTCCGGGCTGGCGAGCGCGTCAGACACCGATGTTCATTCAGCGGTCATTTGCAGTAAGAGCCCTCCGGTCCGCCGCTCTGGGGAGGTCACCATCCCTTGACGGTGAACACGGAGAGTCGGCGGTAGGGTGCCCTTCCACGGAGGCCACATGGTGATGCTGCTGGCGAGCTTCGCACTCGCCCAAGACCTGGACCAGCTCGAGGCCGGTCCCTACGAGGTCGCGACCTGGGACTGGGACTGGGGGTCGTTCGAAACGACGAACCCCGACACCGGTCGACCGCTCGTCGTCGACAACTACGGCCGCATGGCCTACCCGACCAACCCTGACGGCTCGGTCGCCGAGGGGAGCTTCCCCGTCGTGGTGTTCGCTCACGGCCGCTTCCACTCGGGCCCGACGCTCTACTCCAACCACCTCGAGGCCGGCTACCTGCTGGAGCGGCTGGCGTCGTGGGGCATCATCGCCACCTCCGTGAACCTCGACGTGGTCGGCGAGTTCTCGTTCCCTGCAGCCATTCCGCAGCGTGGCGACCTCATCCGCGAGACGCTGGCTCGCACCTACGATGTCGACGCACAGCCGGGCGTCCCTCCCGCCGGCCTCTCCGCCGCGGTGGACGACTCACGAGCCGTGATCATCGGCCACAGTCGCGGTGGCGAGGGCTCCGTGGCTGCGGCGGTGCAGAACGCCGCCATCGGGAGCCCCCTGCCGATCGTCGGCGTCGGGACCATCGCTCCGACCGACTTCGAGGGCTACACCCTGGACGGCATGCCCTACATGGGGCTGTACGGGTCGAAGGACGGCGATGTCAGCTCGGGCATGCCGATCTTCCTGCACGACCGGTCGACAGCCGACACCAAGCTCTTCCACTACATCCATGGCGCCAACCACTTCTTCTTCACCGAGTCGATCACGTTCAGTGGTGAGGGGGATGCCGACATCTCCCGCGACCTCCATCATGACCTGGCGATGGGCTACCTTGGGAGCTTCGCCTACCGGCAGCTCTTCGAGCCAGACGAGCCCTCCAGCGTCTTCGTCGGACCCGAGGTGGCGCCGCTCACCGACGCGGCCGACGTGATCTCGATGTACTCCGACCCCGACCACTTCACGATCGACGGCTTCGAGACCGGCTCGGGCCTCGGCACGACCGACATCGGCACGAGTGTGCTGGGTCGCGGCTGGGGTTTTGCCGACGAAGTCTCGATGAACAACACGGGGCGCACGCTCTACCACGAGACGGACGGCCTGGAGCTCAGCTGGAGCTCCGGCAGCCCCTTCTGGGCCGCCATTCTCCCCGATGCAGACTTCGACGCGACGCCCTGGGCCTACCTCTCGCTCAAGCTCGCGCAGCTTGAGACCAGCGGACTGAACACTCGCGGGGCCGAGCAAGACCTGTCCGTCGGCATTCGCGATGTCGACGGTGATCTCGCGCTGGTGCGCCTGTCCGACCACGGCCGCATCGCCTGGCCGATCACCCACGAGGGCGGCTTCTGGTACGACACCTTCCCGGACAAGTCGGTGCTGCACACCACTCGGATTCCCCTGGCAGCCTTCGAAGCCGCCAACCCCGCACTCGACCTCGATCGCCTGAACGGCGTCGGCATTCGAGCCGACATCACCGCCTCTGGCCACCTGTTCCTCGATGACGTGGAGTTCACCCAATGAGGCCCCTCCTCCTCGTGCTCTTGGCCGCCTGCGGCACTGCCGACAGCCTCGACGGCCCGCGCATCGACGCCACCCGGCTCGACTCACTCGAGCCGGTGACGCTCACCCACACCCCCGTGACGGTCGACCGTGAGCTGACGCTCACTGGCCAGGGCTTCCAGGGCACGTCCCAGGGGCCATGGGTCCGCTTCGGAGAGGTCGAGGCGCCCAGTGTGCGCATCCTCGACGAAAACACCGTGATCGCACTGGTTCCCCAGTCGGTGCATGGCGTCCAGACCGTGACGCTGGTGAACCCCGACGAGCGCACTGCTGAGGTCACCGTCGACCTCCAGTGAGCTCCACACCGAGCGGGTGCGGGCCGTCGCTGCGCTGTGTGCGCTCGCGGCGGGCCTCCACACGCTGCGGTGGGCGCCACTCGACTACGCGCTGGATGACGCCTGGATCGTCGCCCGCGTCGCCCGGACGTGGCTCGAGACGGGCGCTCCCACCTACGACATGACCCTCCCCGTGACGGAGTCGGTGTCGAGCCCGCTGTGGGCACTCCTGGCCGTCCCCATCGTCGCGATGGGGCTCGATCCGATCTTGCCTCTGCGGTGTCTCGGGGCCGCATGCTGGGTCGGCGTGGTGGGCTGGACCTCCCTCTGGGCCGCCGAGCGCTCGCCTCGCCCCGTCTGGGGCGCCACCGTCACGGGAGTCGTCCTCGCGGCCTCGGGTGGACTGGCTTACCACGCCGTCTCGGGCCTGGAGACCACGCTGTGGGTCGGCCTGGTGACCGCGGCGGCAGCCTGGGCCACAGGAGCCCTGCCGACCTGGGCCGGCACCCTGGCCCTCATCGGCGTCGCCTGGACGCGACCCGAGGCACCCTGGATGATCATCGGCCTCGCTGCCGTTCGTGCTCGCAGCAGCGAGGGGCCACGCTGGCCGCTCGCCGCCGGCGCGTGTGCATGGCTCGCGCTGCTCCTCGGCCGACTCGTCGTGTACGGGGAGTGGCTCCCGAACACCGCCTATGCCAAGGCGCCCGATCTCTGGGCTGGCGCCAGCTACGTCGCGGACGGTCTGCTCTGGACGGGCCTCCTGGCCACCGTCGCCGCCGCACGGTGGGCCCCACGCCTCGCTACGCTCGCTCTCTGGCTCGGGCTCGGGGTCGCCCTGTCGGGAGGGGACTGGATGCCGGCGCATCGTCGCCTCGCCGAGGCCGCCGTCCTCCTCGCTGTCGGTCTGGCGTCTGCTCCGCCGCGCCTCGCCGGCCTCGCTGCCTTGCTGTGGGTGACGATGAGCGCGCGTGCCGCGTGGCACGAGACCGATGGGTCGGCCTGGTACCACGCCGAGCTCGCGCAGGTCGGCGAGCGTGCCACAGCAGCTGGAATCCACCGCATCGCTGCCTTCGACGTCGGACGCCTCGGCTGGGCCTTCCGAGGCTCCGTGCACGATCTGGCTGGCCTCACGGACCCCCACATCGGTCACGCACCAGGCACCCACGGCCAGAAGCCCTTCGATGCCGACTGGTTCGATCGACGGGCGCCCGACTGGGTCGTGCTCACCACGCTCAATGACCCGACCGTCGAGGCACCGCGCTTCATCTCCGCCGAGCGCGCTGTCTGGGAGCACGTCGGGGACACGTGGTCGGTCGTGTGGGTGGAGCCCGTCGGCGACCCCGACCACCTCCTGGTGCTCGCGCGACCCGCGGAGGACGCTACCGACGACGCGCAGCAAAGAAGGCGGTGATGCCCGCGAGCTGCAGCGAGACCATCGCCATGCCTGCAGCGTCGATGGCGTCGACTAGGGCCGAACGCTCCACCGGCGGCTCACCGAGAGCACGGACCAGCCAGCGCAGTCCGGATGGTCCCTCGTCGACGTGAACTGCGCCCACGAAGGTACCGCCTGGAGCCAGCACCCGGCCGACCTCGGCGACCAGACCAAGAGGGCTCGGCGTCTGATGCAGCCCCGCCATGGCCTGCACGGCGCCGACGGAGCCGTCCTGGAAGGGCAGCCGCTCATCCGCCGCACGAACGTATGCAAGTCCCGGATCGAGGGGACTCGACTGGGTCTGGCGAAGCAGCGTCAAGCTGGCGTCCACACCGATCACGCGACCCGCGCCCATCCACCGCGCGACCGCGCCCGCCGTGTGCCCCGCGCCCGTGCAGAGATCGAGCACGGGACCATCGACAGGTCGAAGCCAGGAGACCACCCAGGCATCCCGATCGTCGGCGGTCCTGCCGCTCGTCCACCGATCGATCGTCGGCCGACCTCTCCGACGAACCCAGCGAGCCGTGCGGCTCCAGCGTGCCAGCCACCGCAGGCGACTGAGGGACTCGCCCAGGCCAGGAGCGAGGTCCGGAACCGTGGCGAGGCCAGGAAAAGTCTGGGCACAGGCCTCACAGACCAGCCCGTTGTGACGCGACTGCACCGTCAGCCCCGCCTGACCGCACGCAGGACACTGCATGGCGACGAAGGCGTAGGGAACGAGCGTGTTGTAGTCGGGGTTGCGCATATCCGCTCGGTATCGTCGTGAGCTCTGCGGCGAGGCGGAGTGGCGCCTCCTCGCCCTCTGGGACGCCCGGCTCAGCGATGAGCGTCTCGCCTCAGGCCATCGCGTCGAGCCGAGCCCGCTCCGCCGTGGTGAGCACGAGGTCTGCGGCCGCCGTGTTCTCCTCGAGGTGAGCCACGCGGCTCGTGCCAGGGATCGGGAGCATCACGGGCGAGCGCCCGAGGAGCCACGCCAGAGCCACTTGGCTGGGCGTGGCACCGTGCGCATCGGCGACCTCTCGCAGCGCTCCCCGGTCAGCCTGCGAGAGCTCGGCCGCTGCCAGCGGATACCAGGGGATGAAGCCAATGCCGAGCTCCGTACAGCGGTCGAGGACATCCTCCCGACCGCGGTAGGTCAGGTTGAAGCGGTTCTGGACGCTGGCGATCGGCACGATGGCCCTCGCCTCCTCGAGCTGGGCGAGGCTGACGTTCGACAGCCCGACATGGCGGATGTACCCAGCCTCTCGAGCCCGAGCGAGCGCGCCCACACTGTCGGCGAAGGGCACCGCGTCGTCGGGTGCGTGGAGCTGGTAGAGATCGATGCAGTCCACCTCGAGACGCCGCAGGCTGTTCTGCACGGCGCGGCGAAGGTGCTCCGGTCGACCATCCGTCTCCCAGACGTTGGGTCCGCCCCGCGCCAGGCCTCCCTTGGTCGCGATCACCACACCCTTGGGGTAGGGCGCTAGGCTCTCGGCGATCTGAGCCTCGTTGACCTCGGGTCCGTAGGCATCTGCCGTATCGATCAAGTCGATGCCGAGCTCGAGCGCTCGCCGGAGCACACGGCTGGCGTTGCCGCGATCGGCGGGATGGCCCCAGATCCCGGCTCCGCAGAGCCGCATCGCACCAAAGCCGAGCCGATGAACCCGCAGCTCCCCGCCGAGCTCGAACGTGCCGCCACTGTCGATGCCCATCGCTCCCTCCTCGTCGCGAGGACGTACCGGGACGCACGACAGCTCGCCCGTCACCGTTGGTAGCGGTGGCGATCAGTCCTCGGTCGGCAGCGTCGAGAACATCCCGTAGGGATCGTTCTGCAGCGAGACCACCTCGCCCGACCGCGCCTCACCGAGGAAGGATGCGTCTCCAGACCAGCCGGGCCCCGCGTAGTCCTGGTAGGCAGCCAGGCTGAGCCACACCCGGTCCAGGCTGGCAGGATCGAGCCGCGCGGGCCT
>PKDJ01000090.1 GCA_002862545.1 Pseudomonadota bacterium
ACGACTACCGCCTCCGCCACGACAGCGGCTGGCGCGACGTGGGCTCCACTGTCGACCCTGATGGCACCGCGTCGGATCTCGGCGCCTTCGGCGGTGAGGGGGCCCCAGAGGGCTTCGATGCATTCTACGTCGACCTCGATCTCGATGGCATGGCGGACGGATGGGAGCTGGAGGTCGGGCTCGACCCGACCCTCGACGACGCCGACTCGGACCCTGACGGGGACGGCGTTCCCAGCGGGCTGGAGTTTGCCCTCGGCCTCGACCCTCGCGACGAGGACTCGGACGGCGACGGGGTGTCCGATCTCGACGAGATCGATGCGGGCTTCGATCCGAGCGACCCCACCGACCTGGGCCCCGTGGCGAGCGCCGGTGATGACGTCGACGACACCCCAGTCGGTGAAGAAGTCGCCCTCTCGGGCGCTGCATCTGTCGACGGGGACGGCGATGCACTGGCCTACAGCTGGTCTCTCGTCGATCAGCCTGGGCGTTCCTCGCTCACGACAGACGACCTCGCAGGCTCGGACACGGTGACAGTCCGCTTCACCCCCGACACCCCCGGACTGTTCGTTCTTCAGCTGGTCGTCGAGGGAGGAGGAGCCTTCTCTGCACCCGACCACGTCGCCGTTCATGTCGCTGGAGACGTGCTCGTGCCCGAGGACTACGGCACCCTCGAGGCTGCCGTCCATGCGGTCGTCGAAGGAGAGACAGTACGCATCGGCGAGGGGGTCTGGCCCACGGGGCTCGATCTGGAGGGGAAGGACGTGACGCTCGAGGGCGTCGGTCGCGGCCTCACCGTCCTCGACGGCTCTGGGACGACGCAGGTCCTCCGCGGCGTAGAGAACGAAGACCTCACGATTCGCTCTCTGACCATCACGAATGGCTTCGGCGCTAACGCGGGCGGAATCGAGAAGGATGGCGGAGCACTCGTCCTCGAGGATGTGGAGCTCACGCTCAACCACGGTGTTCTCGGCGGCGCCGTCTACGCCAGCGATGTCCTGCTGACCGCAGTGGACGTGAGCGTGACGAGCAATGTCGGCACCCGACTCGCCGGAGGCTTCTACCTGCTGGACGGCACAACAGCCGACATCTCGAGGGCACTGTTCGCCGATAATGCCTGCTACGAGCAGTTTGGCGGTGCCCTTCAGGTGTACCAGTCGGACCTCACGCTCTCCAACACCGTGCTCTCGGGCAACTACGCGGATGTCGGTGGAGCGTTGTTCTTCACGGGCTTCGAGGGCTCGGAGAGCACGGGAACTCTCGACCACGTCACGGCGACCCTCAATGTCGCCGACCGGCACGGCTCCGTCCTCCGGGCAGTCTGGACGGACCTCACGGTCACGAACTCACTCATCGCGTGGCAGTACGATGGTGAGGCCATCAGCGTCGACACGGGCACGTCGACCTACACGCAAGACGACTACACCGTGATGTACAACAATGTGATGGGAGACTGGTACGGCTTCGACGACCCACCCGTCCCGAGCTCCTTCAATCCTGGCCTCGCAGCCGTCTCAGACGATGGCGACTGGACGAACGAGGACTGGACACTCGTCGATGGCGCGGGTGCGATCGATGCAGGCGACCCGACCTCTCCGAGTGACGCCGATGGCTCGCTGCCTGATCTCGGGGCCTTCGGTGGGCCCGAGGGTGACTGGGCGCCCTAAGCCCCCCTGCCCTGCTGGAGTCGCGTCTGCGGCCGCGGACTTCCTCCCAAGACGACGAAGGCCGCGTCCGGAGACGCGGCCTCGTCGCCAAGCTCCGGCGGGCTCAGTCGCGGCGACGACGCAGCAGCAGCATGACGCCGAGCAAGCCGAGCAGCCCTGCCGAGCCCGAGGTCGGCGCGGCCTGGCAGCCACACTCCGCGCACTCACCGATGTCGGGGTTCTCGTCGTCGCAGTCACCCCCCTTCACCACGTAGGTGGCTCCGGGCTCGTCACAGGAGAAGAGCGCGGTGGCGTTGTCACCGAAGCCATCCGCATCCGCATCGAGGTACCAGGCCGTCTGCTGGGTGATGTCGTCATCGACCGCGCCGTTGCAGTCGTTGTCGCGCCCATCGCAGACATCCACACCGCCCGGCACCGCCTGGCCGTCGGCCGCTCGGGTGACCGCCGGGAACGAGGTGGGGTCGAGGTCGTCGCAGTCGCCGTCCTCGTTGACATAGGCGAGTCCGTCTTCAACGCCCGGGTCCTCGCACTGGACGACAGGCTCGCCGGCGCCGACGCCGTCACCATCGCCGTCGAGGTACCACTGGGCCGTGGCCTCGGTGGGCTCCTCGTCGATCTGCCCATCGCAGTCGTTGTCGAGCGGCTCTCCCTCGTCACAGATCTCCGGAGCAGCAGGATTGACTGTGGCATCGGTGTCGTCGCAGTCGCCGCCGAAGTTGACCCAACCGTCGGCAGGCGGCGCACAGGCAATCGTTCCGCCACCGGACTCACCGAAGCCGTCGCCATCGTTGTCGGGCACCCAGGCCTCGAACACCAGCTTGTCGGGATCATCGACCACCAAGTTGCAGTCGTTGTCCTTGCCGTCACAGACCTCGTAGTTCTCCGGGAAGACATCGGGGTCGTCGTCGTCACAGTCCTCGTTGTTGGTGACCAGGGCTGGTCCGAGGTCGAGGCAGTCGACCAGCGGGACGAGAACCTCTGCGTCTCCAAAGCCGTCCCGGTCGTTGTCCGGGTACCAGTCCGTCTCGAAGTCCTCGTCGATCTCGCCGTTACAGTTGTTGTCGACCTGGTCACAGATGTCAGCCTGCGTCGGGTTGATCAGCGGGTTGAGATCGTGGCAGTCGTAGATGTTGACCCAGCTGTCACCGTCGTCGTCCTTCACGTCGGCATCTGGGCCACCGAAGGCACCGATGTCCGACCGGCCGCCAACGATGGCATCCACGATCGTCGGATCGCCGGCATCGATGACGGGAGAGCCGACCTCCGGGTAGAAGGCATCGGTGTAGCAGTCGCCCTCGGGGCGGTAGTACACCAGCTGCGCGGGCGCGTGGATGTTGCTCGCGCTCACCGCATGCGCGTTGAGGTCGGATGTGAAGTGCTGCGAGCTCTCATCGGTGCAGCCGACCGAGTCGCAGTTCTGGTACATCAGGTTGTACTCAATGGCGATCGGGTCGCCGATCTCCCAGAGTTCACCGGCCTTCGCGAAGATTCCGCCACCGAAGTAGCTTCGCTCGATGATGTTGTTTCGAATGTCGGCGAGGCTGCCGTCCAGGGAGATGGAGCCACCCGCTCCGTAGACGACGATGACCTGAGGGTCAGGGAAGAGGCCCGCGCTGTTGTTCAGGAACGTGTTGTTGATGATGGTGGGCTCGCTCGCCTCTCGGCCATCGACCACCGTGGAGTTCACCGCGCCGCCGAAGTGCGCGGCCCAGTTCTCGGCGAAGATGTTGTTGTAGTACTCCGCAGAGTCGACATCGATCCCGTAGATGCCGCCACCATCATCGGCCAGGTTGCCGCAGAAGAGGTTGCGGCGTGCCTCGACGCTCTCGCCGTCGAAGAACAGGCCACCGCCCTGGCCCGTGGAGTAGATCAGGCCAACCGTCTCGCCCTCGTCTTCCTCCTCGAGCTCTTCCTCCACGAGCGAGAAGAAGGACTTGTTGAGCTGGAAGGTGTTGTCCTCGGCCACGAGCTCATCGCCGAACTCGACGGAGAGACCACCACCACGGGCGAGCGACACGTTGCCCAGAAAGTTGCTCTCGGTGACTGTGATGTCCTCGACGTACCGCGTCGCGACGGCACCGCCGACGGACAGGTCGTCGTTGGCCCTGTTCTCCTCGAAGAGCGTGCGCTCGATG
The DNA here is from genome assembly GCA_002862545.1 of Pseudomonadota bacterium. Classification (GTDB taxonomy): domain Bacteria; phylum Myxococcota_A; class UBA796; order UBA796. Next base: position 3,800 of record PKDJ01000090.1, read on the forward strand.
ACCAGGGTGTCATCTGCCGCAGACGGCCCACCGAAGAACACAGCACCGCCGTTCCCGCCGGCGAAGTTCTGGTAGAAGAGCGAGTCCGTGATGGTCAGGTTGCCGTCATTCAGGAAGAGGGCGCCGCCGTTCGTCTCGCGCGTGCACGCGAGGAACTCTGACTCCTCGATGATCAGGTCGGAGTTGTCGCCCCGAACGCAGGAGTCTGTGCCGAGCTCGAAGCGGAAGCCGCGCAGGGTCAGCTCTGCGCCGTTCTGGACGATGACCTGCGTGCCTTCGCCCGCCGACGGCCGCCAGACGGTCGAGGCCGGCCCAGCCACGGACTCAATGGTCAGCGCGGCGAAGCGCCCGCCATCGACCACGACCTCTTCGAGAATCGCCGGCGCGACGGCCCCATCCGCGACCGGAATCCACCGGATGACGTCGCCACTGGCGGCGGCATCGACCGCCTCGCCGATCGTACACGCGATGCCCGGAGCAAGACAGGCATCGGGATTGACCTCGATGGTGGCGGCCTTTGCCGGATCGATCGCCAGAAGAACCGTCAACAGTGGCATCAAACCCTCGGGAAAGCGGATCGCGGATGCATGCTGCCCGGACCGCGGCACTCTGTCAATGCGGAGCACGTGGCCTGGGCAGAGTGAGCCTAACGCATACCTGACAGGGACCCGACATGCTGACGTGTTCCGCCACGCCCAGCCGGAGGTTCTGCCCGACGCAGTGGCACACTTCAGCCGCATCACGGACGCCAGATCTCTCCAGCTCCCGGGGCGAGCGTGCGGGGACCGGGGCTAGCGGTCGTCCCGGAGAGAAGCTCCACCCCACCGGGCCCCTCCAGCGTGAGTGGCTCCTCGCTCAGGTTGAGCAGAGCGACCTCACCCGAGGCCCACTCCCATCGCGTAGGCACGACATCGTCGCCTTGTGCACGCTCGATGAGCGGGCTGGTGTCGAACCCCGAGACGAACCGCAGAGGGACGCTCGGACGCACCTGCGTGCCCCGAAGTGCCATGACTGCGGGCGGTAGAGCGAGCGCTCGACGCTCCTCCGGGAGGCTCGTCAGATCGTCTCCCGCGAGCCACGCTCCACCCGAGACAGCAACGACGACGGCAGCGCCGCTCGCGAGGGCGAGATCCGCGGGAGACCGAGTCATGACCGGGTCGGCGTCGACCCACCACCACAGACCGTTGGTGAAGCTCCGGGCCGCCGTCGCCCTGGCCTGACTCCGCACGAACGCAAGCTCGGGGTCTCGAGCGACCAAGAAGGCGATGTCTGGCCCAGAGCGCCACGACTCGGCAAAGCCGACCGTCGGCAACATCGGGGCACCACAGGCGAGGATCTCTGCATCCCCGGCAGCCTCCCGCAGCGTCCGCATGCCGAGCTGGTAGGCCTCGATCCCACTCACGGGCCGATGACGCACACCGTTGAGGGCCCCGCCATGAAGAAAGTCCAGCTTCAGGTAGTCCCAGCCTTCGGCGACGCGCTGGGAGACCTGGGCTCCCATCCACTCACTCGCGTCAGGATGCGTGGCATCGAGAACGTAGTACCCGTTGTCGACGTGTAGCTCTCCCTCTCGAGTGCGAAGAAACCACTCTGGGTGGTCATCGACGAGTGGAAGCGCCGTAGAGACGTGGAACGGGGCCATCCAGAGTCCGGCCCGGAAGCCAGCCTCGCGGATCTCAGCCGCAACGGCCGCCATGCCGGAGGGGAAGTGCTCGTTGGCAGACCAGTCCCCCCATGCCCGCTGCCAGCCGTCGTCAATCTGAATCACGTCGAGCGGTGTGCCGGTCTCGCGAAGCGCCATGGCCTCGACGAGGTTTGCACGAACATCCACCTCGGTGACGTCGTCGTAGAAGACGTACCAGGAGGTCCAGCCCGTCACGGGCCGCTCAGTCACGCGGGGCCCCAGCAGACTCGCTGCCGTCGACGCCCAGCGATCGACCACGCCCTCGGGGGTCGGCTCGAAGTGAGCCCAGAGACCATCCAAGTACAGCACGTCGCCATCGGACAGCGGCACTCGCTCGCCTCGCGCTCCCCACACCGCATGCACGGTGCCATCCGGATCGAATGCCGTGTAGAAGCCCGAAGACCGTGCAGTGCTGACGCCAACGCCCAGCGCAGCGCCCTCCCCTCGCCCGACCACTCCCAGCCACCACGAGGTCCCGGGCGTCTCTTGGCTGACCTCGAAGGTGCCATCGTCACCTCCAGCTACCGGGCGTCCGTCGACAAGCTCTGGGGCCTCCAGAGGAAAGACGCCACTTGCGGACCACGACTGCCACCCCTGACGCCAGAGGACAGGCTCCGCATCACCCGTGAGCGACCATCGCCCCTTGGCGTGAAGCCCCTCCCATGTGGCCTCACCCTCGGCGCGAAGCTCCGCGACCACCGACTCTCCGTCGGTGAACCACTGGAGCTTCAGGTCTCCCTCGCCGAGAATCGTCACGTCGTCGAAGGTGACGGAGCCACACCCCCGCCCGTCGACAGTCACAGTCTGATCCGCCGTGACCATCACCGTTGCTCCGCTACACGGCTGGACCTCAGCCGGTCGCTCGGGCGCCACGTCCGAGCGACAAGCGAGCGCCAGCAGCAGATAGAGCATCAGCGAACGCCGCAGTCGGAGCAGTCGGTGCCGTAGGCACAGGCATCACCCGTTGCCCCAGGCCCACCGTCGTCACAGGCGCCGTCGCCCTTCCAGGTGCAGCTGTCCTCGCAGAGGCGGTATCCGCAGTCCGCGCAGTCGGTCCCCACCGCGCAGACGGCACTCGTCGAGCCGGGCCCGCCATCATCACAGGCACCGTCTTCTGCGTAGACGCAGCTGTCCTCGCAGTCGCCACGGTTGCTGCAGTTCACGTCGTCGACGAAGCAGCCCGGCGTGCAGAGCACCTCACCGGTGTTGAAGCCGAGGTCGATGCAGGTGACCCCTCCAAAGTCGTCACCGTCGCACTCCTCGTCACCTTGGATGAGGCCATCCCCACAGACCTCCTCGCTGACAGACGGGACCGCAGGTGTCGAGGAGGTGCCGGCGGTGTCCGCGCCGACATCAGACGGCTTGAGTCCACTGCTACAGCCGAGAGTGATGAGCAAGAGGTACATGTGTGAATCTACCTCGTCAGCCACACGCAGGGCACGTCGCCGGGCACGAGCGCCTGCGCGTCGACGCACAGATCCACCATCTGCTGGAGGGTCCACCCGTCGGCCGCAACCTGCACCAGCCGCGGCGACTCGAGCGGTGCCAAGAGCTCTGCGAGTGCTCGGCGCCCCTCGGCTCCCTCCTCGAGCGTGATCCCCAGGCTCGACAGGAGCACCATCGCCCCCCGGGGGGTGTCGACCACCCACACGTTCTGAGCCTCGGGAGTCGACAGGGACGAGCCTGCCGTCTGCCTCGTCAGCCACGCGTCGAGCTGCTCTCGGGTGCCTGCCTCCGGTGCAAAGGAGGACGGGAGTGTACCGGGCACCCAGCCCACCTCGAAGACCCGACGATCGGCGTAGCGCAGGGGCCCCCCCTCGGTCGCACGTCGAGGAATGCGGACCAACACCTCGAGTGGTCGTGCTGTCTCGGACCACGAGTGGCGCACGACCTTGGCTGCCGACTCCTCACCACGAGCGCCTACGATCAGCGGGCCCTCACAGCTCGTGACGCCTTCGAAGCGCTCTCGGATGGTCCAGTCAGCCGACCCAGAGGCCACGCAGGCTCCCGTAGGCAGCCCCGTGGAGCCGCGGGCCAGGGGAAGCTCCTCCGCCGCCATACCGCCGAGCCTCCCCCCCGCGGCCCCTTGTGCGTGAGGCGCGAGCGTGTGCGTCGTGAGCCCCATGAGGCCGAGGCCAAGCCCGAGAGCTAGGCTCCCGCCCACGACCTCTCCCGTCATGCGGGAGGCAGACCTCGCGCCTTCCCGAGCGGCCCAGCTCACCCCTGCGACCGCCGCGACCAAGCCCGGCCCCGTGACCCAAAGCGAGGCTGCCGCCGCCTGGATAGCCGCCACGTCCATCGGGTCGATCGCACCGCTCACTACAGGCCGGTAGAGCTCGGCCTCGAGCCCCCAGGCGGCCGCTGCCCATGATGCCAGGACGGCTCCTCCGACGGTCACTCCAAGGGTGTGACTCCCCAGGCGCCGACGCGCCATGCCCATCCCCAGAACTCCGATGGCTACGTGCCCCGTCATCATGGGCACCAGCAACCACCCGTGCGCGCCCCCCATGGCGATGCCGATTCCCTGGGCCACGAGCAGTGCGGCCAGGGCGCTCCCGATCAAGGCCGGCATACGCGCCACGGAGGTCACCGGCTTGCTTCGCCATGCCCACACCGAGGCTGTCCAGACCCCGCCCGTCACACCGGCGAGCAGGCCGTGCAGCCAGCTGTCGACCGCCTGCACGTAGGCGACAGCCTGGCCTGACACGGACGGCGCTCCTGGCTGTACGAGCAGGGCTCCGAGCGCACCCAGCGCCACGGCCGACAGCCCCGGCACCATCGTTCGCAGCAAAGGGTGGAGCGGTACCCTCAGCCACAGCGGCCCCAGCACCGCCACAGCCCATGCGAGCGCCGCAGGCCCCGTTGGCACCGACAGGTGTGGGAGCGAGAGCATGAGGCGAAGTATCATCCGACACCCGCCCGCTGGACTGGGTGGCGATCTTGGACCAGAAGGACGACCGGCATGACCGCCGTGGCAATGATCGAGTCACATCTCGCGGAGGCACGGCGTGCGCGGGCTGAAGATGACCTGGGTGCCGCTCGTCACGCCCTCGCCGAGGCGGTCGCGTGCGCCGACAGACTCGGCGATCTCAGCTGGGTCTCCATTACCCGCTGGCGATCCGCAAAGGCTGCCTTTGACCAAGAGGACCCCGCTGGCGCCCTGACAGCAATCGAGCCGCTCCTGCAGCTCGACGAGCCCTTTGCCGACTACGCAGGAGGCCTGAAGGCCGTCGGGCCCATGACCCGACTGGCCTGGGATCAGCTCGGCTATGGGGATCGACGACCCGAGCGACTCTGGCAGGCATGGACCGCACACCACCGACGGATCGGCGATCCCTTCCTCGCGGCCATGGGCGAAGTCCATGCAGCCTGGCCCCTCGCCTGCCGAGGAGAGCTGGATGCACTCTCAGCGCTCTTGGAGCGGTGGGCTGCGGTGACCCCGCGGCGGTTCGGGAGCGGCCCTCATCGTCACGCAGAGGCACCTGACACACCGGCCTCCGTCTTCTGGGTTCAGCGAGACGTCGCCAGGACGGTGCTGCGCGGCGCGACCTGGGCCGGTGCCGACAGGCTCGCGTGGCTGGCTTGGGAAGCGCTCGAAGACGCCATGGAAGACACCGGTGGCGACCGCACAGCCGACTACTGGTTCCTAGAGTCGGTCGCGCGTGCTGGTCTCCGCTTCGGCTGGGAGGATGCCCTGTCCTACCTCCCACCATGGGAGGAGGCCGCTGCGCGACTCGAGCACCCCAGGGCGGACCTTCATCGCGCCCTGACCGCAGGCGAGCTGAGCCGTCACCGTGGCGATCCCGACACAGCGAGAGAGCACTTCTTGGCCGCCGTGCTGGCCGTGGGTGACTCCGGACCGGAGTGGCTCGCCGATGCCCTTCGAGAGGCTGCCCGCTGCGGAGCTGCGACCCTGCCGGACCTCGATGAGGTCATACACCGCCGTGGCCTTCACGCATTCACCCGCGAAGGCCCAGAGATATCGGGTAGTCTACCCGACATGGAGGACTGAAGATGACGCGCTGGACGACTCTCGCGATGCTCCTGATCGCCTGTGGCGGTGACAAGGCCGAGCCCGGAGACACGGCCGGTGGCGGCACGACAGGCGCAACGGCTGGGGGAGGTGGCGGAGGCACCCCCTGTGCCCCGACAGCCTCGGATGATCTCGCCGACCCCTTCGCCGGCCTGGCCGACCAAGCAGACGCATGCTCGGTCTCGCCGTACTGGGACATCGCCAACATGGCGACCACCTTCTTCGTCGGTGACTTCGAGGTAGACAGCTGCGGCGAGATCACGGGAACGGAGACGTGGGTCCTCTACATGAACCAGAACATGAAGGACCTCGGCTACATCGACTGCGAGGTGATCTGGGACGTGACGGGCACCCACACGGGCGCCCTCGAGGGCGACAACGCCGCCATCGAGATGAACGCCGTGGTCAACGCCGGACTCACCACCTGTCTCCCGAACGAAGACGGGGTGGAGATCTACGTCGGAGAGGAGGACGTCACCCTCTCCTACACGCTGATTCTCAACGCCGACGGCACCGCCGAGACACGGTTCTCCAGCAACGGAGACACGATTGGCTTCGGCGGGTGGAACGCGAACCACATCACGTACACCTCCGAGATGAGCTGCAAGGCCTTCTGAGCACAGAGGCCGAGTGCTCCTCGCGGAGCACCCGGCCTCAGGCAGCTCGCCGACCCTAGAGCTTGTCGGTGATGTCCTCGACGTAGAGGAAGCGCCAGTCTGCGCCCGCGTTCGGAAGCGCCGTGTACGCCAACAGCGTCCGTCCGCCCTGCACGCCGATGGCCGGGTCTCCACAGGCCTCGAAGGTCGTGTCGATCTCGATGGTCTTCGAGCCATCGACGGCCGAGAGCATCACCTTCGACGACTTGGTCGGGTCGTTGAAGGTGTAGGCCACGTACTTGCCGTCCGGGCTGACTGAAGGACGAGCGCGAGTCGGCAGGCGAATACCCTTCGCGAGCGTCTTCTTGTCTCCCCCGGCGGAGGAGACGACACCGAGGTCCCACATGTCCTGGCCGCGGCCGTTGTCGAAGTAGACGATGGCGCCGCCCGCAGCGTATTGGGGCCGCGTCTGGTCACCCGACCCGCCCACTGCCAGCTCCGGCTCCCCACCGATCGCGGGCAGCACGAAGATGTCCTCGGTGTTGTTGCGCTTGCGACTGAAGACGACGGTGTTGCCATCGCTGCTGTACTGCGGGAACATCTCGGAGTGCGACGAGTTGGTCAGCTGACCGAGCTTGCCCGAGGTCTCGCGCGTGCGGATGTCGCCGTTGCCAGTGGCATCAGCGATGAAGGTCATCGTGTTGCCGTCGGTGGTGATGCTGGGGAACGTGAGGTCACCCGGAATCTCGGAGGTCTTCACCATCTCGTTCGCAGAGCTGCTCGTGGTCTCGACGTAGTAGAGCCGCATGTTGCCGCCCTGGTTCGAGCCCTCGAACACGACCACACCCTGGGGGTGCCACGTCGGGTTGATCACGACGGAGCCACTCTGCCCGAACGCGCTGCTCCCGCCAGGAAGCGACACCTTCTTGCCGTCCTTGGCGATCGCTCCCTGAACGGCCGACACGTACATGTCGACGGTACCAGCCAAGTTGTTGACCTCGAACGCAATGTGGCCACCATCGAGCGACCATGAAGGGCTCTCTGCATGCCCCTCCCCTGCGAAGCGAACCTCGCCGGCTTGTGCCGAAGTCGAGACCGCACCGAGGAGCGAAAAGGACACCAGAGCGGCGCCCGTGAGCCGGCCATAATGGAAACGCATACCAGATCTCCTGAAGCCGCCGAAGCGGCCCTTACTCACCCCTTGAACCGTGGGACGGTCGGAACAATCCCTACACGAACACCGAAACCGAGGTAGCTCCGCGCACCGTCGGTGGACCAGGCAGTGCCCAGCTCGATGATCCCACGCAGCTTGTCTAGATCGAGGACGCCGTAACCAGCAGACGCCTGCAGTCCGCCCCCGTACGCAAAACCCGTGTACGTGATCGACTCGGT
>PKDJ01000214.1 GCA_002862545.1 Pseudomonadota bacterium
AAGCGCGACGGCGGGCAGAGCGAGAAGCAGAGGAGACAAGGAGGAGAGAGCGGGCAGGCTTGGGCCTGTTTTCAACGGAAGATATTATTGCATATGCAGAGCATTGTTGCAAAAAAATCGGCAGTCTTTGGAATCCCAATGGTTATTGTCAGGTCGCGGCCAAATACCGAGGCGGCTACCAGGCATTCGACCAATGTATGCCAGATGGATTTGTTGAGAACTGGAGGGGTCGCCAATCACCAATTGACCCGGAGAGATACAGGGACTAAGGTGAATATGGGTTGCGATCTTGTTTGTCGGGGTAGCGTCTCCCACGCTCGTCCAGGGTATAAAGTGCATTACGTGCTTTAAGCCCTATCGTACCAGCTGGCTGCCTCTGTACGGGAGAGAGAGAAGGGGACGCCCTGCTGGTGCTTGGTCGGCTCTCCTTCGATTTTTTCTGATAGACTTCTTCCGTCTTTGCTTTGGGAATAGGGTGCGCGTCAAACCCGGCGCTGCGCACGACGGCATCCCGACCAAGACTTTGCTGCCCGGCTCGGTGTAGATCAACTGGCTACAGGCGGTGCTCGGGCCTTGAGGTCGGGTGAGTGCCTGAAGCTGTCGAGCACCTCCTACGTGTCCGGCGTTTGGTTCGCCGGGTCGAACAGCAGCCGGCCATCGCAGGCGCACGCTCGGCCATCCACCCCAAAACACCTAGATGGCCAGTCGGGCATGATGGCGTTCGTCCTGTCCTTCATGGGCGATCTCAGGCTGTTCCAGCATGTGCATGAGCTCGTGCCCGATGGCGTCTTCGTGCCGACTCCGTCCGGAGCCCGCTTCGTCGCGGCGCCGGTACCGATGCGAGGAGTGCTGGAGGCCTTCGCCGAGGCACCGGCCGGCGCCTTGCACTGCGCCTGTGTTCGGTGGCAGCGAACCCTGGAGCCCCGAGAGGCCGACCGGCGGCGGATTGGCTGGACCGCCTGGCCCAGGAGGCCGAGATCGAGACGGGGCCGAAGTCAGCCCGGTCGGAGCGGGTGGCGCGGCTGTACCGGAGGTGGGAAGCCCGCTGCGCGGGGCTCGAGGTGCCCGCGGACGTGAGCGTGGCTGCGGAAGACCGCCACGGAAGGGAGCGGCGCGTGCGCTACACTGTCCGCGCAGCGGTGTCTCTGTGCCGCTTGTCGCGGGACGACGACCGCCGCGTCTGCATCCGCTTCAAGCAGCCGTGGCGGTCCGGGTGGCTCGGTGTGCGGCTGCGGCCCGAGGTGCACGTAATCAGGCTTGCGAGCGTGCTGTTGCCGCCCGGCGTCAAACGGATGCGGTTCCCCGGGGTGTTCGCACCTACATCGCCCCTGCGTCGGCACGCGGTGCCCGCGCCGCCACCTACGTCTGTCTCGCGACCGGTAGGGCGTTGGAATCGGTGGCATGTGCCCCTGCGTCAACGACCAGCGGTGTCCACTCTGCGGGTCGGCTCTGCGGATGGTAGCGATACCTCGGCATCAGCACCCTCTCACACACCCAAGACCGCTACACACTCACTACACACCCCGCCCAAAACCCAGCGGACTCCGTCGGACTCCAGCGGATCTCCCCAACCACCCCACTCCCCGCGAACCCCCTTCAAACCGCCACTTGCGCCACACCCGCCCTGCGCCACACCCTCCCGGTTCAATGTGTGACCGGTACTTTTGTGTGGGTTCTTCCTTGATCGCGTGTCTTGAGCCTTAACGTCCACGCGTGTACCGTCGGAGTCCAGGAGGGACCATGCGGGTCGGCCATGCGGTGGGCGTCCGCTGTGACGATCTCGGCGGCGGCGCCTTCCGCGTGTGGATGCCGCACAGAGGACCAGCGCCTGCGGACCCTTGGTCTGTTCTTGGCCCTCGGCCTGCTCGGTCTTCGACGTCGGTCTTCAACGCCCGAATGTCCGCACGGCTCGCCCTACCCTGCAGCAACGACGCGGTACGCGCCTAAGCCGGGTCCAGCACCCACCCCACGGACCCGGGAGCCCGATCGGCCAGCTCGCCGATCAGCCCCGCCAGCCCCGTCAAGAAGCCCGCGCTTGTCCCCTGCCAGTCGGTCGACCCGGGCGCCAGCGTCACCTCCGGGTAGTGCAGTCTCAGCTGCAGCTGCCAGATGGCCCCCGTGGCCGCGATCCACTGGCGTGTCAGGATCACCTCGAGCCCCTCGGCCCGAAACGGGGGGGCCCACTCTGCGATCAGCATGTCCTCCTCGCCGCCGTAAGACGCCAGCCCCTCGGCTTGATCACCGTCGAAGAACGCCGCCATCACCTCCGCTGCAGTCGAGAGCACGAGCACATCAAGGGTCTGCCCGCATTCTGCCAAGTGGGCCAGCAAGCGGTCGGGGCTCTCGGCGATCTGCATGGGACCTACGGGGCGACGAAGACGCAGCGGGCGATGGGCATGACCATCTCGTGGAGCACGCAGAGAGGGTAGCGCATCCTGGACACCCGTGGCGCGGACACCTCGCCCTCGGACGGGTAGCCCCCGTTCGATCATGCGGGGGCTCATTGCACTACCACAGCTATGGTTCCCCCGAGCGTGAGCCACACCCGGCCAAGGCTCGAGGTCCGGCTGTCGGAGCCTGCGCCTTCGCCGGACCCGCGCGTCTCCCGGCCTTGGAAGCGACGCGCGGCATCCACGTCTCTGTGAGGCTCTCGACGCTCCGAGGCCAGCTTCCGCGAGCAGCGGGCATTCCGAGCCTAGCCTGTACCGCGCTGTGTGCGATCGCGAGCATCGACCTGTAGAGCGGGGCTGCAGGGCCTCGGTGAGCGAGGTGTCCGGGCTCCCGCCCCCTGCTGGATACAGGGCCGCATGAAGCCCGGACTCGTCAGCAACACCCTCCGCGTCACCACCGACCACGACGGCTGGACGGCCCTGGTGCCGGCGGGTGCGCAGTCCGTCAACCCGCTGACCCTGCTGATGGGGCTGTGGATCTTGGCCATGGGGCTCGCCTTCGCGGCGCCGGGCCTGTGGGGCGCGGGCTTCTTCGCGCGTCAGCTCCTGAGGGGAGGGAGCCTATTTTTTGTGCTCCCGATGCTCTTCGGGTTGGTCTTCATGGCGGGCGGCCTCGCCTTTGGCAGTGCGCCGCTCTACCACATCGTCCAGAGCCTGCGATGCACGCGCCTGGAGGTCTCCGGCCGCCACCTCTCGCTTCGGCCCTATGTCCTCGGGCTCCCGGTCGGCCGCACGCGGCGGATTCACCTGGAGGAGCTCGGCCCGGTCTCGCTCGAGCGGCCTCGGCTGACCCTCGCCCCCGGGCTGACGATCGTGGCCGACATCGCCGATCACGGCGACGTGACCCTGGTCGGGCTGCTGCGGCAGAGCATCGCCCAGGCCCAGGCCCAGCCGGACCACCTGCCCCCGACGCCGGCGGCCCTCGAGGCGCTGCGCAGCCCGGAGTCCTGATGCGTGCCCCCGTCCTCGCGTCTCGGCGCACCCTCGTCCTGCTCTGCGGGCTCACGACCCTTGCGTGCGCGGGCCTGGTCACGGTGCCCGAGCTCCGCGACGTGACCCGCGAGGAGGCGCTCGCTCGGGGGCATGACGTGCCGGAGGGGGCGGAGCACGTCTACGTCTACGACTTCGGCAGCCGGGACGTCCGTTCGGTCTACTGGCGCTACGAGCTGCCCGAGGAGCGGCTCGGCGAGGTGATGAACGAGGTGCTCGCCGACGGGCGCTACACCCGCGCGGCGGGCTGGGACGTCCCCGCGTCGTGGCCGGACTTCAGCATCTTCGGCGACGACGCGACGCCGCCGGACTGGTGGGCTCCTCCGGGAATCGCCGTGTACCGCTGGAGCCAGCCCTACGACGCCGTGGAGGGGGAGGACGACGGCCGCGGCGAGCAGGTGTCCTTCGACCCGCCGTCCGGCACGGTCCACCGCTGGGCCTGGGAGTGGCAGTGGTGGAGTGACGCCGGCTGAGCGGGCTCAGTCCAGGCGGGCCTGCAGTCCGCTCATCCGCTGGATGGTCGTGTCCACCGCGCCTGTGATCACCGCCGGGTCGCCCAGCACCCGCGCCGACTTCTTCGCCCGGGTGACGGCCGTGTAGAGCAGCTCCCGGGTGACCACGCCCGAGCGCTTGCGCGGGAGGATCACGAGCACGTCGTCGTACTCCGAGCCCTGCGCCTTGTGGACGGTGGTGGTGTAGACCGTGTCGTGGTCGGGCAGCGCACCGGGGCGGAACCACCGGAGCGTGCCCTGCTCGCCCATGAACCAGACCTTGCGGGCCTCGGGGGCGTCGGGGTCGGCCAGCACGATGCCCACGTCGCCGTTGCGGAGTCCCAGCGTGGGGTCGTTGCGCGTCACGAGCACAGGCCGGCCCGGGTACCACGGCTCCTCGGGGCGGATGTGGCCTGCCTCGGCGAGCCAGGTCTCCACCTCGCCGTTCAGGCGCTGCACACCCCAGGCGCCGCGTCGGTGGGCGCAGAGCACGCGGAAGCTCGCGAGGGCCTGCAGCGCCACGGTGGGGTCGGTGGCGGTGACGACGGGCCGGTAGCGGGCGACCAGGTCCTTCTCGAGCAGTCCCCGCAGCCCGCGGGCCGAGGCGGGCGGCTCCAGGCGGCTCACGTCGTCCACAGCGGGGTCGTCGAGCAGGCGCAGCACCTCGGGGGCGCGCTCCTGCTGGATGGCGACGGCGACCTTGCGGATGCCGCTGGTGCTGCCGTAGCGCCAGGTGTGGAGCAGGTGGGTGTGGACGTCGGCGAGCCGGGGGGAGCCCGCGACCGTGGGCCCCTCGGGTGGCGAGGCGCCCAGGGCCTGAAGCGTGGCGTCGAAGCCGGAGGTGCGGCTGCCGGAGCGGGCGGCCGCGCACACGTCCCCCAGCACCGAGCCGAGCTCGACGGACACGAGCTGGTCCGGGTCGCCGAGCAAGATCAGCCGCGCATGCGGGGGCACCGCCTCGACCAGCTTGGTCATCGTCGGCAGGTCGACCATCGAGGCCTCGTCGACCACCAGCACGTCGACCGCCAGGGGATTGTCCGCGTCGTGTCGGAACCGCGGAGAGCCCCAGCGCACCACCCCGAGGGCGCCGTGGATGGTCGAGCTCGGGGCCTCGACGTTGGCGCGGTAGGGCTCGGGAATCCGCTCCGGATCGGCGAGCTGCTGCCCGATGGACTCGGTGAGCCGCGCCGCCGCCTTGCCGGTGGGCGCCACCATCAGCACCCGCGGCAGTGGCTCGCCGGCCTGGGTCGCGGCGTGGTTGAGGACCGCGAGCAGGCGGGCGACGACCGAGGTCTTGCCGGTGCCCGGACCGCCGGACACGACGGTGAGGCGGCTGGCCAGGGCAGTCGCGCAGGCCCGTCGCGGCAGCGTGGTCGCCTCGGGCCCGATGCTGGGGTCTCTGGGCAGGGGAAAGAGGGCGTCGAGGACCGCGCGGAGGCGGGCGGTGTCGAGGCCGGAGAGGGGGCGCGCGACCCGGGCGAGGAGGGCGTCGGCGAGGCGGCGCTCGTAGTCCCAGTAGCGGTCCAGGTACAGGGCGCCGCGGTCGAGAACCAGCGCCGTGCGACGCTTCTCGCTGGCCTGCCGGATCGCCGGGGTGGCGCCCTGAAGACGTCTCAGCCAGTCCTCGGCGTCGGGGAGGACGGGCAGGTCGGGCTGCGTGTGGTCAGCGGGGGCGTCCTCGTCGGGCACCCCGTGCTCGTGGGCGAGGACCGCCGCCACCCGGTCGAGCTGCACACAGATGTGGCCGCGGCTCGGCGAGCGGCTGGCGAGGGCCGCTGCAGCGAGCACGGCATCGTCGGTGACGCCGCTCAGGCGCCCGACCGCGCGGGCGAAGCCGTGGTCGAGGGCGTCGACGATCTGCGCCTCGCGGAGCGCCTCGAGGAGGGTGCTCATGGCGCCACCCCCGTGTCGAAGAGCTGCTGCAGGCCCCGGACGGTCGCGGCGGGTGGCCGGTCGGCGAACACGCCATGGCCCGAGCCCCAGCGCGGCTGCATCCCGCGGGCGAACAGGTAGTACACGCCGCCGAAGTGGTGCCGGCGGCCGGGCGTCTTGTCGTAGGCGTAGTCGTCGCCGAGCCGCCAGGCGAGGAAGCGGTCCACCGCGGCGACGTAGAGGTGGTACTGCAGCACGTAGTTGGCCTCGCGCATGGCGGTCTGCAGGCGGGGGACGGCGTAGTCCTGGTGGTGCGTGCCGAGCTTGTTCGACTTCCAGTCGACGACGAACCACTGCCCGTCGTGCTCGAACACCAGATCGATAAAGCCGCGCAGGAAGCCGCGCACGGGGAAGAACTTCAGTCGGCGGACGCGGGCTGCCACGCCCCGGGGCGCACCGGCACCGAGGCGGTCGTCGGCGAGCTGCGCGGCGAGGGCGCTCACGCTCACCTGGCCGTCTCGGGCGTTGTAGCCCCCGAGCATCGGCAGGTGGAACTCCAGCTCGTCGAGGCGCTTGCTCTTGGGGAGCTGCGCGAGCGTGAAGTCGCCGAGCGGGCCGCCGAGGGGCGTGTCCAGGGTGTGCTGCACGCACGCGGCCACGTCGTCGGTCCAGGTGGTGGCATCGAGCCCGTGCGCGGTCAGCTGCTCCTGGACCACCGCGGCGAGGGCGTCGGGCTCCTTGAAGTCGTGCAGCTCGAAGACCTTGTGGAGCATGTTGCCGACCTGGGTGCCGCCCCGCAGCTCGTGCAGCACGACGAGCTCGCCCTCTCCCGATGGCACCACCAGGGGCTCGTCGGTCTCGTCGGGCTCGTCGCGGTCCTCGGCAGGAGGCAGCTCGTCGTCGTCGACCGGGGCACCGTGGGCGTGCTTGGTCAGCTCCGAGAAGCTCGCGCGGCGCCACCAGGTGTCGGGCGCTCGTCGGGTGAGCGTGCGTGTCGCGAGGGTGCGGCCCTGCAGCGGGTCGGGGTGCCAGTCGGGCTCGCGGCGGCTCTCCTCGGCCGCCCAGTCCACGCGGTCGAAGCCGATGCCCGGGTGCTGGGCGAGCGCCGTCAGGTCGGCCTCGATGTCGGCGTCCGAGCCCATGCGAGTGTTGGCCGACCGACGGGGGCTGGAGGCCGTCGGGTCGCGGTGCAGGAGGTAGCCGAGCCCGCTGTAGCTCTGGCCCGCCACACCCCAGTAGACCGTGCACCGGTGCTTGGCGCGGGTGAGGGCGACGTAGACCGCCCGGAGGTTCTCCTCGAAGAGGTCCTCGAGGCGCACGTCCCGGTGCTGTTGATGCTGGGCGGAGCCGATGTCGAGCCGCCACGTCTGCGTGGGGTGGTCGTAGAACTCGGTGTGGGCCTTGTCCTTCTCCAGCATGAAGGCCCCCGAGTAGAGGAAGGGGCACCACACCAGGCCGTACTCGAGGCCCTTGGCGCTGTGCACCGTCACCACCCGCACGGCGTCGGCGTCGCTCTCGAGCCGCAGGCCGGTGGCGTCGTCGTCGCCTCCTCCTCGGGCGTCCCGCAGCCAGCCGATCAGACCGCGCGGTCCCAGGGAGCGGGTGGTCGAGGCCTCGTGGAGCAGCTCGCCGAGGTGCTGCAGATCGGTGACGCGGCGCTCCCGGCCTTGCCGCAGCAGGCGGACGACGAGGCCGTCGTCCTCGAGCAGGTCCTGGAACATGTGGACGAAGCCGTCGTCGAGCCAGCGCCGTCGCCAGGCCCGGAAGCGGCGGACCTCCTCGCTCCAGCCCTGGTCGTCGGCCTCATAGGCGGCGAAGTCATCCGCGGTGCGCCCGAGCAGCACCGTGAGCAGGGCCCGGCTGACGGCCGAGCGGTCGCCGGGGGTGAGGATGCCCTCGAGGACCAGGGCGAGCTCGCGGGCGGTCGCGGAGTCGAAGACCGTCTCCTGGGAGCGTCGGACGCTGGGGATGCCCTTGGCACGCAGTGCGGCCTGCACCTGGGCCGCCTGTCCGTTCGTGCTGGTTAGGACCGCGCAGTCGCCGGGCCGTACCGGCCGGTGCGAGGCTCCGTCCTGGAGCCGTCGCCCTGCGTGCAGCTCGGCGGCCACGTCGTTGGCGACCATCGTCGCGAGGTGATCCTGGACCCTCCAGAAGTGGAGGTCCTTCGTTCTCTTGTCGATGGGGCCGGGCTCCTCCCGAGGCAAGAATCGAAGGGCTAGAGGCGGGCGGGTGTCGCCGACGATGCGGCGGTCGGGATGGGCGGCCTTCACCGGTGCGTAGCCCGGGCCGTGGACGCCAAAGGGCTGCGGGGAGCGTGCAAAGAGGTGGTTCACGGCCTCGACGAGCAGCGCGTCCGTGCGCCGATTCGTGTCGAGGCCCTCGCGCCGGGCCGTCGTGGAGGCCCGCTGGTAGGTGTGCACGTCTGCGCCGCGGAAGCCGTAGATCGCCTGCTTGGGGTCGCCGATCAGGCAGATGCGGGCCGAGAACAGCCGCTGGAAGATCGCCCACTGCGTCGGGTCGGTGTCCTGAAACTCGTCGATCAGCGCCACACCGTACTGGCGCTGGATGGCGGCGGTCAGCGCCGGACCTCTGCCCGGATCTCGGAGCGCCTGCTCGAGGAGGACGAGCAGATCCCGATAGGTGCGTCGGTTGGCGCGGGTGAGGGCGGCAGGCACCTTGGCGCGGGCCACTCGCACCAGCTCACACTTGAGGCCGAGCACCCAGGCGAGCAGGGCCGGCAGCAGGGTGGCTCGCTGTGCGAGGCAGTGCTCCAGCGCGGGAATCACCTGCGGCATCGAGGGGGACTGCCCCGGCTTGATTGCACTGGCGAAGTGGCTCGTCTGGAGCGGTGCCAGAGCCTTGGAGGGCTCGGCGAAGAGGGGCCGCTTCTTCACGAAGCGCTCGAGGGCAACGAGGGCGTTCACCGTCGCCTTCTTGGGGTAGGAGGTGTGCCCCTTCGCACTGCTGGCCCGCGCATGGAACACGGTGGTGTCCGTGAGCGTCTGCAGCAGGGTCGCGCGCTCCTGAGCCCAGGCGCGGGCGAGCGCGTCGAGGGCGTCCTCCCATGGCGTGAGGTCTGGGGGAGGCGTCAGGGCTTGCTGGGGGACGACCTGGATACCGGGTCGCAGAGCCTTCTCGGCCAGATCCGTCAGGGTCACCGGGTTCAGGCCGGCGATCGCGAAGGCGTCCAGGAAGGCAGGCGGCGCGTCGTGCACCTGCTGCAGGTAGAAGTCGTCCACCACCTGGCGGAGCTCGGTGCCAGCGCCCGCGACCAGCTCGGTGTCGAAGGCGGCCCCGCTCTCGAAGGCGTGCAGGTGGAGCATGCGGCTGCAGAAGCCGTGAATGGTCGAGATGGACGCCTGGTCGAAGTCCACCAGCGCGCGGCGCACCCGGGCCTCGGCCTCGGGGGGCGCGTCACGTCGAAACTCTGCGAGGACCTCGTCGGGCGCACTCCAGGCCTCCCCCGTGCGTCGCGTCACCAGGCCCCGCAGGCCGTCGCGCAGCCGAAGCCGAACCCGCTCGGCCAACTCGGCGGTGGCGGCCTCGGTGAACGTGACCACCAGGATGCGCTCGATGGTCAGGTCGGGCTCGTGGGCGACGAGGTGGAGCACCCGCTGCGCGATGCGGAAGGTCTTGCCCGTGCCGGCGCTCGCCTCGACGAGCGTGATGCCTTGCTGCAGGGTGCTCATGGGGAGACCTCCCACTGGATGTGGCTCCAGACGGGCAGCCAGACGCGCTCAGCCAGAGACCGGTGGTCACAGTCGGGTGGCTGCGGCAGGGGGTCGAGCGTCGCGTTGGGAAAGAAGGGGTTCTGGCCGCCGAGCACCCACCGCGCCGCCGCGTCGGGCTCCCTCTGCTTGCCCCAGAGCCACTTGATGGCGTTGAAGCCGGCCCAGGCATTGTCGTTGGCCCCGCGGTAGGCGTGCAGCCACTTGGCGGAGCAGCTCGGGAAGAACACGAGCGGGGTCTGCTGGCCCACCTGGAACAGCGTGACCAGGTCGGTGAGGTGCTCACGGGCCTGGTCAGGGTGGACGAGACCGAGTCCGACGTAGTCCGTGCCCACGTAGTGGCTCGTCCGCCCCGCACCCGCCACGGCGAGGGCGAGGTGCCGTACCCACAGGTCGAGCTGGTAGCGCTCCCGAATCGATCCGGCGCGCCAGCACACCCTCTGGTCGGGCTCGCAGCCGTCGACGCGGCCGACGAGCCGCAGGCCGCCGATGGTGAGGTCGATGTCGACGGCCTGGGGGCTGCCCGACGAGAGTCCCTGGTACGCGACGGCGATGGCATCGGCGCTCTCCGCCACCTGCTCCCAGTCCAGCGCGCCGGGCATACCGAGAGCCAGCCGCGCTGAGCGCTGGACCTCCTGGTGCACCTCGCCTCCCGCCGTCAGCGAGCGGCCGTCGAGGGCCTGACGGATCACGTGGTCGCGGAGGGACCAGCTCTGCAGCGGGCCGAGCCCGCCGAGGGGCTCGCGGTCCTGCAGCGGCTCGGCCTCGTCCCCCATGTAGACGCCGAGGCGCTTCCAGCAGAACCACTGCATCGGCGCCTGGAGGAACCGCACCAGGTCGCGGAGCGCGAGGGTCTTCCGGTCGGTGTCGGGGTCGAACAGCTTGGAGATCACGGGCCTTCGTGGCGTCGCCGTCGTGCGCCCCTGCACCCACGCCTCGGCCTCGCGGAGGCGCCGGCGGTCGAAGGCATCGGCGGCCGTGCCAGGCTGCACGGCGAAGGCCTCGACGCCGTAGGGCTGCAGGGGGTGCTGCACCGTGAGCCAGTCCGAGACCGGTACGGGCTTGCCGCCTCGCTGCTGGCCGGAGGAAAACGAGACGTCGAGCACGTCGAGCAGCTCGCCGACGGGGACCGCGGGCGGACAGGCCGTGTTCGTGCTCGGGCTGCGACCCGTGTAGAAGATCTCCAGTCGGTCCCGGGCCGAGAGCAGCGACTCCAGGAACAGCCCGCGGTCGTCGACGCGCACACTCCGGTCGCCGAGTCGGGGAGCCTGGTCGAGCCGGTCGAAGCCTAGGTGCGAGCTGCTGCGCGGGAAGGCGCCGTGGTCCATGCCGAGGAGACAGACCACCCGGAAGGGCACGCTCCGCATCGGCACGAGCTGGCAGAAGGTGATTCCGCCCGCCAGGAAGCCGGCGCCGGAGAGCCCGATGCCGAAGCGGCCGGTGAGCAGGGCCGTGACGGAGGCGAGGTCGAGGGGGCGGTCGAAGCCGCTGGCCTCGGCGCTCTCGGCCAGCTCGGTGAGGCCGGTGCGGACCGCCTGAATCCGCCAGCCGCGGTCTCCGACGAGTGCCGAGAGGAGCTGTCCGAGCCTTGGGGCCCAGGTCGCCATCGGGTGCGACCCCGCGGCGAAGTCCCGCTGGTCGAGCAGCGCGTCGACCACCCCGGTGAGGGCGGCGAGCAGCGACCGGGCGTCTCGCCCTTCCAGGTCGGGCATGGGCGCCACGCCGTGGACCTGGGCGTGGGGGTGGGTCAGGGCCTGACCGAGCAGCAGGCGGTCCAGGGCGAAGCGCCAGGTGTACAGGTCGGTATCCGGCAGTCCCTCCTGGCGCCGGTGGGCGGCGTCGGCTCCCCAGCGCGCGCCGCTGCCGTCGAGCCAGTCGCGCAGGGTGTCCCACTGATCGTCGGCGATGCCGAGGTGGGTGCGCACGGCGGGCAGGGCGAGCAG
>PKDJ01000134.1 GCA_002862545.1 Pseudomonadota bacterium
ATGCCTGCCTGGAACATCAGCAGGCTGTCGTCCAGCTCGCCGCGGGTCGTGCCCGACTCCTCACCCTCGAGCACCACCCGACGCGACATCGTGCCGAAGCCGATGTCGGCGAAGACGTTGTCGGTGATCTGGTACCCGCCGTTCAGCTCGAAGGACGTGCTGTACGGGAAGGCGAAGTTGCCGAAGCCCTGGGTGATGCCGGTGATGGCGTACACCGGGCCCGCCTCGACGCCCGCCTCGAGGCCGATACCGAGACCTGGCAGGCCGATGGGGCCGTAGTCGATGCTGCAGCCCTGCTCGAGGCAGCCGGTGAAGATCATGAAGTCGTTGAAGTGGACGCCGGCCTTGCCGCCGAACCACAGCTGCGTGCCGCCGAGGTCGAGCGGCAGGCGCCCGATCACGTCGGCCTCGACGTTGTAGAGCCAGTCGTTCGCCACACCGTTGGCGATGGCGATGGAGTACCGCGTCTGGCGAAGCTGGGCGTGGTAGCCGAGGTAGGGAACCCCGGGCTGCCACACGCGAGCGTCGAGCTCGTAGCCGACCGGCACCGCGCGGTTGGCACCAGAGACCGTGACGGTGCTCGGCAGCAGGGCGCCCGGCGCGTCGCCCGGCGTCTGCTCGTAGCTGTAGAACGACCCGACGCCGCTCGCGCGGACCCGCATCCAGGGTGGATCGGCGGAGTCGGCTGCAGGCTTCTTCTCCTTGGGAGGCTTCTCCTTCGGCTCCTTCTCGGGCTTCTCGGGCTCCTCCTCCGGCTCGTCTTCCTCGGCGGGCGCATCGGCCACCGCGTCGCCCCAGGGCGTGCCCGCTGCGACGGGCGCGGCCTTCTTGTCGACGGCGACCTCGACGAGCCCCATGACGCCGCTGGTGAGGACGCTCACCTTGATGGTGCCCTCGTCGTCGGGCGCCGTGAGCACCACGCTGTACTGGCCAGGCTCCTCCTCGTCGACGCCACCGAGGGTGCCGCCGGACGTGAGCGCATCGACGCTCGCCTTCGGCACCAGCTCGTCGTCTGCGGAGAGCGCCATCGCCACGATGCGCACCTCACCGCCGGGCTGGATCGCCTCGGGGACCGCCGTGATCTCCATGCGGACGATGGACGCGTCGGCGGGGCCGACCGGGTAGCTCGCCATCGCCGGACCGCTGGTGGCCTCACCGAGCCACAGCGACGGCAGCACCGACTCCCAGCGCTCCTCGAGGGAGGCCTGCGAGCCCGAGCGCGGCAGGTCGGTCGGCCCGACTCCCGGAGGCACCAGGAGCAGGCCGAGATCGGCACTTGCACCACCGGCCTCGGCGCGGAGGTGGGCCACGCCCGACGCCTCACCCACCGTGTACTCGATGGTGCCGATGCCGCTGGAGCCGGTGGTCACCTTGGCGGGCACAGCGCCGCCACCCTCGATGACCTCGAGGGTCACCTCGGTGTCCTTCACGGGCAGGCCGAAGGCATCGACCGCGACCACGTCGATGCGGGTGGTGGTCTCGCCGTCGGCGGGGAGGTTCTCGCGCGCCGGGACGAGCACGACGCCGGCCACGGGGCCATCTCCGCCGGTCAGGCCGACCACGGCATGGACCTGGGGCACCGTGTCGGGCTGGACGCCGAAGGTGGCCTCGAAGCTCTCGGACTTGCCCTTGACGCCGCCCTCGCGGGACGCGTCCTCGCCGATCAGGTCGACGGTGCCGACGCCGTCGACCGCCGCGGTGACGGTGAACTGCTTCACGTCGGGCGTGACGACGGGCGGCTCGGCGGTGAGCGTGACGCTGCTCGGCAGGCCGCGCACCACGTCGACCTCGAGGGAGTCGACCTGCACACCCGACTCGCCGATCTGTGCGGTGAGCTTGGCCGCGCCGATGGCGCTGCCGATGCTCCAGCTGGCCTCGTAGATGCCGTCGCCGATGTGCTTCGCCTCGCCCACCTCGCCCTTGTCGGCGGAGAAGGTGAGATCGGCCTCGGTGTCGAGCTCGCCCTCTGCGGTCAGGGCGACCGCGCGGACGGTGATCGCCGCGCCGGCGGGCACAGAGGCCGGCAGCGGGAAGAGCGCCATGCGGCGCATCTCGGGCACGCGCAGGTCGATCATCTCGTCGCTGGTCTCGCCGTCGACCACGGAGATCAGCTTCGCCTCGGTGACTCCGGGCGGCACCACGATGCTCACTGAGGCGGAGCCCTGCGGCGTGGCCTGCTCGGGGCCGAACTCCTTGTCGCCGATGGCGAGGATCACCGTGGCGTTCGGGGCGGCCTGGACCGGGTAGTCGACGTTGCCCAGGAGCGGCAGCACGGCGTAGCCGTAGCCATCGCCGGCACCGCCGTCGGACGTCGCCGTCACGATCGCGAGGTGCGGGTAGTTGACCTTGGGCGGGACGAAGCGGCCTGTGTGCTTGCCGCCGCCCATCGACACGAGGTTCTCCACCTCACCGGCGCCGGAGCGCACGGCCAGGGCGGCGCCGCTGCTGTCGCCGGTGAACGAGATCGTGGCCGAGTCGGTCTTGTTGAGCACGAGCTCGGGCGGGTTGGTGACCCCGCCGAGCTGCCCACCGGTGGCCGGCGACAGGCGGATCGCGGCGGCCGCATCGACCGCGACCTTCGAGACCGACTTGCCCTTGAGCTTCACAGTGGCCTGCTCACCCGCCTCGGGCGGGGTGAAGGGCAGGGCGTAGAGGCCCGGCCCGAGCGCCCGGAGGCTGCCGACAGAGCCGCTGTCAGTGGAGGGCTTGACCTTGGACAGGTCGAGGGGGCTGCCATCGGCGCCGATCGCGACCACGTGCAGGTCGACGGTCTCGCCACCGGCGCCCACCGGAGAGCTGGGCAGGATGGCGACCACGCCCGAGTCTGGCAGACCCGCAGGCTCAGCGGCGCCGGCAGGAAGCGCCAGCAGCAGAGAGGCCAGGAGGGCGGGTCGAAGGGACAACATGGGTGCTCCAGAGTAATTAGAGCACCCCGTATCGCAGGTCTGCTACAGGTTCACAGCAGTCGACGGGCCTTGACTTCGAGGTAACGGGAGAGGAGGGCTCCGGTGAGGTCCTCCGGAGGGCAGTCGACGACGAGAGCCCCCTTCTTACGAAGACTACGGAGCGATGAGTCTCGTCGTGCGACGAACTCGGCGGCTGCACAGCGTCGCCACAGATCAGCGTGCTCGCTGGCCGGTGCCTGCAGCAGCCGCTCCACCTCGGGGTCCTGCAGCCACACGCTGAGCACCAGGTGCCGTCGCGCCAGCCCCCCGACGAGCGAGGCCGACAGCTCGGCGTTCACCCCATCGGCGACCGCGGTGACCAGCACGACGAGGCTGCGCCTGCGGACGTGGGTGGTCAGCCACCGGAAGGCCATCGCGTAGTCGGGTTCGTCGAGGGACGGAAAGACGTCGTAGAGCGTGCGGATCAGGCGTCCGCCGGAGCGCGCACCGCCCTTGGGCGGGAGCCAGGCCCGCACCTGGCTGTCGAAGGCGAGCAGTCCGACCCGATCGCCGTGGCGCAGGGCGGCCTGCCCGAGCATCACGGCGGCGTTGAGGCCGTGGTCGAAGGCAGTGACGTCACCGGAGCGGGCGCTCGCCATGCGGCCCGTGTCGAGCAGGAAGATCAGGTTCTGGTTCGACTCCTGGCCGTACTCCCGCGTCGTGAACTCCCGACGCCGCGCGGTCGCCCGCCAGTCGATGTGCCGGTACGGATCGCCCGAGACGTAGGGGCGCAGGCGCTGGAACTCATTCTCACCGCCGGGCCGACGCCGCACCCGTGCAGGCACGCGCTGCTCGACGAGGCGGCTGTGCAGACCGTGCTGCCGCAGCTGCGCGAAGTCGGGGTACACCCGGAGCTCGTCGTCGTCGTCGACGACCTCGAGCTGTCGCTCCCACAGCCTGAGTGGGCTCGTCCAGCGCACGGTGATGGCGCCGAAGTCGTGGCGTCCGCGCGTGTCGACCTTCAGGCCGTAGTCGACGACCGCCTCCGCAGAGGGACCGAGCTGCAGGGCTGCGGGCAGGCCGGCGACGGGGCCCGGGGTGGCGTCGGTGACGCGGAGGTCGAGGGCGCGAGCGGAGAGGTTGCGGAGGGTCAGCGTCACGTCGAAGGGGCGTCCGACGGCCTGGACCGGCGGGACGTCGCGACGGGCCTCCACGCGCCCCCCGGACCGCGCAAGATCGACGGCGGCGACGAGCAGGAGGACGAGATCCACCGCGATCATCGGCACGACGGCCGGAGGCACGAGCGCAGCGACGAGCCCGAGACAGACGGGCACGAAGGCGAGCGCGACGAGCCGGCCGGTAGGAATCACGCGTCGGCCTTCACCGACCCGGGCACGGGCACGTCTTGCAGGATGGCGCCGACCACGTCGTCAGGGCGGGTGCCCTCGAGCTCGGCGTCGGGCTGGAGCAGGAAGCGGTGTCGCAGGACCGGCGCGGCGAGGGCCTTCACGTCGTCCGGGATGACGTAGGCTCGGCCCTCGGCCGCCGCGAGCACCTGGCTGCAGCGGAGCAGGGCGATCGAGGCCCGGGGCGAGGCACCCAGATCGACCGCCGGGTGCTGCCGGGTGCGTCCGACGATGTCGGCGATGTACTCGAGGAGCTCGCGGTCCACCCGGACGCTGCGAGCCGTCGCCTGCATGGCGGCGAGCGCGGCTGCGTCGGTCAGGGTCTTCAGGCCCACGGCGTCGAGGTCGGAGGCGTCGAAGCCGGCGAGGGTGTGCTCGAGGAGCTGCACCTCCACGTCGAGCGCGGGGTGGTCGACGAAGACCTTCATCAGGAAGCGGTCGAGCTGAGCCTCGGGCAGGGGGTAGGTGCCCTCGCTCTCCACCGGGTTCTGGGTGGCGAGCGTGAAGAACGGGACCGGCAGGGGGCGGGTCGTGCCGTCGACCGTGACCTGCCGATCGCTCATCGCCTCGAGCAGCGCGGCCTGGGTCTTCGCGGGGGCCCGGTTGATCTCGTCGGCGAGGAGCACCTGGGTGAAGATCGGTCCCGGCCGGAAGACGAAGTCGTCCTCCCGCTGGTTGAAGACGTTGCTGCCCGTCACGTCGGAGGGCATCAGGTCGGGCGTGAACTGGATGCGCTTGAAGCCGATGCCCAGCACGCGCGACAGCGTCCGTGCGAGCAGCGTCTTGCCGATGCCGGGCGGGCCCTCGAGCAGGATGTGGCCCCCGGCCAGCAGGCCGACGACGACGGAGCGGACCACGTCGTCGAGGCCGAGCAGGACGCGCCCCACCTCGTCCTCGATGTTGCTGAATGCGCTCGTGAACGCCTCCAGGTCGGCCGCATCGGGGCCGCTCACCGGCGGTGTGTGATCGTCCACAGTTCCTCCACGAGTTCGAGGTCGGAGTCGGTGTCGGGGCCCTCGGGGTCTCGGGCCAGGGTGGCCACCCGCTCGGCGAGCGCGTGAGCCTCCTCGGCGCTGCGGCCGCTGCGCTGGGCAGCGAGTACGATTCCAGAGGGCTTGAGTCGGGCCAGCCACAGGCGGGCGTACCACGAGGCGGCATGGCGGGTGGCGCGTGCGCCTTGGTAGCGGCGCGCGAGTGCGGTGATGTGGTCCGAGAAGTCTCGGCGTCCGGCGTCGGCCGGGTCGCTTGGAGCGCCGAAGGGCCAGCCACGCCAGAGTCCCACCAGCACCCACCACGCGAGGAACTGGAGCAGGAAGGGCAGGAGCTGCGCGTTCATCAGGGCGCGGGCGGGGGAGTCGGAGCCGGCGCCCGCGGCGGTGGCCAGCTGGACGCGTGGCGGGCTGCTCACAGGCCAGCCGTCGATGATCTGGCCGGCGTGGGCGAGGTCGCCGAGGAAGACCTCGTTGTTCGGCTCGACCAGCGCGCCGTTCCACAGCAGGCGCGCATCGGCGATGCCGACGATGGTGCCCTCGCCGAGCGTGACGGACCGCACCACGGCGAGCTGCCTGTCGGCCGGGCTGGCGCGGGTGTCGTCCTCCTCGGGAGCCCCGTCGCCCGTCGCCCAGACGATGGCGTCCTCGCCGTCGGAGAAGGCATACGTCGGGCCACGAGGCAGCGCTGGATCGGGCAGGCCGGCGCGCCGCCAGGCCCAGGTGGTCTCCAGCTTCAGCATCGGCACGACCGGGGTCCAGGCGCCGAGCTCGGGGAAGGTCTCCGAGGCGTCGCCGGCGACGACGAGCACGTGGCCCTCCTCGACCCAGGTGCGCAGTGTCGACCAGTCGTCGTCGCTCGGGGTGACGCCGGTGAGGTCGAGCACGACGAGATCGAGCCCGTCGTCGTCGCCCACGGAGTCGAGGCCGCGGAGGCGCCAGCTGACCGCGTGGCCGTAGCGCTCGAAGAGGTCGTAGAGTCCTGCGTCGCCGGTGGGACCGTGGCGCCAGCCCTCCTGGGCAGAGGCCGTGGTCGGGGTGAGCAGCAGACCGAGGACGAGCAGTCCGATGGCGAGGAGCCGGGCCGCGGCCTCGAGGGCGCTGCGGGCGCGGGTGGCGTCGAGCGGCTCGCCCCCCCAGCGGTGGTCCTCCACGGCGCGGAGGACGGTGCGAAGGGCGGTGCTCGTCGAGGCGTCCTTGCGGACGGAGCGCAGGTACTCCCGATCGGTGCGGGAGCGGTGCAGGCGGAGGACGCCGCGCTCACCGAGGCCGCGGAGGGCC
The DNA here is from genome assembly GCA_002862545.1 of Pseudomonadota bacterium. Classification (GTDB taxonomy): domain Bacteria; phylum Myxococcota_A; class UBA796; order UBA796. The sequence goes on from PKDJ01000134.1 coordinate 6,562, forward strand.
GCACCACGGGCGAGCAGCGCCGCCTGGCCGAAGTCACCGGCGGCCAGGGCGGCTCGAGCAGCGGCCAGCAGGTCGGCGGAGGGCAGGGCGGGCACGTCGTCCAGCTCGGGGAGCTCCTCCTCCACCGGCGCGACCGAGGCGGGCTCGGACGGAGGCTCGGAGGGGTTCCGCCAGCCGAACCAGCGCCAGAGGAAGCGGAAGACGACCAGGACGAGCAGCGCCACGAAGAGTGCCGCCACCCAGCGCAGGAGCGCCTGGAGGCCGGACAGATCCCACGACGGGGGCTCGCCGCAGGCAGCGCGTTGGATCGGCTTGCGGGGGCCACCGGCCAGATCCCGCCCGGGCGAACCCCAGGTGCCTCCCTCGTCACAGCCGCGGGGGGGCTGGACGGGCTCGGCGCCCTCACAGGTGGCTCTCAGGCCGGGGCAGCGGTCCTCGGGGAGGCTCGCCAGCAGGTCGCACCACTCGCTGGCGGACAGCGCATCGCGGCCGGCCTCGTGGCAGAAGGCGTAGGCCGGGTCGTCGAGGACGGTCGGGAGCACGGCCTCGGGGGCGTCCGTCTCGGCGGTGCCGTCCGGGCTGCAGGCCAGCAGGAGCAGCAGCGCGATCATCGGGCGAGCCCCGCAGCACGCAGGCCGACCTGCAGGTCCCAGCCCTCGATGCGGGTGCGCACGTCGACGTAGAGCAGGAGCCGGTACAGGGCGTGCAGCGGCTGTGCGAGGAGGATGCCGCCGATCATCCAGGGCGTCACGTCGCCGGCCATGGCCGAGCCGAAGGGCTCGCCGAGCTGGAAGAGGAACGCGATCAGGGCCTGTCCCGTGGCCTCACCGACCACCGCTCCCCAGATCGTGAGCACCCACCACGCGCCCGCGCCCGTGAGCGCGGTGCCTGCATGACCGCCGGCGAGGCGGACCGAGCGGTTGACGCCCCGGCGCATGGGCACGCGCTCCAGCAGTGCCGTCTCGGGGAGGTAGAGGAGTCCAGGCTGCAGCACCGGCAGCAGGACGCCGCAGGAGAGCAGCGCGACGCACCAGCCGAGGGCGATGGTCGAGGTGCTCCAGGCCAGACCGGCGCTCCGGCTCCAAAGGGCACCCAGCACCTGGCGAACCTGGACCTCCTCCGAGAACAGCAGTCGCCCGCCGAGCAGCGTGAAGGGCGCCTGCACGAGCGTCGACAGGAGGAGGGGGGCGGCGAGCAGGGCGGGCGAGCTGTCGACCAGCCAGCACACGGGCAGGAGCACCAGCCAGGGCACCAGCACGGTGAGCACCGTCATCCAGGCGAGCGGCCGCCAGCGCGCCCGGACGAGCTGCGTGGTGAGGTCGAAGACCTCGAGGGGACTCCGAGGACGGAGCACGACGCGGCAGAGGTTGGGGTTCATGCCGACTCCCCCCGTCCGCCAAGCAGGAGCCAGGACGACACGATGAGGGCCTGCACGATGGCGAAGACCCACTTCAGCGGCACGGGGACGGGGCTCGCGCTCCAGAAGCCCTCGATGGCCGCGGCGATGAACAGCATGAAGGCGGCTCCGGCGACCAGCCGGTACAGAGCCGGTCCGGCGGCGCGCAGCGAGCCCACGCGGGTGCGTCCGCCCGTCTCGATCAAGGCCCAGCCCAGCTTGAGTCCCGCTGCGCCGGCGACGGTGATCGCCGTGAGCTCCCAGGCGCTGTGCCCGCAGGTGAAGGCGAGCAGGTTGCCACCGAGCCCAACGTGGCCGAGGTAGCCAGCGACGGTGCCGATGGTGAGGCCGTTGTAGACGAGGAAGTAGATGCTGCCGAGACCGAACAGCGCGCCCGTCGCGAAGCAGCGGAAGGCGATGCCCACGTTGTTGTAGACGTAGAAGCCGGCCATCGCAGCGTCGTCCGTCGCGCCGCCGCGGCCGGCGTCGGCCGAGGAGTAGGCCTGCTCCATCTGCTCGAGCTGTGCGGTGGAGAGGACGTTCGTGGCGAACTCCACGTCGATCAGTCCGCCCACGAGGCCGAGCAGGAAGGGCCCGTAGAAGAGCAGGGTCGCGAGCCAGAAGAACAGCCAGGATCGACGCACCTCAGCCGGAAAGCCGCGGGTGATCACCTGGACGATGTCGATGCTGTCGACGGCGCTCGAGCCGTACAGCGCGTTGTGCGCGCGACCGGCAAGGTCGGAGAGGTAGCCCTGCACGTCGTGCGGGAGCTGCCGGCTCTGGGCCCGGGCGAGATCGGCGCAGACGCTCCGGTAGAGGCTGGCCAGCTCGCTCCACTGCGCGCCGCCACGGGCCCCCTCGAGCAGCAGGTGCTCCAGGCGGTCCCAGCGGGGACGGGCCTCGCTGACGAAGGCGTCGCGATCGGCCGTCATGGGAGGCGATCCTTACCGGTCGCCCGTGCATACGCGAGGGTGATCACCCGCTCCCACGTGGGCGCCTCGACGCCGGTGGCCTCGGACAGCTGCGGGCCGAGCATCCACGCCAGCTCCTCGGCGCGGGCGTCCGAGAGCTTGCTGCGGCGCCGCAGGAAGGCCTCGATGATGTCGAGCTCGGAGCGGGTGAGATCGACCCGCGCCGGCAGGGTGCGGCGCTCGTCCTCGGAGACCGGCGGCGCGATGCGTACCTCGCCGAGCACGCGGGTGCGCTCCTCGACCACCACGACGGTGCCTGCGACCATGTCGCCGAGGCGTCGCATGCGCGAGTCGACCACCATGCACAGGGCTCCGACGCCGAAGCCCACGGGCAGGAAGTCGGCGAACCGGAGCAGGTTGCGGAGCAGGAAGTCGGGGAACCGGCCCGGACTGCCGTCGAGCCGGACGGCCCGCAGCGACATGGCCATCTTGCCCGGGGTGCGGCCTGCGAGCAGCGTCTCGAAGAGCACGCCGTAGAACCACTCGACGAGGAACAGCAGCAGGAGCCACAGGCCTGTGCCGACGCCCTCCAGGCCGGTCAGCGTGAAGGTGAGGGTGAGGATCACCCCGACGAAGGACAGAAAAACCATCCGCAGGACGGTGTCGATCAGGTAGGCGACGGCCCGTGGACCCGGCCCGGCCAGGCGGTGGACGAAGCGCACGCGCTCCGGTGTGTCGATGGTCGCTGTCGTGTCGAGGAGCACCGAACCCGTCCGTCGGGCGTCACGTAACCCGCGTCGGAGGGGGCCTGGGTGACGCGTCAGATCTGGTCGCGCGCGACCTGGAAGGCCTCGGCCACACGGGCGATCTGCTCGGCGTCGGGAGCATCGGCCTCGGTGAGCTCGAGCACGGACGGCGTGGCGGGCTTCGCGGGCGCAAGCTCCTCGAGCGCGCTCGGGCCGAGGAGGCCGAGGGCGACTGCGACGACGAGGGGATGTGCGGCGACCTTCATCGCGTACTCCGACTTGGCTGACGTACTACACAGTCAGACGCGCCAAGGCCAGCACATGTGACGCGGCATGACCGGTTGCGACACGCCCGTCACTCTGCCTCCCGGTCGGGCCCCTCTTGGTGCACACTGTCGCCGACCCACCGACGGAGACACGATGGCCTTCCCGCCCTGGACCGACGAGCACGAGCAGCTGCGCGACACCGTGCGCCGCTACGCCGAGGAGAACCTCGCCCCCCACGCCGCCGAGTGGGACAAGGCCGGGCACTTCCCGCGGCAGGTGTTCAAGGACCTCGCCGACCTTGGTGTGCTGGGGATCCGCGTGCCGGAGCAGTACGGCGGGCTGGGGCTCGACTGGTGGTACACGACCGCCTTCGTCGAGGGGCTGGCGTGGTGCCGCTCCGGCGGCGTGATGATGTCGGTCTTCGTCGACACCGACATGGCGACGCCGATCATCGCCGAGATCGGCACCGACGAGCAGAAGGAGGAGTTCCTCGCGCCCGTGGTCGCGGGGGAGAAGATCGCGGCCCTCGGCGTCACCGAGCCCGGCTGTGGGTCCGACGTGGCCTCGCTGCGCACCACCGCCCGCAAGGACGGAGACGACTACGTGATCAACGGGTCGAAGACCTACATCACGAATGGCTCCTTCGCCGACTTCATCACGCTGGCCGTCCGTACGGGTGACGAGGGCCACGGCGGCATCAGCCTCGTGCTCTTCCCGACCGACACGCCAGGCTTCACGGTCGGCCGCAAGCTCGACAAGCTCGGCACGCGCTCCGTCGACTCCTGCGAGCTGCACTTCGAGAACTGCCGCATCCCGAGGCGCAACCTCCTTGGGCACGAGAACGCCGGCTTCTACTACATCATGACGAACTTCCAGGGGGAGCGCCTCGTCGCCGCTCTGATGGGCAACATGGCGATGGAGATCGCCCTGAAGGACGCCATCAAGTACGGCACCGAGCGCACGGCCTTCGGGCGTCCCATCGGCAAGTTCCAGGTGTGGAAGCACAAGTTTGCCGAGCACCTCACCGCGCTCGAGGCCTCCAAGGCCCTCACCTACCAGGCGGTCTCGAAGATCGAGCAGGGCGGCGACCCCACGAAGGCGGTGAGCATGGCGAAGCTGTTCGCCGGCGATCTCGCCCAGAAGGTGATCTACGACTGCCTGCAGTTCCACGGTGGCTACGGCTTCATCGAGGAGTACCCGATCTGCCGGACCTACCGCGACATGCGCCTGCTGCCGATCGGCGGGGGCACGAGCGAGGTGATGAAGGAGATCATCTGGAAGTGGACGGAGATGGGCGGCTGAGCCGCTAGGGCCGCAGCGGCGCCCTCTCCCAGCGGAGGGGTGCACCTCTCGGGCTCAATGCCGCGTCGGCCACGTGCCGCGGGATGGTCAGGTTGCCGTCCTGGTC
>PKDJ01000071.1 GCA_002862545.1 Pseudomonadota bacterium
CTCCTCGACACTGGAAGAGGTCGACGGAACCACCCCCGCTGCGACTGTCCCTGGAGCGGGTGGAGCTAGTGCTGGTGGCAACACCGACGGCGGCGGCGGCGGCGGCGGCGGCGGCGGCGGCGGCGGCGGCGGCGGTGGCGGCGGCGGCGGGGGCGGCGAGGCAGACTCAGACGGCGACGGCCTGTCCGATGCCGAGGAGGCGGACCTTGGGTCCGATCCCGAGAACCCCGACACGGACGGCGACGGCTACAGCGACGGTGAGGAGGTCGAGGGCAACACCGATCCCACCGACGAGTGGGACCATCCCTACCGCGGAGGCTGGGAGATCGGAGCCTGCCGGTGGGACGTCGAGCCCACGGGCAACGGCATCGGTCAGATCACCGAGAACTTCGCGCTCTATGACCAGTACGGGGAGCTGGTGAAGCTCCACGACTTCTGTGACCGCGCCGTGGTCATCGTCGCATCTGCCGCGTGGTGCGGCCCGTGCCGTGCGGAGGCCACCGAGCTGGGTCGCTGGTACGACGCGCTCGAGAGCGATGGCTTGATGGTGATCACGCTGCTCGGCGAGAACATCTACGGTGCCTCTCCCTCCCAGGACGAGCTCCGTGACTGGGCTGAGAGCCATGGGCTGAACCACCCGGTCGTGGCGGATCCGGGCTGGGGCACGACCGTGCGCTTCATCGACGGCTACTCCATCGCGCTGCCCTCCACGTCGCTGCTCGGTGGCGGTGCCGAGGTGCTGCTGCGCGACAGCTATGTGTCCGAGGCCGATGTGGAGCGCGCGCTCTCGGCGCTCTAGCACACGACAGCGGCTCATCCGTCGTGGTGAGCCGCAGCCGAGTCTCAGGCGCTGGCGGGGCGACCGACCGCGAGGCGGTAGGTGCGCTGGCCAGACCGGCCGATGGTGTCCATCGACACCAGCTCGAGGCCGCCCTGTGCCGCGACCTCACGGAACTCGCTCTCGTAGGTCACGCGGCCGAACTCGATGGTCGTCAGCTGACCGAGGATGGGCTTGATCTGCTCCATGATGGGCGACGGCCGCTCCTCGAAGGTCTGCGTGAAGTAGATCAGTCCTCCAGGCTTGAGCAGGCTCTGCACGTGATGCAGCGCGGCCGCTGGGTCGGGCAGGAGCATGAAGCTGGCGCTGAAGTAGATGGCGTCGTAGGGCCCGCCGTCGTGGTCGTAGACCGACTGGAGGTACACCCGGAGGTTGGCCTCGAGGCCGTGCTTCCAGATGTGGGCTTGGCAGCGCTTGACGTAGTCGGCGTCGATGTCGACACCCACGATGTCGAGGTCCTTCGCCTTGACGATGGCCTCGTTACTGATGAGGGCTGAGCCCGTGCCGATGCCGACGTCGAGCATGCTGGCGCCTGCGGGGAGGTGCTCGAGCACCCGGCGGTACCACTTGCTGGTGAGCGGCAGAATTGCCGCGTCGTAGATCAACGCCCTCATGCCACGCACTCCGCAGGGGGCGAAGAATACCGCATGTACACGGGCTGAACAAATGCGTCGGCCGTGCTGCTGTCCGCGCATCGCGGGGTCGCAGGCATGGAGCCGACCGCAGTCGGTCCTCGTGCAGGGGACACTGCGTCGGATAGTCCCCCCGCATGAATCGCGTGTTGCCACGGGTACTCGCTGCGCTCGGTCCGGTCGTCGTGCTGGGCGGAAGCTGGCTGGGTGTGTCGTCCTTCCTCGACGCCGAGGATCGGCAGGCGCTGGAGAATGCGGGCCGCGTCGTGAATGGTGCGGTCGTCGAGGCCGGCACAGTGGCTGCCGTCGACCGCATGCTGGAGACCATGGCTCCGGAGCTGCTGATTCTCGGGCCGTCCTACGCGAACACCGACGCCCGACCCGAGCTGCTCTCGAGGCGACTCCGTGTGCCCAAGGACGATCTGGCGCTCCTCTCCGTGCCGAACTCCGTCGGGTCGCACTGGTACGCGATGCTCAAGCATCGGGTCTTCGAGGCGGGGCATCGACCGGCACTGGTGGTGGTGATCAGCGGGCTGCAGTCCATGCTCCTGACGACACCGCTCACCGAGGCGAGCATGGTGAACCTCACTGTGCACCTGCCGCCGGAGGGGCCAGACGCCGTCCTTGCGGACGCGGTGCGCTTCGATGCCCGGCTCGGGGCCGCGCGCATTCGCGAGCAGCGGGCCGCCGTCCGCGATCGGGTCTTCGACGCGCTGCGGTACCGCCCGGCCTCGTGGCTGCTGCCCTCGCCACGGGATGCGTCGGCGGCCATCCGGCCCGGAGAGGTGCGTGCCGCCCTCGACCGGGTCTTCGACGACAGCCGCGTCGACAGCTCTCTGCATGCAGGCGGGTCGCCTATCGTCGAGCTCGATCGCGAAGAGCGCGCCTACGACCCGTCGATGCTCCCCGCGCCGGAGGTGTCGTTGATCGGGGCGATCACCGCGCTGGCACGCGAGCACGGGACGCAGATCGTGTGGGTCCGTCCGCCGATGTCGCCGCACATTCCCGCGCACCTCGACGACCGCGTCGAGCCCGGGGTGCAGGAGGCGGTTCGGGAGCTGGTGCGCGCAGAGGGAGGCCACTTCCTCGACATGCGGGCGCTGCCCATGTCGGCCGACATGTTCAAGAACGAGGACCACATGAACGACGAGGGCTCTCGGCGGTTCACCGAGGCCCTCGCCGCCGCCCTCACCGAGCTGCGCGTGCTCGATGGTGGGGCCGTGCTGCCGCCCTACGAGCCCGCGGGTGTCGCCGGTGCGGACGCCCGTCCAGAGGGGGTCGAGGAGGGCGTGTGGGTCGGTCCGGGAGAGCGCATCTCCTGGCGCTTCTCGGAGGGGTGGTCCCGCGCGCGGGGCCCGTTCCGCGTCCAGGTGGCATTCGAGGGGCCTCAGGCCGTGGGGGTCCGACCCACGGTCACGGCTGGAGCCACGCCGATCGAGCTGGTGGCGGCCGAGGCGGGGGAGCTTCGGCAGCTCGGAGCCGATGCCCGACCTCCGGCGCCGCAGGGCGCATGGACCCTCTCGGTCACCGCTCCCGAGGAGCTCCCGTGGACCGAGGTGACGGGCCTGTCGCTGGGCGAGGGGGCAGATCGCGTCTTCCTGGTCGGCGAGCCCATCGCCACCGATGGCGCACAGGCCCAGCTGTTCGCCGTCGCGCGGCTCGACGATGGGGTGCTCGCGGACGACACGGTTCGTCCTGACTACCCGGACCCCCCGGGGAAGGTGCCGAACGCGCAGCGCGAGGTGCTCCCGGCTCGAGGGGCCGTGGCGCGCTTCGACACCCACCGGTGGGCTTTTCTGTCGGACGAGCAGCTGATCGGCGAGACGAACTTCGGCAGCCGCTGCTCGCCCCTGCGGATTCGCGAGGGCCGGAAGATCCTCGAGGGGGCCAACGTGCCCTGTGTCGAGGTGGCCCGAAAGGGGGAAGGGCGGAGCTGTCACACCCCCGAGGCCATCTTCTTCTCCGCATCCGACGGGTCGGACCCCGAGAGAAACGGCCGCAACTACACCCTCGTGCTGGACGAGGCGCGTGTGTGCGACGGAGCTGCGTGGCTCTACCCGAAGGATCGCTTCGAGGTGGCCTGGCCCGAGGAGCGCCTCGCCGCTCTCACGCGGGGAGCGCGGCGGTTCGAACTCGGCGCTCGGTACCTGCAGCAGCGCAAGGCGATGGTCACGGTGCGCCTGACCGTCGACGGCGAGGTCGTGGTGGAGAGCACTCTCGACGGTCGAAAGTTCAAGGCCGGTCCGGTCTCCTGGGACCTCGACCCGCCCATTCCCGCGGGAGCGACCGACGTGAGGCTGTCCGTCAGCAACGGCGATCACGTCTTCTACCTGGTCGATCACGCAGTGCTCCTCGAGCGCTGAAGAGCGGCGAGGCAGCCCGGGGAGAGCCCGGCTACAGGCGGATGTCAGTCTGTCTGGGCCTGCTCCCACGACCTGGCGGACGAGTGCCTTCGACTCTGTAGTAGGGTCGCCGCGAGCCGAAGTGGTTGGAGAGAGGCATGTCGTGGCAGCGCTACCTGCCGTGGAACTGGGGCCCCGAGGCGGCGAAGAAGCCGGCGCCCCCCACGAAGCCGCGAGCCAAGGCTGCGGAGCAGCCCGAGCGCAAGTGGCCGAAGGGGGAGGTCCAGCCGACCCCGGACGATGAAGATCGGCGGGCGACACCCGTCGTGTCTCGGCCCCGGTCGGGGAATCCCACCCCCTCCAGCCGCCTGACGCCTCGCGTCGCGCCTCCGGGGACCGGTCGGCGTGCCTCGCCCTATCCAGCATCTCGCAGCGCCCGACCCAGTCATCCGCCGAGCGTGGATCGGAGCCGTGCGCCCACGCCGGGCGTGCGCCCCTCCCGCAAGGCACAGCCGATCCCGCTCGCCAAGCGTGCCGATGCACCCGGCTTCGGAGACTCGCTCGATCTCAGCTTCGACCACACGTTCGACAGTGATGCGGGAACGCCCGATCTGCCTCCCGAGGCGCTCCCGCCGGTCCGCCTCGAGGTGGACGACCTCGACGGGGCACTCCTCGCGGTGCACACAGCGAGCACACTCGATGCGCTCGCGGAGGGGGTCGTCGAGCTGCTTCAGACTCACCAGCCCGCGGAGTGCGTCACGGTGCTGGTGCGCGAGGGCGACTTCTATGTCCGCAAGCACGCGGTCGGAGCGCCTCCCGAGGCACACGGCATGAAGATCGACGTGGCCGATGCCCTCGGGAGACGGATCGAGTCGGGAACGCGGGTCCATGCCGTGGACGTTCGCGGAAAGGCCATCCGCACGATGGGCGGGGCCTACCTCTACCCCTGCACGGGTCGGAGCGGCGTCGTCGGCGGGCTGGTCACCAGCGCGAACGAGAGCGACCGAGCGCACCACGAGTGGATCGGCCGCCTGGCGCCGCACGTGGGCATCGCCATCGAGAACCTTCGTCGGACGGGCGGAGGCGGCAGCAGCAAGAGTCGGCCCTCAGCCGAGGTCGAGCGCCTGCAGTTGGCGACGCGCAGGCTGGTCGCCGCAGCGCCGATGCGGACGCTGCTGCAGCGGATCATCCGAGAGGCAATTCGCGTGACCAAGGCCGACAAGGCCAGCATCATGCTGTACGACATGGAGCAGGGCGACCTGGTCCTGCGTGCCGCTCGCGGCCTCTACGACGCCAAGATGGAGCAGCGCATCCGGCTCGGAGAGGTGCCCGCGATGCGGGTGCCCCTGGACAAGGGAGCGATCGGCAAGGTCTTCCGCACGGGGCGCACGGCCAAGGCCACCGGCGCCACGGGCACGGAGACGCCCGAGGGGCTGACGGGTCCGAGCCTCATCGTGTCGATCTCGGCCATGGGGCGAGCGCTCGGGGTGCTGCAGCTCACGTCCTCCGCACCCAACACCCGCTTCGACAGCCGCTCCGACTACATCGAGAAGTATGCGCGGGCCGCGGGCCTCGCGATCTGGTCGGCGCAGGCCTACGAGAAGGTCTCCATCGAGCCGGTGGGCAGCTTTCAGCTCCTGCCGGTCGCCGAGGCATGGATCGAGGCCGCGGTGCAGACCGCTCGGCAGAAGAAGACGGTCTTCACCGTGCTCGTCGCACGGATGGGTGGAGGCGACGGCCAAGGGCCGAATCCTCGGCGGGTCCAGAAGTTCAGCGAGGTCGTGCGGAGAGTCGCGCCCGAGGGCTACGACCTCGCGGGCCACGACGGGCAGGGAATGTTCCTGGTCGGGCTGCCGGGAATGGGCGCGGACGAGGGCCGAAAGCTGGCGCAGCGCATCACGTCCGAGATGGGCACGATGTACTACGGCGAGTCCACGTGGTGCTTCGTGATCGCGGAGCGCGATCCGGACGAATCCTGCTTCGCGCTGCTGGCTCGAGCCCGCATCGCGCTGGATCAGGGCTGGGAGCAGGGTCCCGGCGTGCGGCATCTGGTGGCCAAGGGACGCTGACCGGCTGCTAGGATGCGCCAGCGTCTGGAGGACCGATGAGAGAGCTGTTGACCGTCGCTGCGGTAGTGATGCTGTGTGCCTGCGGGGGAGACAAGGGAGACACCGGCGACACGTCCGCCACGGCTGGCACGGCGACGGGCGGCGGCACGGCGACGGGCGGCGGCACGGCGACGGGCGGCGGCACGGCGACGGGCGGCGGCACGGCGACGGGCGGCGGCACGGCGACGGGCGGCGGCACCGCCACGGGGGGCACGGCGACGGGGGGCACCACCCCGACGATGCTCACCGTCCTCACCATCGATGCCCTCACCTACGACCCGATCGAGGGTGTGACGGTGTGCGACGAGATGAGCGGCGCCTGCGCGACCTCCGAGGCTGCGGGCGCTGTCCTCGAGGTCAGCGGCGACGAGCCCATCCTCGTCAGCGCGATCCTCGACGGCACCTACCGGCGCCACCTGATCGACCTGACCACGGTGGACATGGTCGGCGGATTTCCGATCACGGTCCAGATGATCCCCGACACGGCTCTGCCGGGCCTGCTGGGAGGATTCTCGGTGGTCGAGGATCCGACGATGGGCCACGCCCTGCATGTCGTCGACGGACCGGGCGCGACCGTGTCGCTCGACGTGGCGGTCGAGGGCCCGCTCTACCTCGACGACATCGGCGCGCCGAACCCCGGCCAGACGAGCGTGAGCTCGCACGGTGGCGTGGCCTACGCGAACATGGCGCCCGGTCAGGCCACCGCCACGGTCGATCTCGCCGGAGGCATCTGCACTGCGGGCCTCGGCCAGAGGGGAGGGAGCCACACCTTCACCGTCGAGGCGGGTGCTATCACCAACGTCAGCCCGTTCGTCTGCGAGTGAGCGGGCTCATCGGGCTCGACTGAGGACCCGCGCCAGCCCGGACGCGAGGGCGTCGCTCCCGAGCTCCACGTTGACCAGGATCACCTGGGCGACGAGGGAGCCGCGGAGGGCGGTCGCCGTGGCCACCGACTCGGGTGGCATACCGGGCAGCGCGAGTCCGAAGCGCTCGAGGTGTGCCGCGTCTGCGGAGGCGACCTCGAGCTCCTCGAGTCTCCCGCGCACACCCGGAGCCCCTGCGGTCGCCTCGACCGTGGCCTGTGCACCCCGGCGGAGGGCGTCCACGAAGGCCGCTGCGCTCTCGGTGTCCTCGAACTCCAGGAGCTGAAGGTCGAGACCGATGCGCGCCGAGTGGTAGGCGCGCGTGCTCCAGCCGGTGCGGAGCTGGCTCGCGAGGGCCGTCGGTCCGCCGGCTGCGAGCAGGGTCTGTCGGATGGCATGGTCTCCGACAGACTGGGAGCCCGTCGTCCAGCCCGCCTCGGCCAGTGCGTCGCGGGCACGGGTCGCGGCGCGACGGAGCCGGACGGGGGGCTGCGTGGGGCGGTCTCCGTAGCGCTCGGGGTGCACGAGCATCGTGGTCCGCTGTGGAGGAGCGGCGAGCATGTCCCACACCGCCTCGGAGCCGCCGGCGGCCTGCAGCGTGCCCACGAAGGCGGCGCCCTGCCCGTAGACGTAGCTGTCGTGGTAGGCGTCGAGGGAGCTGGAGATGCCGGGAGACGAGGCGTCGTAGCCGAGGAAGGCGGCGACCAGTGCGGCCGGACCGGCGAGGTCGAGCTCCCGGGCGACCGCGGTCTGCACCCACGCGGCGTGCCCCTCGAGCGCGCACACCACCGCGATTCCCTCGTCACCCGCGCGGCCGCCGGCCACCCGGGAGAGGTCCAGGTGTTGGTCCTGGAGGGCGTGGACGAGCTCGTGGGCGAGCACCAGGTCGACCACACCGGCGGTCAGCGCCGGGCTGGTGCCTTGGACGGCCGCGGTGATGCCGTCGATGTCGACGTAGAGCGTGTCGTCCAGAAAGCCGTACTTTCCGAACGCCGCGTGCTCCATCGCGCCGGCCGTTCGGGTGGCCTGGGCCTCGATCTGTGCCGCCTCGAGCCGTCGGCCCTGCCGGAGCAAGTGGACCTGCTCGGCGTAGACCACGGCGGCGAGGGTCTCGGGGTCGGCGACCACCACGGGCGGCAGGGTGGCGAACGGACGCCCGGCCACCGCCTCGACCACCGGAGCGAGGGCGGCGACGCGGCTCTCGAGGGCCTCGGGGGTCAGCTCGACCGCGGAGGCGATCAGTGAGGCGAGCAGCAGCAGGAGCACCTCTCCCGATCAACGTAGCGGCGTGCAGCGGGAGGCCGCTACGCCGACAGCACCTTCTCCACGACTTCGAAGTGCAGCCCTGCTGCCTGGAGACGCGACACGCCCGGCAGTCCGAAGGCCACGGCGGGGGTGTGCACGCCGCCGCCGATGGCGGGCCGCTCCATGGCCACGAGGAGCGCGCACTCGGCCAGCATCTTGGAGGTCTCGGTGTAGCCGGGGTCGCCACCTCGGACCTCGCAGACCACACGACCCTCTGCGGATGATGCGGCGAAGGTGAGCTTGAACCAACTCTGGGCGCGGGTCTCGGCGTCGGGACCACTGCCGGAGGGGCGCAGCTTGGAGAGCCAGCGGCGGGCCACTGAGCTGCGAGCGACGGTCGCGAGCGCACCGACGCCCAGACCGAGGCTCGCGGCCCGCCCGAGTCCGCTGACGGCCAGCAGATGGTGGTAGGTGAAGTCGGCGCCGTACTGCTCGGGCAGGGCGCGTGCCGAGCGGCCGACGATCACGGGGTCGATCACAGGGAGCCGCACGGCCCAGCGCTGGACCTCCGGGGACCAGCGCAGCGCGGGCGTGGGCTTGCGGGGCGTCTTCGGTGTGCGGGGGCCGGCGCGGCGTCGCGGGGCGGGCGTGCCGAAGCCCTCGAGGACGCTCGCCCAGGTGCCGCCGGAGGGGGAGCCGCTGACCTGGACGGTGGCGTGCACGGTCTTCGGTCCTGCTCCGGGGAGCTGGGACACGGTGAAGAGGCATCCGAGGTCGGCGGGGATGCTGTCGAAGCCGCAGCAGTGCACGATCATCGCGCCGGTCGCGCGCGCGGTCTCGTCGGCGATCTCGCGGGAGCGGCGTACGAAGGCGGGCTCGCCGGTGATGTCGAGGTAGTGCGTGCCGGCCGCCGCACAGGCGCGGACGACGGGCTCGCCGTAGCGCGCGAAGGGCCCCACCGTGCTGGTGAGGACGGCCGTCTCGGCGGCGAGGCGCTCGATGCTGGCAGCGTCGGTCACGTCAGCGACGCGGATCTCGGGGCTCGATCTGAGGCGCAGCCGGAGGGCCTCGAGGCGCTCGGGATCGCGGCCCGCGACGGCCCACCGCAGGGTCGGCGGGGCGTGCTCGTCGAGGTACTCGGCGACGAGTGAGCCGGTGAAGCCGGTGGCGCCGAAGACGACGAGGTCGAGGGGGCGCGCGCTCACTCCTCGTCTCCGATGAAGGCCGACACCGCCTCGTCGAGGCGCGTGTCCTCGTCGCCGTCGTGCCCGACCACGGCCGCGAGCACCGCGCCGCTGGGGTCGACCAGCACGGTCAGGGGCAGCTCGGCGGCCCCGAGCGTGGCCAGCGCGCCCGGTCCCTGCCAGGTGGTGGGGACGGGCAGCTCGGTCTCCCCGAGCCAGCGCGTCCAGCCCGCCTCGCGGGGGTCGGCGGCGTAGGAGGCCACGAGGATGCTGTCGCCGTGCGCGCTCGCGACAGCGGCGACGTGCTCGAGGTGGGGGATGAGCTGCGGGTCCCAGGAGGGGGTCCAGGTCAGCAGCCGCAGCAGCTCCGGTGGGGCCTCTTCCTCCTCCGTGGCCTCGAGTGGCCCGGCCAGCTCCGGCAGGGGGAAGTCCTCGCCCTCCCAGGGGAAGGCCCGTGCCTCGTCGCCGGACTCCCGCGCGGCGTCGACCAAGAAGCCACCCAGCCCGCGGGCGTGCCGCTCGGGCGTGAAGACCGACTCCAGCGCGGCGCGGGCGCGGCCAGAGAGGTCGGCGTCCTCGAGACCCGTGCCCAGTGCATCACCGAGCACCAGCGTGGCGGCGGCGGCGTCCTCGGCCGCGGCGAGCGCCATGCCGAGCTGCGCCAGCTCGGCTGGACCTGCGCCGAAGAGCAGGGCCTCCTGGCGTGTGGCGACCGCTGCCTCGGGCTGGCCAGCCGCCAGCTCGAGCTGGGCGCGCAGGTCGAGCAGCATCAAGAAGCGCGGGGTGCGGCGCTCGTCGAGCCGTCCTGGCTTCTTGGCGCGGGGGTCGACGGAGCGGTCGGCCAGCAGCACCGCCATCGCCTCCAGCGCGGCCTCGGCCTCGGTGCCGGACGCGGCGGCCTCGCGGACGAAGCGCAGGGCCATCAGCCGGTCGTCGGGGGTGGCGCGCCAGGCATCGCGGCGCAGTGCGACCCGCTCCGGTCCCTCGGACATCAGGCCGGCCCGGGCATCGGCGACGGCCGCGACGGCTGCGGGCAGGGTCGGGTCGAGTGCCGCCAGGGCGTCCTGATCTCCTGCCGCGACGGCGGCGGCGATCTCGGCGTAGACCGCCGGGTCCTCAACCTCGGTCGACTCCCGGTCCGTGAGTGGATCGACGTCGGGGTCGAGGGTGAGCAGGTGCTGCGCTGCAGCCTCCGCCTTGCGCAGGTTGCCGGCACTCTCCCAGCCGCGGATGGCCGCCCAGGCCTCGGCGGGGCGGTCGCTGGTGGAGGCGGCGACCAGCTTCTTGCGGACCACGGTTCGCGAGGCGTTCACGGCAGGACCGGAGATCGTCTGCAGCCAGATCGGCTCGAGGTCGCGCAGGAGCAGGGGCTCGGCGTCGAGGGCCCTCTCCAGATCCGGGGGGAGGTCCAGCTTGGCGTAGCCCGCCTCGACGCGGTCGATCACCGCGTCGCCGAAGGCCAGCTCGGTGTCGGCGGCGGTGCGGCGGATGTCGATGCCGAGCTTGTCGGTGCTGCCCTCGCAGACGCGGAGGGCGATGCGCTTGGCCTGCAGTCCGAACCAGGTGGCGGCGGGCTCCTGCGTCGGCGAGACCAGCTCCATGGTGCGTCCGAGCTCGCCGCACCAGGGGCCGCTCTCGGTGTTGCGCAGGGCGAGGACCATCGCGAGGGCGGCGCGCCAGATCGGCGACTCCGGATCGTCGGCTAGGGCCTCCCGGTAGCGGTGCTCCAGCCGGGGGCCGTCGCCGGCGTCGACACCCGCCACCAGGGCGAGGTGCAGCCAGGCCAGGTCGTCAGGCGTCTCGGCGAGGCTCTCCTGAGCCAGGGCGAAGGCCTCGTCCGTGCGCTCGGTGCGCCACAGGTACCAGGCGTGGTCGAGCTCGGGACTGGCGAGGGCGGCACAGGC
>PKDJ01000341.1 GCA_002862545.1 Pseudomonadota bacterium
CTCTACGGATGGGACTTCACGGCAGAGAGGCGACGGGTTGCGCGCCTTGGGAGCTCGAGTCGGGCATGGAGGGAGCGCGCGCTCGACAACAGCTGGCTCACCCTCCAGACACAGATCGAC
The DNA here is from genome assembly GCA_002862545.1 of Pseudomonadota bacterium. GTDB lineage: Bacteria > Myxococcota_A > UBA796 > UBA796. The sequence goes on from PKDJ01000341.1 coordinate 121, forward strand.
ACGTGCCGAGAGCAGCACGAGGCTCTGAAAGATGCGTACGAGCAGGGTGTGCTGCCGCCAGTTGATGGCGTGCCCGATCTCACGCTCCTGCTCGACGGTGAGGCGCTGCGAGTAGCCTGTGGCGCCGTCCCTGCTGGGTATTCGCCGCCTGGGGACGTGCTGCCTGATGTACTTCCAATGCCCGATGTCGCGTCGTCCGGACAGAAGGAGCAGGAATCGCGTCGTCGTCGCCCAAAGAGCACGGAGTCCCTGGCGGAGCCCGGAGGACCGACGCTGGACGCACTCGAGGATGTGCGGGTGGACGACCGGCTGCACCTCGGGAGCCTGCTGAGTCTCGAGGCCGCTCTGGAGCGGCGTCAGCTCGCCATGAGTCTTCGTGATGAGCCGCCAGACCTCTACGACCCCGAGCTGCTGTTCTGGCATCAGGACTTCAGGGTGCTGCTCGCGATGAGGTATGTCGCCCGGCTGGCTGAGCAGTACGGGGTGCAGACGGACATCCAAGAGGTGCTCTCCATGCCGCTCGGCGCCAGCGAGATCACGCTGGAGGAGGCTGTGTCCCTGTATGGCGGGCTGGTCTCTGGAGAGCGGTGGGCCTTCCCGGGGGATGGGCCGGGTGGACCTGTCGATACTCCACCGACGCCCGGACTTCTCATCGCCGAGCTCCGGGACGTCGATGGCAACATCCTGTATCGAGCGCGCCCAGAGGCCACGCGTGTCGCCCGCTCCATTACGGGCGAGATGACGGCTGACATTCTTCACAACGTCGTTCGATTCGGCACGGGAAGGCGCGCGGCGAACGCCATTCGGACCGGAGATGCGGCAGTCCCGGTGGGGGGGAAGACGGGAACGACGAACGACTTCAAGAACGCCGCATTCTTGGGCTTCGTTCCTCGGGCAGGAGACGATGGAGCGTTCGAGCCCAGCGGGTTCGTGGTTGGCGCCTACGTGGGCTACGACGACAACCGCCCGATGCAGAACGGCCGGATTCGCCTCGCCGGTGCGAGCGGCGCCCTGCCAGCGTGGATTGGCACCGCAGCTGGGCTCGTCGAGGCGGGGTTAGTCGGTACGCCATCTGGTGAGGTCACGGCTGGGTGGTGGCCAACAGCCACGAGTCCCGTGCTCCTCAGGGTTCCCGTGACCGAGGGTACGGGCCTTCGCTCCAGCGACCTGCCGCTCATGGCCGACGCGCCCTCCCTCGTGCTGCCGAGGTCGCGCCTACTCGATCCGGGAGTTCACTTCGAGCCCATCGACCGCCCAGCGCGCATTGCACCCCGCACGGATGATCCGGAGGCTCGTTCCCGCCGCCTGCGAGACTGGCTCTGGGGCCGGTCGCGCCGGCAACCTGAGCAAGACGGGCGCTCGCTCGAGTAGAGCGAACGCCCGCGTGGCCTAGCTGGGGATGGCTCAGTCGTCGGAGCCGTCTTCCTTCTCTGCCTTCTTCGCCTTCTTGGCCTCGCTCTTGGCGATGTCCTTCTCGCGCTTCTTTGCGGCCTGCGGGTCGTACTGCCAGAGGAGCTCCTCGCCTCGGGCCTTCCACTCGACGACCTCGTACTCGTAGCCACGCTCGTCAAGCTGCGGCGTCAGCACGTCCTTGGGGCCGCGCAGCGTGACGATGGCATGGTCGAGACAGGGCTCGAGGAGCTTCTTCATGCCCTCCGCATTCACGGCTGCGACGTGCTCACCCGTCTGACCGAGAACGTCGAAGTCTTGGCCCCAGGCGAGGGCCCCCTCCAGCTTGGCGGTGAGCTGTCCACTCGACTGGGCGGCGACACCCTCCTCGCGAGCCATGCGCAGCTTGTGCAGGGTGACCTCGTCCATCTGGATGTCACCAGCCGCGACCTCCTCGACGGACTCGCGGAAGAACTCGATGGTCCGCCCGACGCCCCGGTTTACGGCAAGGCTGTAGAAGAACAGCTGCGCCGAGCCATTGGGACTCGCACCAGCGTACGCCCCTGGACTGTAGGCGAGCCCCTCCTTGACGCGGAGGGTGCCGAAGACCCGGTTGCGCATCAGGCTGGACATGACCTCGACGGTGGGGCGCTCGGCGATGCCGTCGTAGTTGAGTCGGCAGGCCATGTTGACGTCGGTCTGGGTGCGGTTCGGATCGTCGTAGATGAGGATCTTGCTGGACTCGGACGGCATGGGCGGAGTCGTGAGCTCACCGAAGCGCTTCGCCTCGACGCCGGCAGCTGGCTGCCAGCCGCCGAAGTACTTCTGCGCCTGCTTCATGGCTTCCTGAGCCGTCACGTTGCCGACGATGAGAAGCGTCGCGTTTGCCGGCTGCAGGTGGCTGTCGAGGTAGTCGTTGACATCGCTCGCTCCCCACTCGGCCCAGCGGTCGACATCCTCCCACGTGGTCATGTGGCCAGCCATGTGGTCGGGGAAGAGGTGCGTGTTGCGGGTCTCCGACATGTGCCAGTCCATGTCGAACCAGTTGCGCTTCAGACCGCGGTACTTCTTCTTGACCCAGCTTCCCTGGCCAGCCGTCGAGGCTCGGGTCGACGCGACGTCGTCTCGGAGCAGCCAGAGCGCTCCATCGAGGTTGCCCGCGGGAGCTCGCACGTTGGTCGACCACTGGTTCGACGACACGTTGTACAGCGCCGGCAGGTGCTCGGCCGCGATCTGCAGCGGGTCTGTCTCGCCGGCGTCGCTCTGCGTGAACTGCTGTACGAAGGACATGATTCCGTACGGCTCCTCCCGCATGCCACCGCCCACGACCAGCGTGGCCTGGACGATGGGAGCCTCACCATGCGGCACGGCGACGACGCGAAGCCCGTTGGGCAGCGTCATGTCCTTCATGGTGGAGAGATCAGGCTTCAGGTAGGAGTCCGCGATCTGCTCATCGGAGACCGCCGAGAGGTCGTCCGAGGCGTTCAGGACGGTGTCTGCGGCGGAGGCGCCCTCGTAGGACGAGGCCTCGTTGTCGCGGTCGATCTCGTCGTCTGCCAGCGGGTCGATGACGAGGACGGCCGCGCGGTCGCGCTGGAGGTACTCGAAGGCGAGCTCTCGCATCACCTGCTCGTCGACGCGCATCACGCGCTCCATGCCCTCGGAGTGCGCCTTGGCGCTACCCGTGTAGTGCGCATGAAGCACGATGTCTTCGGCACGACCGCCGAAGTGCTGGGCGACGACGTCGAGGCTCAGCAGCGTGTTGGCCAGCGACTGGTTGCGGCCGTAGGCCAGCATCCGGTCCATGAAGGTGTTGGAGAGGTCGTCCTCGGGGACGGCCCACAGCTCGGAGAACTGGTTGAGCATCATCTCGGAAACGCGGACGGGGTCCTTATGGAGCTTCTTGCTCTTGACCTCGACGCCGCAGATGAGGGTCGAGTTCACCACGCCCGGCCACGTCCAGCAGAAGGCATCGCCCAGGCCCGGCTCGTTCCGCAGCCCGAAGGAGAGCGTGCTGCTTGCAACATTGCCGAGCATCACGAGGTTCCAGTGGTCGTCCCGGAAGCCTCCCGGGAGGGAGAAGCCGACCATGACCTCCTGCTTGACGCCTCGGTCCTTCTCGTCATCGCCGTAGGGGCGCTCCTCGAACAGCACCTCAGTGCTGCCGAGAGGGGGCACGGGAGGACGATCATTTGTGATCCGGACCACGGGCTGGAGCAGCTGCAGCGGCTCCTGCTTGCCCTTCGCAAACTCTTCGGGGTCCCAGTAGCCCGTGCACCAGTCGGCATCGTTGTTTTGATCGGGGTTGGCGACGCCGGGCCGCGGCCACTTGAAGGAGTGCTCGACACCCAAGTCAGGGTGCAGGATCTGCGGGTCGAAGTTGTCGTAGATCAGGCAGGGAGCCTGCTCGAGGTCGAAGTCGCCAACAACCATGATCGTGGTGTTGTCGGGCTTATAGTGGTCGTCGAAGTACTTCTGGAGGTCGGCGAGCCGGATGTTGTCCAGCGAGTCGTGCGTCGACGACCGACTGTAGCCGTGGTCCTCGGGGTAGACCGCCTTCTTGATGTAGTCGAAGACGAGGTTCTGGGACTGCTCGTTGCGTCGCCGCCACTCGTTACGAACGACCTCTCGCTCGATGTCGATCTGGTCTTCCGTGACGCCGATGTAGGGCTCGGTGAGGCGGAGCGACTCGAGACGGAGGAGGAGCGGGAGATACTCGCTCGACGCCACCGTGCGGTAGTCGGTCCAGTCGATGTGGGTCGTCGCGTTGAACATCGTGCCGAGGTCTTGGATGACGTCCATGATCGGCGGGAGGTCGCCGTGAACGGATCGGAACCACGTGTGCTCGACGAAGTGAGCGGTGCCCTCCTTGCCGGGAGGGTCGTCGGCCGAGCCGTGATTCACGACCGACATGATGGATACGATCGGATGGCTGCGGTCGGACTGCATGAGGACAGTCAGCCCGGACGGAAAGACATACCGCTTGGTGTCGAGGTTGAACTGGTCGACGCGGGGCTCAAAGCGCGGCTTGGCCACTCCCGCGTCTGCCGCGTAGGCTGCGGGTGCGGCGAGAAGCACCGGCAGAAGAGCCAAGTTCCAGAGTTTCATCATAGCTTGCCCTCGTTGTGTCCGGGGTGACTAACACGGCTGATGCGTCGAACTCGGGCTCCGACGCGTCGGAACTCAAAGACGCTTTGGATCCCCAGTCGTCCCCTCGCGTGATGCAGATTGGTCGATAAGTCGAAGTGTGTCGTCTGCCAGGTGGCTTGGTCGGGCTACACTGACGTGAGTTCGGAGAAAACACGTGCTCGATGCCGTCGTCGTCGGTCTGCTGACCTCGATTGGGGCGGTCCTCGCCGTGCTCACTTGGCAGCTGTACGTGCGTCCCAGGGCGCTGTTCGAGCTCTGGTCCAGCGACAACGAACACGCCTGGTTCGACAATCATCCCGGCCCAGTCGCTGCGCTGCGCGTGACGGCGTGCATGCTCGTCTTTCTGATTGGGTTCATGACTGGGGTTGCCCTGAGCTTCCTCTCCGGAACATGAGCGTGGGCTTGCTTGCTTGTGTGCACGGACCGGTTAGTCCGGGCGGGCTCCGGATGGAGCAGCCTGCCTAGGTAGCTCAGCTGGTTAGAGCACTCGGTTCATACCCGGGTTGTCGGCGGTTCGAGTCCGCCCCTAGGCACTCCCTCCGTCCTCGAGGCGGCTACGTCTCACGAGGCGGTCGTCCCGCCGAAGACGACGATGGTCGCACCTTCATGGGGACGCCCGCTCGGGTCGTGCGTCAGTAGGTATGACCACGCCGGCGAGTGCAAGACCATTGACTCGGCGACGCTCCGCGGAGTGCTGCGCTAGGGGCGTCCTGCGCGTGAGCCAGGTCGTGGGATGCAGTCAGCAAGAGGCCAACTCGACACCACGTCCCCGCAGCATGACGACGCCAAGTGGTGTGGACGCGCCAAGCGCTGGCGCCGCCTTGTGGACACGGCACGCCAGAGTTCAAGCTCTGGGCTTGGCTATTGCACGCCCGCGGTCGTCGTTGAGAGCGTTGCTGCAGGTGTGCTTGACGGGCTGTCGACGAGAAGTCCGTTACGTTTTTGGCGCCTGGCGAACACGAGGAGCGTGAAGGGAGACACATGGGCTTGGCGGTCGACCCGCTCGCGAAGCGGGCGTCTTTCATCAGTGAGCATCCCGTTTTTCGCCGGCTTCACCTCGATGAGGCCGAGGCGCTCGCTCGTGCAGTGGACGTGATCCGGCTCCCGCGACGCGGCGTGCTCTGGGAAGTCGGCGGTTCCCGCGACCGGCTCTACCTGATTCGCTCGGGCGTAGTGAAGGTGCATCAGCCGAGCGACTGCGGCCGTGCGCTCACGCTGGGGTTCTACGGCAAGGGCTGTGTGGTGGGTGAGGAGGCACTGCTGCTGGGGGGAGCCAGCCGGACGGAGGCGGTGGGGTACGTCGCCGCGGAGGTCTATGCGCTGTCGGCAGCCACCTTGCGCGCGCAGGGCTCCAGGATTGGAATGGGACTAGCCAGGCTGGTGGCCGAGAGGCGAGGGCTGCTGGAGCGAAGGCTCTCGGTACTGCTGTTCAAGAATGCCTCCGCGCGGCTGGCCTCACTGCTCCTCGAGCTCGCCGGGAGCTTCGGGGTTCGCGACAGTCGCGGCGTCATCGTGAACCTCAAGCTCACGCACAGAGAGCTCGCAGCACTGATTGGGGCCACTCGAGAGACGGTCAGCTTTGCCATTCTCGATCTGCGAAAGCGCGGACTGATCGTGACCGAGGGCAAGCGGGTCGTGTTGCTCGATCGGGCCGGCCTTCGTGCGTTGCTGGCTGCCTGACCTACGGCTGCCAGATCGGGTACTATTCAAGGCACGATGGAAGCACGCCACGCCCTACCACTGGTCTCGCTACTGCTCGCTGCGCCTGCGGCCGCCGGCAGTCGCGTTGGCGTCGGTGCATCTGCCTCGGCTGACCTACCTGATGCGGCCTCGGCTGATCACACGCGCTTCGGACTTGCGGGGGGCTTGGTCGTTCCGGTGGCGGTCGAGCTGGGTCCACGCGCATCTCTGCGACTTGCGGCCCGCGCTGACGTAGCTCGTGGGCGAGACCGACTCGTCTGGACGGCGGAGGACGGACGGCGAGTGCACGATGACGACCACTTTGCGCTTCTGGCGGGAGTGGGAGCTGCGCTCGGGGTCGAGGTCGCTCTGTCAGAGCAGGCGCTCGTTCCCTATGTCACGGCCTCGGCAGGGCCGAGCTGGATCGCCAACTACCACAGCTTGGGGGGGGTGACGGCTCCGCTCCTCGACCCCTCACAGAACGACCTCAAGGATCCGGGAAACATCGACCCGAGCACTTCACAGATCGTCCTCGCCTACGAAGCAGGTGTCGGGCTGCGTCGTGAGGGGGTTGTTGCGCCCTGGGTGGAGCTTGCCTGGGCCAATGCGTACGTGCCGGAGGCAATGCTGCGTCGGACGCCGCGCTCTGCGGACGCAGTGAGAGCGGCTTGGGGCTGGAATGTGGTGAGGGCTGCCGCCGGTGTGGCCTTCAAGCTCTAGCGCGCCAGTCGGAGCGCCGGTTACTGCTCTGCCCTGCTGTTGGGGGACGTGTGAGGCTGTACCGCGCCAAAATTCCGACCATCGCGCGCGATGTGATCGAGCGGCTCGCAACCGATGGTGACATCGAGGTGCTGCACGAGAACCGCGAGGAGGCCGAGAAGGACCTCGTGGCCATCATGGAGGAGTACCGGCGTCGTGACTTTCAGCTGCGAGAGCGGATCCGTGACAACATGGCGCGTCGTCAGATTCCCTACTCCCAGTACGGAAAGGTGCGGAAGAGAGTCTCAGAGGAGATGGATCATCCGACCGGTGACGATGTCGAGCGCTTCTTGGCGCGACAGTTCACCGAGAGCATGATGATCTCGAGGTTCGTCGAAGAGGTCTACGAAGAAGATCGTGTGATCTACAAGAAGATCGTCGAGACGCTGAAGTCGCACGACGTGGACGAGGCTGAGATTCGCGAAGAGGCGAGGACGAAGGTGAAGAACGTGCGAGAAGGCACGGTCGACTACGAGATTGCCCTGCAGGAGGCCATGAAGGACGTGCGAAAGCGGCGGGGCCTCGTCTGACGGTGAGGGTGTTCCTGCTCGCCGCTCTCGGCTGCAGTGGTGGTGGGCAGCAAGCCGCCGAGTCCGAGGACGTGGTCATGGTGCCATCACCTCCGCTACCGCCGTCCCCTCCCGCACAGCCGTCCGCCCCGGACGCGACGCCGGCACCTGCCGAGGTCGTCGCAGGGGGGCCAGTGCACGTGGCAGATGGGCTCGCTGAGGTCCGGCTCGGCTTCGATGGGGTAGGGCCGCTGCATCAGGGCTTCTTCAAGCAGGAGCGCTTCGTGCTCGAGCTCGGGGAAGCGCTGGCCGTATGCGGCGCGGGGCCGCACGAGCTGCTGGTGTCCTACGACACGGCTAGGCGAATCGGACACATCGAGCTGGTCGTGGAGCCTGGCGAGTTCGGCTGTCTACCCACCCGCACGGATGAGGGGTGGGATCTCGCTGCGCTGCGGCCCGTCGGTGTCGCGCTTGCGGCGTACCGCGACGCTGTGGCGGGTGCCTACGACTACCGGGTGGCGTCCTTCCGTGGAGGCATTCGCTACCTGCGAGGTGTGAAGCTCTGCTCCCTTCAGATGGGCGGGCAGTACCCACCTGACGGAACGACGTGGAGTCGATGCGTGAAGTTCGCCGGTAACGAGGTCTGTGGCGTCGGTGACCCGGAAGTTGGCGTGCTCGTCATCACACTCGGTGCCGAGCATGAAGCCTACTTGTCGACTTGCTTTTCCCCTTGAGGGTTCGCATCGGTTGGAGGCGCCTCCGCTGCCGCTGCGAGGCCCGTCACCGTCGACGAGGTCCCGTCCGACATGGGGACGACGCCCATCATCTCGCGGCCATCCACCATGTGGACCATCCGATCTCGCCAGTTGCCGAGCAGGACGTTGCGCTTGAACTCCTTTGACTCGAAGCCCCACAGGAGGAAGGAACCGTAGAAGTCCATGGCGTCGTACCACTGGAACTTGCGCCCCTGCACACTGTCGACCGACCAGCGCTCTCCGGTGGGAAGGTAGACAAAGCTCAAGCTGGGCGGCTCGACCTCTGTGGGGAAGTTGTCGGGCAGGGTGTCGATGAACTGCTTGGTCCTTGCAATCTCGCGCTCGCGAGCGCGGTCGGACAGCTCATCCCAGGCGCGTTGGTGGAAGATGGAGACCGGAGCGCCGGTGTACTCGAGTGCGAGCCACTCACCGCCTGGATGAAGGCTGCCACGGACTGCGGGCGACCAAGAACCGTGCTGTTTGCCAGCGATATCGTACATCCGGACCGTCTCTCCGTCGCCCACCAACAGGACATCGAGAGCCGCCGAGAAGGTGAATGAGGAGACCTCGCTCTCGAGCCACGGGAACGGCTCGGAGACGCTTCCGTCTGCGATGTCGAGTGAGCGGATGCGCCTGCGACCGGAAGTGTCGGAGGCGACAAAGAGGACCTCCTGTGCACTACGACCTCGAGCCAGGGCGTCAGGCTGCGAGAGCCCAGGCAGATCGACGTAGAACACCTGGGGGGTCTCCAGGCTGAACAGCGCGATGCGATCAGAAGGAGGCTCCGCGCCCTCGGCGGGCCCGACCGGCACGGCCAGCTGGTCGTTCGAGAGCCAGGCTGCGCTACCGATTGGGCTTGGCGTCGGCACGGTGGTCACGGGCTTGTGAGCTTGGTCGGCATCCATGACATGGCCGACCATCACGAGCTGAAAGTAGAGATGCTTGCCGTCTGGCGACCAGGCAAACTCCTCGAAGTTGTTGTTTCCGCAGGGGCGGAACGCCGTCATGAAGTTGTGCTTGGTGGCTAGAAACTTGATCTCTTGCTCGTTGCACGGTGCGAACGATGCTCCCACGTTCTGGGAGAGGGTGCCGGTGTTGGGATCCGACCCGCCACAGGCTGTCATCATCAGGCAGAGCGGCAGCGTGAACGATCTCATCTGTGCAGAGGCCTCCTGGGGGGCGACTATCGCGGTCTGTGACTGTCAGACACCACTGGGGAGTCACGGTTCACGTGCCCGGAATGCGATGGTATCGTAGCAGCCATGCGCACCCTGACTCTCGAGCGGATCCTCGGCCGTGGAGCCATGGGCACGACCTATGCTGCGACGATCGCCGAGGCAGATGGCGGCACGTCGTCGTGTGCGGTCAAGGTGATGAAGGGGGCAGGGGGAGACCGTCAGGGCCTGCGAGAACGTCTCGCCGCGCAGGGGCGTGTGCTGGCTGAGGCGAGCGTCTCGGGCGTGCTTGGGGTCGAGGAGGTCCTAGAGGTGGAGGGCTGGGATGCGGTCGCCACCACGTTGGTCGAGGGCATCGACCTCGGTGCGATCGTCTCGGGAGGGGCCCTGCCCGCCAAGGCATGCGCCGAGGTCGGTGCGGCTCTCGCCGGACACCTCGCGATGCTGCATGCCGTGCATCCCGAGCCACTCGCACATCAAGACCTCAAGCCGAGCAACGTGATCATCACCGCAGTCGGTGATGTGTGGCTGCTGGACTTCGGAGTCGCGCGGGCAGCCTATGCAGAGCGCGAGGACAAGACGCAGGGGCTCGTGCTGGGGACGCTGAACTACTTTCCACCCGAGATCCTCTCTGGAGGCACGCCAGACCGGAGAGTGGATGTGTACGGTCTCGGGGTCTTGCTGCTCGAGCTGTCGAGTGGGCAGGCATGGGGGCCGCCCCTAATGCACCGTGAGCGGTTCATGCGTCGCGTCGACCAGAGATTGGCCGCGCTGCCCGATGAGAGAGCGCCTCTCGCGGATGTGCTCGGTGGTCTGCTCTGCTGGGAGCGGGGAGAGCGGCGCACTGCCGCGGTCGCAGCGCAAGATTTCGCGGCAGCTGCAGCGTCGCTCCCCGGACCTGGGCTCGTCGACTGGGCTGCCACTGCCATCGAGCCGATGATGGCCATGCGACGCGTCCTACGGAGCGACGATCTCGTTGGGCGGACCTTCGACCTCAAGGGTGAGCGCGGGCCAGAGCAGGACCAGCGGTCCGACAGGAGTGAGGGACTCACCTCGGACCGCAGCAACCTGCGTAGGGTTTTTCCCGTGCTGGCAGTGTGCGCAGTCCTGTTGGTGCTGGGGCTCGCAGGAGTGACTGTTCTTAGCGCGGGTGTGCTTGCCCTCGGCTGGTACGTCTTCGGGCTCTAGGGTCACTCGTCGATGGGCTTCATCCACACCATGTCTCTGGTCAGCCCCAAGCTCGCGAGTGCTTCGTCGTACCTACGCTCTGGTGGTACTTCGAAGACGAGGCGGGCATCACAGTCCGTCCAGAGCCAGCTGCCGGTCTCGATCTCGTGGTCGAGCTGGCCGGCTCCCCAGCCCGCGTAGCCGACGCAGAGCAGCACCTCGGCCTTGCTCGAGAGCAGGCGGACCAGTGCATCCTGGCTGCCCGTCACCGAGATTCCGTTCGGCAGGCTCTGTCCCTCGCCGTCTTCAATGGCTGCATTGGTGACAACGATCCCGGCATCTTCTTGCACGGGCCCCCCCCAGGAGACTCGCGTGTCGCG
>PKDJ01000340.1 GCA_002862545.1 Pseudomonadota bacterium
CGTCAGGGTTCCGTCTAGGTCGATGATGACGAAGGGGCGATGCATCGAGTGCCTGTTAGCGCGGCGCGCGTGCGGGGTCGGGGCGCTGGATGCGCCGCAGGAAGAGTCCACCGAGCGCCAGGGCGGCGAACCCGTTGACAGTCGCGAACACGATGAGTCGGTGCACGGGCAGCTGTGCCGCGAGCCCACCGAAGGCCTGGTCCGTCGGTGTGAGCAGGTCGGAGAGCACGGTGAGGATGCCGGCGAGCATGGTCGGTGCGTCGATGGCCCCGACAAGAAGGGTCAGGGCGCTTGCCTCTAGGCCCCAGAGGAGGAAAGTCAGGGCGGCGAGCGTCGCCACCTTCCGTCGAACGAGCTGCCGGCTTCGATGGAGGCCGCGTCCCAGGTCGTCCAGCACGGCCAGGGCAGAGAGGCTCCAGCGCGTGGTGTAGCGACGGATCAGCCATGCCTTGGTCATGCCCACGTTCTCGGGGAGCACGGCGATGGCGACGGCGGTCGCGGCCAGGACCAGCAGTGCGACGAGGGTGACCGGAAGCACGGCGGCTCCGGTGTTGGGCAGGAGCACCAAGGCGAAGAGGCCGGCTGCGGCGAGGACGATCGCGTCGAAGCTGCGCTCGATCCACCAAGCACGCAGCCCGTGGATGAAGCCCTGACTGGCGATGCCAAACGCGTAGATTCTGGCGAGTTCGCCGATCTTGAGGGGCGTCAGGCTGCTCACCGGTGCGGTGAGGGCATGGGCGAAGGCGACGCTGCGCACCGACGCTGCACTGTCACCGAGGATCACGACCATGCGCCCGATGCGGAGAAGGTGGGCGGAGAGGTAGAGGGCCGCGACCATCACGGCTCGGGGCCAGTCGAAGGCGCCAGCGCCCCGCGTGAGCATGTCGGCGTCGGAGCCGGCAGCGAGCACCGCGAAGAAGATGGTCGCCAGCACGAGGGCACCGACAGCCGCTGGAGAGACCGTGCGTGCGTGCGGAGTTGTCACGCTCCGTGCTCCGCGACCCACGCTTCGTACTCGGCTGGTGTGCCCAGGACGATCGCCGGCCTCGAGCGCGGGTCGATCCGGATGTCAGCCCCCGTGTCGAGCATCTGCCGGTACACGTCGGACACGTAGAACTCGCCGCGGCTTCGACCGGTCGTCGCGGCTGCCTGCTCCAGGTAGTAGGCGGCCGACCGGAAGCCGTAGAGGCCCGTGGTCGCGTGTCGGCTGATCACCACCTTCTCGGCGATGTCGGTGACGCGGGAGCCTTCGACCGCGACGTAGGAATACGCGGGGGAGTCGTTGTCGAACACGTCGATGAAGCCGTCTGCGTCGTCGAGGATCGCGCCGATCGAGATGAGGTCCCGCTGCAGGAGCACGGTGTCGACGTTGTGGAACACGAGCGGGCCCGTGTGACCGAGAGCGGCCGCCCGACGTGCGCCGATCGCTGCGGTCTCGGCCTGCCCCGACGTGTCTCCGACGAAGTGCAGATCGGCGTCCGAACGACCCCCCGCGGCGCAGGCGGCCCGGATGGCGTCCTCGTGGGGGGCATCCCGCTCGTTGGCGACGAGGACGAGTGCCGCGGGAGAGAGCTCCCGGACTATGCGAGCGAGGATCGTCTCGCCCTCGATGGTGAGGAGGAACTTCGGCGTGGTGTACCCGGCGCTTCGAAAGCGGCTGTACAGGCCAGCCATGCAGAGAACCAGCACCGGTGCACTCATGCCTGACCCCCTGCGTTGAGCACGGTGCAGGTGCGCTCGCCGACGAAGCCCGAGTGGTCGGCGTACAGGAAGGTCTCGCGATCGGCCAGGTACTGTCCGATGATGCGGAGCATCTTGCGCCCATGCCCGAACAGCTTCGCGTTGGAGACTTGGTCGTCCTCTCTCCACGAGATCGGCACGAAGCTGAAGCGAACGTCGGGTGCCGAGGCCGTCTGCAGGATCAGGTAGTAGTTGAAGGTGAGGTCGTCAGCGCACTTTCGCCACAGGCCCTGCTCGAGGAACGGGCGGGTGTAAAAGTTCAGGCCCGAGCCCAGATCCCAGAGTTGGCTGAGGGTGATCGCGGAAAAGATTCCGTTGAAGGCGATGTTCGCAGCAATTCGGTGGGGCGCGTAGCCCTTGATTCGCGAGCCCCGCATGAAGCGGGCGCCGAGGACACAGTCGTTGTTCGGCAGGTGCTCGTCGAGGACCTCCATCAGGTCGGCCAGGTGCCCCTGATCGTCGCCGTGGAACACGACGAGTCCGTCGTAGCCCATGTCGATGCAGCGCTGGAAGGCCACCTTGTGTGAGCCGCCGAGACCATAGTTCTCGTCGTTGCGCGCGACGAGGACCGTCACGTGCTCGAGCTCCTCCTCGGCGACACGCATGGCGGCATCGGGGCCACCGTCCGTGCTCCCGTTGTCCAGCACGAAGACCTCGGCGAACCGTCGCTGAAGCTCGGGTGTGAGCTGGCGGAGGGTGCGCCGGATCTGCGGTGCACAGTTGTACATGGGAATGAAGAGCATCAGACGCATGGACCGCCTCCGGGGACAGTGTCGTCCCATGGTCTCGGGCCAGGTAGCGCGTGTGGTGTCACTTGAGCCAGAGGGTCCAGACGGGTGTATCGACTCTACGCCGGTTCTCGCGAAGCCAGGGCTCCAGCATGTCCTTCATCGCGGCGGTCGCGACGGTGCCGATCGTGTTGGGCACCAGCACGACGTCCACGTCGGCGAGGAGGACCTCCGGCACGAGCGGGTTGTCGCCACCGAAGGTTCGACTCGGGTGGTACCAGCTGAGCGTGTCGCGTGGCGGCGGAGCACCCATGACGACAGGAAAGGGACTCGCGAAGAGCAGCGTCAGAGAGCTCGCCTCTGGGCCGGCATGCTCGTTGATGAGGGCGGTGCCTTCGCGAAGCAGGAACGCGAGATCTGCGCCATCGAACGTCTCGATCAGCTCGCGGTAGACCTCGGCGTCCACGCGACCCTCCTTCACGAGGCGTGCCTTGGAGGACTCGAGCCCTCCAGGAGCCACGAAGCGGAGGGTGGAGACGGGGGAGCTCGGATCCTCGGTGGCGGTCACTTGCCCTGTCGTGGAGGTGAGCAGAGCCCGATGCACGATGATCCCGAAGGCGTCACGGCCGATTCGTGGGACGTAGACCATGGCCAGGGCGATGGTCAGGGCCAGGGCAATCCGGTTGTCTCGTCGACGCTTCGTCGCCTGCGAGGTGCGGCTCGCGAAGGCGGCCAGTGGAACCAGGGCAGCGGCGATCAGTGCGGGGTTGTGGTGGTCGTGGGACTGCACGCCGACCACGAGGACGGCGGCTGCGATCCCGGCGCCCGTCAGGCCGACTCTGTTCGCTTCGGCCTCGAGAGCAGGATCCTCGTCAGCCGTTCGGCTGAAGCCGACCAAGCCGCCGAACACGAGGAGCACGACCCAGAGGTTGTCCATGAGGTCTGCGGTCAGCTTCTCGAGTCCGGGTGTGCGGCTGCCGCTCGCGCTGACCCACTTGGGATCGGCGGACGCCGCGGCGCCTCGGATGTCGTCGATGTAGGCCCACGGCACCTCGGAGGCTGCGAACGTCAGACCGATCAGCACCCACGTGAGGATGCCCGCCGCCAGGGCCCACCAGCGGTTGGCAGGCACCACGGCCACCGCGATGAGCAGGGCGAGGCCACCCAGCGCGAAGTACGTCACCTTCACGTAGAACAGCACGACGAGCAGTGTCGTGCAGAGCAGAGCGTCGAGAGCGTCCGTGCGTCGTGTGCGGTTGGAGCGGCCGATCGCTGCAGCTACGAGCACGGCAGTGACCAGTCCCCAGCCGATTCGGTTGTAGGACGCGAGGTGCACCAGTCCGTCGCGGTCGAGGTGGATCGGGGAGGCCGCCATCATCGTGAGGTAGGTCGCCGTCAGGGCCGCGATCGCCCTCGGGATGCGGCCGGCGGACGCCAACAGAGTCGCCGCTCCGACGAGCGGAGCGAGCAGGGCGGGGACCCACAGCACTGCGCGTGCGTCGGGTCCGAACCAGTGCATGACCAGTCCGTAGACATCGTAGTAGAGCCGACCGACCGGAGTGTCGAAGTCGATGTGGGGGACCTGACCGGAGTAGGTGCGCCATCCGGCATCGAGCGGGATGAAGACGTCCATGGGCATGTCGCTCACGAGCACGGCCGGGGCTGTGGCGTGCAGGGCGAGCAGCGCGAGCACGGCGAGGCTGGCGGCGCCCAAGATGGAGCCTGGGAGGCGGTCGAGCCTTCCCGGCTCTGCCCACTCATCGAGTTTTCCCAGCCAGGCCTGGAGCCTCTCTTCCACGCATCCTCCGACGGGTTGGAGGTTTTACCATCCGGGTGACGAGAGACTGCGCTTCGGGGTGCGACGGTATAGGTGCCTACTTGCCGACCCACATGGAGGAACGGTGCGCTCGCTCGGACTGATGGCTATCGTTGCAACCCTGATCTCGTGTGGCTCCGCGGAGCAGTCTGTCGTGCAGGAGCCGACGACCACCTCGGATGAAGAGCTACCGCTCGCGGCGCTCGCCGCCGAGGTGAAGAGACTCCAGAGAGAAGGTGAGCCTACGGCGAAGGCTGGGGCTGTGAAGCGTCACCGCAGGCTGTCGGCGGCCGAGCGTCGCCGGCTGCGTCCTGTCCCCCCCATGCGGCCTTGGGGCGTCATGGATCTGATGACCTTCAGCAAGTGCGCGAGAGGTGACTCCGGTGTCCTCACACTCGAGGGCGCCAAGCCAGGCGTTCCCCCCGTGCTGGATGCCGACATGCTCTCGGAGGGGCCTCTCGCGGTCGCCATGCCCGAGGGGCAGCGCCACGACGGGAAGGCGACGCCGGTGCGTGCGCTCTTTCCGGACCAGGCCTGGGTCGAGGTGACGAACTGCGATGGGTCGAAGTCGGTGCTCAAGCCGGACGAGGACTGGCGCCTGGTCAAGAGCACGCGCGGCTTCGTCAAGGGTCTGCGCCTCGACACTCGGGCCGATCTCCTCCGCGACGTCGTTGGCCTGAAGAGGGTGCCTACGCCGCCTTAGCCGCTCGTTCCCAGCCAAATGTCGGCCGGGTGGTCGTGGGGGCTTGTGCAGCCAGCCGCATCACGTTTATAATTGCGGCGTCCAAGGATCTGTCACCACCCGAGAGGTGAGTATGCGCTACCTGACTCCGTTGCTCGTGCTGGCTGCGTGCAACACCGGCTCGGACGTGACGTTCGATGCCAACGATATGAGCACCTGGGAAGAGGTGGCCGACTCCGGTCAGCTCGCACCCCCGGGGTTTGGTCTGATCGTTGATGGTCGGCCCCTGCGAGGAGAGACCCTGACGGTCAGGGTGTCGGGCCTGTCCGCGTACGAGCCCGTGCTGCTCGGTGTGAGCGGCTCTGATGCCGGCGGACCCTGCTACGCGTACCTCGGTGGCGCGTGCCTCGACATCAGCGCTCCGGTGCGCAACGCTGGCTACGACTACTCCAGCGAGTCCGGCACAGTCGAGTGGGAGCTCGCCATCCCCGATGGCGCTGTTGACTCGACGGCCTGCTTCCAGGCCGCCGTGCGCCGCGGCCCCGGCGGCGCGGACAGCCTCGTGTCGAACACGGTCTGTATGGCAATCGAGAATGACCGCGACGGTGACGGGCTGGGCGATCTCGCCGAGATCGAGGCGGGGCTCGACCCCGATGATCCCGACACCGACGGCGACTTCGTGCGTGACGGTGACGACTGCGAGCCGCTCAACCCGGAGGTCTACTTCTGCACCGACATCTACGCCGCCATCGGCTCGTGTCGCGGCAGTGGCCTCTACCGACTCGACATGGACACCGGCGAGGAAGAGCGCACCTGCGCCTTGTCGCGTGGCTACACGGGCCTGACGTTCCACTCCGATGGGCACCTGTACGGCCTCGGTGACAACTGCAACGGCGGTGGCGTCTACCGGATCGACCTCGAGACATGCGAGGAGGAGTTTATTGCTGGCCTCAGCAGCAGCCGGAACGGCATGCTGGCGTCCGATGGCTTCCGCCTGCTCGGTGGCACGTGCTCCAGCCTTGAGTACATCGACGTAGCGACCGGTGAGATCGAGCCCCTCGGCTACGACATTGGGGCCTGCCGCGGCGCGAGCATCACGAGTGACAAGAACGGCCAGCTCTACTGGGCAGACGATGGCTTCGGCACGTTCGACGGCAGCTCGGCTGACCCGATGATCGCCCCAGCCAACGTGCGCAAGGGCAGCACCTTCTACAAGGGTAAGCTGATCGGGCTGAACGGTGGCTGCAGCAACCTCTACAGCTACGACCCGGAGACGGGAGAGGAGACGAACGTCGGCTTCGGCTTCTCGGAGTGCGGCGTCGACTCCATGGCGAGCAAGACGCCCTGACGAGCCGCGAGCTCACCCCACAGCGGCCGCCACCTAGGCGGCCGCTGCTGGTTTTGAAGGGAAGGCGGCACTGGCAGGGCAAGCTCGGCCCGGAGCGAGCGGGCCCCAGGCAGGTGCTTCGCGACTACTTGGCGGCGTCGGCCACGCTGAGGGAGGGGCGCTCCGCCGCCACATCCGGATGATCCTCCGCGACCAGCCGCGCCGTCATCTTGGCGGACATCATCACGCTCGGGGTCCCCGCGCCGGGCTGGGTGCTTGCACCAACCAGGTACAGGCTCTCGATGTCTTCGGACCGGTTGTGGGGGCGGAAGAAGGCGGAGTGCGTGAGGCGCGGCTCCACTCCGAAGGCGTTGCCGAGGTAGCTGGCGAGCGGACCCTCGAAGTAGTCCGGCGTGACGAAGGACATCGTGGTGAGTCGCTCACGCAGTCCAGGGATGTAGCCGCGGTCATCGAGGAAGCCGAGCACTGTCTCGACGAGCTTCGGGCCGTGCTCCGACCAGTCGATCCCGCTCCCGTTGTGGGGCACGGGGATCAAGGTGTAGGCGGCATGGTGTCCCTCGGGGGCGAGGGAGGGATCCGTCAGCGTCGGCACGTGGAGGTACTGGCTGAAGTCTTCGGCCAAGATCTTGCGGTCGAAGATGTCCGTCAGGAGCTCCTCGTACCGAGGTCCGAGGATGATGTTGTGATGCCGGAGATCCAGGGGCTCCGCCGTCTTGCGGAAGCCGAAGTAGATCACCACCAAGGACATGCTGTAGCGCAGTGCGCGGACCTTGAAGTCGGGATTCCAGGGTCGGCACCGCCGGTCGATCAGCTTCGTGTAGGTCGTGGCGTAGTCGGCGTTGGAGACGACCACGTCGGCATCGAGTCGCTCACCGTCTGCCAGTGTGACGCCAGCTGCGACGCGGCGTCCGCGGCCGGTGGAGCGGTTGCCTCGGCCGTCCTCCACGTCAATGCGAGCGACCGGTGCGCTGTACCGCATCGTGCCACCCAGCTCCTCGAACTTGCGGACGAAGGCTCGGACGAGCGCACCGGTGCCGCCCTTGACGTAGTGGATCCCCCAGGTCTTCTCGACGAAGTGGATCATGGCGTAGATCGCGGGCACCCGTAGCGGGTTGCCACCCACGAGCAGGGTCTCGAAGCTGAACACCTGCCGGAGCTTGTCGCTGATGAAGTAGCGGCTGGTGAAGCTGAACAGCGTCCGTACGGCATCGAGCTTGAGCAGGTCGGGCACGACCTTCAGCATCGTGCTCACGTCGCCGAAGTAGGTGTAGCCGAGCTCTAGGAAGCCTCTCTCGAAGATCGCCTGCGCGTCGCGGTGGAAGCGCTCGTAGCCCTCGAGGTCGCGTGGCTCGATCGCCTCGATCTGCCGCCGGGTGCTCTCGGGATCGCCGTCGTAGTCGAAGAAGGTGCCGTCATCGAAGTAGATTCGGTAGAACGGCAGGATCGGAACGATCTCGCAGTACTTGGAGGTCTCGGTGCCACCGGACACGCCCTCGCGGACGCGCTTGGCGCGTAGCACCGCCTCGGGAAAGTCGGGGTTGTCGAGGGTCTGATCGCCTGGCTGCAGCGAGAACAGCTCCTCGATGAAGTGAGGGACGGTGATCACCGTGGGCCCCATGTCGAAGACGTAGCCATCCTGGTGGCGCACGGCGGCTCGCCCGCCGGGCTGATCCATCTGCTCGACGATCGTGGTCTGGAAGCCCATGGCCTGAAGCCGGATACCGAGGGAGAGTCCGCCGAATCCAGAGCCGATGATCACTGCTCGCTTCTGCGTCATGGCGCGTTCCGTTGCTTTGGGTCGAGTTGGGGCACTTGTCGACAAAGTGAATACCATTTGAACAGGAGGGTGCACAGGGTGTCGAGACGCTACGTGACACTGTGATCACCGTCTTCCTGCTTGCTGCCTGTCGTCCGCCTTCCCCTGTCCAGCCGGAGCCGGAGGTGCGGGACGCGCTGTACTTCGTGCTTGTCGACCGGTTCGCCAATGGTGACCCGTCGAATGATGGCGACGTGCAGCCGCGCGACCCCCAGGGTTGGCATGGGGGGGATGTGGTCGGAGTGACCCAGCGGCTCGACTACCTGGAGGGGCTCGGGGTCGGGGCCGTGTGGCTGTCTCCGATCACTGCCTCGCGGCAGGACCGGGTGGATGAGTGGGGGGCCTTCCACGGCTACTGGGTGAGCGACCATCGGAGCATCGAGCCCCGCTTCGGCTCGCTCGAGGACGCCGTGGCGCTCTCGGATGCGCTGCATGCACGCGACATGCGGCTGTACCTCGACATGGTCTGGAACCACGTCGGCTATGACGCGCCGCTCACGCGCTCACGTCCCGAGTGGTTCCATGGCAACGGCGACGTGATCGACTGGGACGATCCGGTCCAGGCCACGACGCACGACGTCCACGGACTGCCGGATCTCGCCCAGGAGCGAGAGGAGGTGGCGGCCTACCTCACCGATGCCAGTCGCTGGTGGGCGGAATCCGTCCAGCCAGATGGCTTTCGGGTGGATGCTGTCCGGCACTTGCCGAGCCCCTTCATCCGGCAGATCGGGGATGTGCTCCGAGCTGAGCGGCCCGGCTTCGTGCTGCTGGGCGAGCACTTCGAGGGAGACCCTCGCAGGCTGGCAGAGCGCTACCGGAGCGATCGCTTCGACGCGGTGTTCGATTTTCCGATGCACTACGCGATGAAGGATGTCTTCTGTCGCGATGCCCATCCTGGGCGGATCGCGTCGACCTTGGCCGCCGACCATGCGTACGGTGAGCCGGATCGCGTCGGTGGCCTCCAGCACCTCGTGCCCTTCCTCGACAACCACGATGTCCCACGGGTGATGTCGGTCTGTGAGGAGGATGCCGACCGGGTGGCCAGAGCTCTGGCGTTCATGGTCACGACCCGCGGAACACCCTGCATCTACCAGGGCACCGAGGCGGGCCAGGCCGGGGCAGAGGAGCCTCACAATCGCGCCGATATGGACTTCGACGCAGCGCATCCTCTGGCGGACACACTCCGCGAGCTACTCGACATCCGGGCACGTCACGTCGCTCTGCGCGAGGGCATCACGCGGCTGGATCGACTCGAGGACGATCGGCTGCTCTACTCTCGCCTCGCTGCGGGTGCGGCCGCACGCATTGCGGTGAACGCCAGCGATCAGGAGTGGGTGCTGCCGCCCGCCGATGCGGGCCTCCAGCGAACGTCGGCCCATGTCGTCGTCGGAGCGGGCTCCGTCGGGACGCTCGGCTCCACACTGCCCCCGCACTCTGTGGCCGTGGAGCTGCTCTCGGGTCCGGCCGAGGCGTTGATCGACGCGGTCCGAGAGCGTCGGAGCACGAAGAGCACGGTGACGATTCGGGCGGAGGATGTCCCGGTAGCGCCTGGCGAGCGAGTGGTGCTCGTCGGTGCGGGCGAGTCACTCGGCCGCTGGAATCCCGCGTCGGCGCCTGAGGGCGTGCGTGAGGGGGAAGACGTCTCGTGGACGATCTCCACTGCTCTCGACGATGTGCTCACGTTCAAGATCGTCATCGTCGGAGCCTCGGAGACTCGCTGGTCTCCTGGCTCTGACTTCTACGTGAGAGTGGGCGGCCCGGAGCTGGAGCGCGTGGTCTCGTGGCGTGCGGGCGAGGGCTGAGCGACCTTTGCGACAGGCCTCTACTCGACCGCGAGGCAGGGCTTGGCGTCGACGTCGATCTCGTACGTCGCGGTGATCTTGGCACCGCCCTCGGGTGCGGTGTCTTCGTCGAAGACGATCGCGCAGGCCTCGTCGTCCCAGACCCAGCCCTTGGCCTCCTTGCTGCCGACCATCACCTCGAGGGTGTCCTCGACGACCCGCTCGTTGACGGCGAAGCGACGACGTAGGCCTCCAGTGCTGCTGGCGCCGAGGTCCTCCATGAAGCGACTCCAGTCGGCCTCACAGATGTTCCCGACCAGCCCGCCCGTCTGATAGGCGGCGGCCCAGTAGCGGCGACCCGGGTAGCTGTCCTCGCAGCTGGCCTTGGGCCCGACGATCGCGCCGACGAGCACTGACTCGGAGGTTCCCTTCACGTCCTGCAGCTCGGAGACGTAGTCGGCGACGGGGGGCAGGGAGTCCATCTGGCGGTAGCACTCCTCGGGCGGCTCTCCGTCGAGGAGTCCGCCGTCGGAGCAGTCCTCTTCGTCAGAGACGTAGACGACCACGAGGAGCGTCTCGGGACGCATGAAGTCACCCTCGTTGTCGCGGAGAGCCGCAATCGAGGCCTCGAGGCCCTTCTCCTTGTCGCCGCCGTTGATGCCGATGCGGGCGCGGCTGGCGAACTCGCTGAGGAAGTCGTCGTCCTGTGGGGTGATGAAGGGGGTGTCGCCCTCGAAGCCGCCGAGGGTGGCGTCGAAGCTCGTAGACGTGACCGCGATCCTCACGTCGTCCTCGTCGAGCTCATTGACGAAGGACAGGAAGCCGCTGCCGAGGATGTCTTGCTCCTCGCCCATGGACGACGAGTTGTCGACCACCCAGAGGATGTCGAGGCCCTGGGTCTCGACCTGGGACCAGGATGTCTCTCCGGTCTCCGCACCGCATCCGATCAGCAACAGCGTGAGCATGCCGCGCATTGCGCCTCCTCTGCGCCGTGCCACGCGCGTGATGGCACCGGCACCCGCCCCGCGCTCAGATCGCCCACATAGGTGCGGAGCAGAGTCGCCAGACCCCTGCCCGTCAGGGTGCGACCGCGCAGCGCCTTGGGCGCCAGACCGCGCAGCACGGCCCGCTGCACTCGTGCGCTGCGGG
>PKDJ01000268.1 GCA_002862545.1 Pseudomonadota bacterium
TCCTCCAGCTCGGGGTCGGAGCCGACGACGGTGACGAGCGCCGTCTCGTTGGTGGACTCGGGCGTATAGGCCACCTCGTACCGGAGCTGACCGCCGATCTCGAGCTCGAGCGGCAGCTCGTAGCTGGAGAGCATCGTGAAGGACGTAGGGCCCTCCATGCCGACCTCGAAGATCTCGAGGGGTGCCTGGCCCGTGTTGCGGATCACGAAGAAGTCGACCGCCTCCTCACCCTCGTTCAGGGCGCCGAAGTTGATCTCGGGAGGCTCGACCACCATCTTTGGGACGGGAACGGGCTCTTCCTCGGCGGTCGAGGTCAGCCCGACCTCCTGCTCGACGCAACCTACGAGCCCAAGCAGCCCGATCGAGAGCAAGCACACGAAGCGATTCCCACCCATCTGTCCTCCAGCCGGGAGCCGCGGCCAACGTGCTGCACCCGAATCGTCGCTCGCCAGAATAGCACGACGGATGGTCGGCCGCGGTCACCCCCGACGGTTATGACCGCGCGCTAGAGGGTCACGCGGCGATGTTGGGCCGCAGTGACCGACAACGGAGCACGGCATGGACGGTTCGCTGGTCGATCAGTACTGCGCAGAGGCTCACTCCGCGCCCCTCACGGCTGCGGCGTTCGATGCACAGTCTGGAGCGAGGGTCACCGCGGACGAGTGGGGCACCATCGCCATCACGCGCCCCGGCGACAGCTACCCCGGCATCATCTTCGACATGGGCCATCCCGTCAGGGGTGCCGTGGCGATCAGCCAGGGCGGCTCCTTGGCTGCCGTCGGAGACGATCAAGGCAGCGTCACGGTCTACAAGACATGGGATGGAAGCTGCGTCTTCGAAGACCTCCGCGAGGGCCCAGCCGGCGCCGCGAGGGCCATGAGAGCCATGACCTTCAACCCGGCCGGCACGGTCCTCGCCGCTCTCGCTGTAGACGGAATCATCAGGGTCTTCGACATTCAGACCTGGGAGCGGGTCGCGAACTACCAAGGCTTCGGAGGAGAGTCGCTGGAGTTCGACCGCTATGGCGAGCGTCTCTTGGCGATCGACAGCCTCGGGCAGCCGAAGCTCTTGGACCTGCAGACAGCCGAGCAGATCGATCTGGAGATGGTCCCTGGCGGTGTTCGCACGGCCCGCTTCACTCCCGACGGTCGACACGTTCTGTGCATCGGACAGGGTGGCCTTACCCTGATTGGACTGCCGGAGGGCCGCATCGAGAACTCGTTCTCCGCCCGCGGTTCCTCCGGAATGATCACCATTGTCATCAGTCCCGACGGCACAAAGCTCGGAGCGATCACCGGCCGGTCGGTCCACACCTTCGCACTCCCCGAGCTGGAGCCCGAGAGCAGTGACCGACACGGCGCGAACGAGCCGACCACAGCAGCGCTCTGGGACTTCCGAGGAGTGTCGGTGGGAGGCTCCGATGGCGTGATGCACCGACCCGGGGCCCGTCCCTCCCTCGAGGCTGTTCTCTGCTGCGGCGGCTTCGGAGACCACCGTGTCGCGGTGCACGGCGAGCGAATGGCGGTCTGGAGAAAGACACGTCAGAAGCGCCCCTTCAGCACACGACGCCGCTTCGTCGAGGTCAAGATCGACCGAGACGGCAGGCTGATCCTCGCTCTGCCCGAAGACCGCGGCGGCGTGCAGATCTACGACGCTCGCACGGGCAAGCACCTCTTCGACGCAGGGGCCGACACCGCAAATACGCCGAAAATGGAGGTCGGCGGTAGCATCGTCGCTTGCCAGCTCGCCCGTGGCGGCCTGCGTTGGTACGACCTCAAGGCGAATAATGTCTTCGAACTGGCATGGCCGACGACCTTCGCTCTGTCAGGCAGCGGAACCTGGATGGCGGTGGTCACACCCAGCGGTCAGGTCCGGGTCCTCGACCCCACGACAGGCAAGGACGCCATCCCTGCCCCACGCGCACTGGCCGATGTCCCGGTCTCGCTCGTGTCCTTCGTCAATCGCCGTCCGGACATGCTGGTCATGGACTCGGAGGGTGTCCTTGGGCACTACGACCTCACAGACGGGGTGAAGGAGCGCATTCACGTCGAGGGCAGTGATGTTCTCGACCTCAACGTCGCCGTCGACCGCCTCTGGGGCATCACGGGTGGCAAGTACGCCGCCGTGCGCTTCCAGGATGAAGAGAATGGCACGGCGACCGTGATCTACGTGGACGTCGAGAGCGGCGAGGTCGTGAGCGAGGTCGACGGGCTCCTCCCCTACACCTGGGTAGATCCGGAGACCGGGGACATTCTTCAGCCAGCGAGAGGAAGCGCCATCCTCGAGCTCGACATGTACGGCGAGGAGAAGCGCGTGCTCCGCGCCCTGCCGGAGGGCGAGTGGATTGCCTACGGGCCGCGGGGCGTGCTCGACGCCAGTGACAACGCGCTGAAGTAGCGCTCGGCATCGCACGGGACGGGCTCGGAGTGGACCACAGCGTCCCTCAAGTGATACCTTAGGCTGGGTCTTGCCCATCCCTCCCTCCCCGGCGCTCCCGTGCCCTCTCGCAGACCAAGCAAGCCTTCCCGGCGCACCCCTCCTACGCGCAAGAAGGCAGCCAAAACAACGACAAAGCGGACGAAGTCCGCCGGGAAGTCGACCGCCCGTAAGGCTTCACGCTCGAAGTCGAAGTCGAAGTCGACATCGAAGAAGTCCGTGCGCCGCTCGACCTGGCGCAGCTGGCTCGTCCGCGAGGGACTCACGCTCGGGACCGGCGTCTGCCTCGGCCTCGCTCTGACGGGCGGCTGGCTCTGGGACCGGGCCCGGACAGATGTGACGGCCTGGCTCGCCCGTCCGCCCTCGAGCACACCCGCCCTTGTCTGGTCCGCTCCCATGCGGATCACCGCGGGCCAGAGTGCCTCACTCTCCTCTCTGGCCGACGACCTGGTCGCCGCTGGGTACGACCGCGCTGCGGCAGTCGCCGAGGATGGAGCAGTCGGCACCTTCGCGCTCGACGGGGACACGCTTCGAGTGTGGACACGCAAGGGCTCGACGCCCTCCCCCGGTCATGCCCAGCTGCGAGTCAGCGGGGGGCGAGTCGTCTCCACTACGCCCAAGTCGGGCATCACTCTTGCCCCGACGGTGCTGGCCACTCTGGGTGATCCGGACTCGCGACGCGACCGTCTGCAGCTCGACGAGCTCAGTCCGTGGGTAGAGCCCGCGCTCCTGTCGATGGAAGACAACCGCTTCCGGGAGCATCACGGTGTCGACCCCCTAGGCGTGACCCGAGCCCTCCTTCGCAACCTGATCCGCGGCCGCGGTGTCCAGGGAGGCTCCACCCTCACGCAGCAGCTCGCGAAGAACCTGTTCCTGACCCCTGACCGGAGCCTCCGACGAAAGGTCCGAGAGGTCTTCTTCGCCGCAGCCCTCGAGACCGAGCTCTCCAAAGACGAGCTCTTGGCCCTCTACTTGAGCGAGGTCTACCTCGGCCAGATGGGCGGCCAGCCGCTCTACGGCATCGAGTCGGCGAGCCGAGCCTGGTTCGGCGTCTCGGCCGACCGCCTCCAGCTCCATCAGGTGGCCACCATCATCGGTGTGATCCCAGCACCCAATGCGTACTCTCCCGTTCGCCACGCCGCGCGCTCGCGCGAGCGCCGTGATCTGGTCCTCGGCAAGATGGCCGAGGTGGGCGCCGTGACGCCAGAGCAGGCGCGCGTGGCGAGGACGCAGCCCCTCGAGCTCTCTGGGGTCGCGCCCAGTCGTGTCAGGCGTGCTCCCTACGCAGTCGACGCCGCTGTGGATGCTGCCGAGCGCGCGCTGGGCGATGGCGTCCTCGCCTCGAACGGCTGGGCTCTGCACACGACCATCCAGCCCGTCCTCCAGCGAGCCGCCGAGCAGGCAGTCGCCGAGGGCATGGCAGCTCTCGACGCCGCCTATCCGAAGGCAGCGGGCGCGCAGGTCGCCCTGGTCGCACTCGACCCTGACGACGGCTCCGTCCTCGCTCTCGTCGGCGGTCGTTCCTACGCGACCAGCCCCTTCAACCGTGCGACAGATGCCTGGCGACAGGCGGGGTCGACGGTGAAGCCCCTCACACTGCTCGGCGCCCTCGACGCCGAGCACGTCACCCCAGCCTCAATCCTGGAAGATGCTCCGCTCGTTCGGCGCTTCGACGGTACGACGTGGCAGCCGGCGAACTACGATGGGCAGTTCGTCGGGGATGTCTCCGTGCGCCGGACCATCGAGGGCAGCCGCAACATCCCTTCAATTCACATGGCCGAGAAGCTCGGTGCACAGCGCCTGCAGCGGCTTCTCCATCAGGCCGGCTTGTCGGAGGCCTCGGCCCTTCCCTCGACCGCCCTTGGCGCCTTCGTCGCCACGCCGCTGCAGCTTGCTGGCGCCTACACGTCGCTTGCAAACCGAGGGACCGCCTATGCGCCGCGCCTCGTCGGACGCATCGCGACGGCTGAGGGAGAGGACCTTCTGACGGTCGCCCCTAGCCCCACCTCGCTTGCGGACCCCCGCGCCGCAGCTCAGGCGACTCACGTACTCCAGGGGGTCATCGAGCGTGGCACGGGCTCGTCGGCCGAGACCTGGGGTGTGAAGCAGCCCGCCGCAGGGAAGACCGGCACGACGGACGGCTATCGAGATGCATGGTTCGTCGGCTTCACACCCGACCTGGTCGTCGCCGTCTGGGTGGGTCGAGACCGAGGCGTGCTGGGGCTCTCGGGCAGTCGGGCTGCTCTTCCCACATGGTCCCGCTTCGTCAGTGCCAGCGGCACCAACCATGGGGCATTCGACCGACCGACAGGCCTCGTGGAGGTGGAGGTCTGCGAAGACGACGGGCTCCTCCCCTGCCCGACCTGCTCGAGCACCCACCCAGAGCTCTTCCTCGAGGGCACAGAGCCCAAGCGACACTGCGGAGCTGCGGCGCCGGTCCGCGACGTTGGACGCTTCCTCGGCGGGCTCTTCGGACGACGCGATGTCGAGACAGACGATATGTCCCCTGACCGTCGAAAGCGAAAGAGGCGTCGCGATCGGTGACGACGGAGTGCGTCCACGCTCCACGCGGGGTAGGCGTGCCGCCACCGCCGAGTCGAGGGAGCCGACGTGGACGCTAACCTGCACCGCCGCTGCGTGAACACGATCAAGGGTCTGTCCATGGATGCCGTCCAGGCAGCCAACAGTGGGCACCCGGGCATGCCAATGGGCATGGCCGATGTCGCTACCGTCCTGTGGACACGGTTCCTAAAGTTCGATCCGGCCGATCCGCAGTGGTTCGATCGTGACCGCTTCGTGCTGTCCGCCGGACATGGCTCCATGCTGCTGTACAGCCTGCTTCACCTGTCCGGCTACGACCTCCCCCTGCAGGAGCTTCGCGACTTTCGGCAGTGGGGTAGCCGTACTCCAGGTCACCCGGAGGTTCACCACACACCCGGTGTAGAGACCACGACTGGCCCTCTGGGGCAGGGCTTCGCCAACGGCGTCGGCATGGCCTTCGCCGAGCGTACGCTTCGCGAGACCTTCGGAAGCGAGCTGTGCGACCACTGGACATACGCCATCGTGTCGGACGGTGACCTCATGGAGGGTGTCGCCTACGAGGCAGCCTCGCTTGCCGGCCACCTCGGGCTCGGACGCCTCGTCTACCTCTGGGACGACAACCGCATCACCATCGATGGTGGCACCGACCTCGCATTCTCCGAGGACGTGCTCGCGCGACTCGAGGCGGCGGGCTGGCACACCCAGCGTGTCGATGGACACGACGCAGAGGCTGTCGCTGCTGCCATCGAGGCTGCGCGTGGCGTGACCAGTCAGCCGTCGATCATCGCCTGCAGGACGGTGATTGGACACGGCTCGCCCAGCTACGCGGGAACTTCGAAGACCCACGGGGCTCCGCTCGGCGTCGATGAAGTCGCCGCCACGAAGGCTGCACTCGGCATGGACCCCGATGCGACCTTCGCGGTCCCCGATGATGTCGTCGCAGCCTTCCGTGCTCACGACGGTGCACGCGAGCGCGCAGCCTGGCTCTCTCGGCACGCGGAGCACCCGGATGCCGCACGGCTCGATGCCTGGCTCGCAGGAGCCAGCGACGCCTTCCTCGGAGAGGTCGCCTGGCCCAGCTTCGAGACGGGCACCAAGCTCGCCACGCGCAAGGCGAGTCACGCCTGCCTGAAGGCACTGGCTGGGGCTGCCCCGTGGCTCGTGGGTGGCTCGGCCGACCTCGCAGGTTCGAACGGCACCAAGACGGGACAGAAGGCCTTCTCCCGCGATGGCTTCGGCGGCGCGGGCACCGTGCACTTCGGAATCCGCGAGCATGCGATGGGAAGCATCTGCAACGGCATCTCGCTCCATGGTGGCCTTCGTCCCTACAACGCCACGTTCCTGGCATTCCACGACTACCAGCGCCCCGCGGTGCGAATGTCCGCCTTGATGGAGCTGCCGGTCCTCTACATCTACACGCACGACTCCATCTTCCTCGGAGAAGACGGTCCGACTCACCAGCCGGTTGCGACCCTCCTCGCGCTGCGGTCTCTGCCCAACACGTCGGTGTGGCGGCCCGCAGACGCGGCAGAGACGGCCATTGCCTGGCGTGAGTCGCTCGCCACGCGTCGTGGTCCCAGCGCGCTGATCCTCACCCGTCAGGGCCTGCCGGTGCTCGACCGCTCGACGTATGCCTCGGCCGAAGGGGCTGCACGCGGCGGCTATGTGCTTGCAGACAGCGCAGGCCCCCCCGATGTCTGCCTCCTCGCCACCGGCTCGGAGGTCGCTACCTGCCTGGCCGCTCGCGACCTGCTCGCCGAGCGTGGCCTGTCTGCTCGTGTGGTGTCCCTGCCCAACCGCGAGCGCTTCCTCGCGCAAGACGCCGCCTACCAGAGCGACGTCCTGCCGGCCGACGTTCCGCGGGTTGCCGTGGAGGCTGCCGTCACACTCGGCTGGGAGCGCTGGACGGGTGCAGGCGGCGCCATCATCGGCATCGACACGTTCGGCGCCTCGGCTCCGGGGGGGGTGCTGGCGGAGAAGTTCGGCTTCACTGCGGCCAATGTGGCCTCGACTGCAGAGAGCCTCGTCCGTCCGTGAGTGTCGGTGTCCGGCTGCGCTCCGGAGTGCCCGAGCCAGGACAGTCCTGGGACGCTGCTCGGGCACTCGGTGAGCGGCTGCGCTCTGCGCTTGGCCTTCGGGAGGTCGCGGTCACTGTCAACGCAAACCGCTCCCGAATGCTCGCGTGGAAGAACCCGACACGCGACACCCTCCGGCTCTCCGTGCACCACTCACTGCTGCCCGCACCCGACGATGTGCTGGCGGTTGTCGAGCACCGTGACGCCTCCGCCCTGCAGAGGCTGCGCGGCCTTCATCGGCCCAGCGCACCGAAGCCCCCAGCGCTGACCTTCGTGCATCACGACCTCGCCGCTGTCCGAGTCGCCGAGGACGCACGGCTCGCGGTCATTGCACCTGCATTCGACACGACCACTGTGCCTGTTGGCTGGGGACGATGGCCGACGCGCCCCCCTCGTCGCTCCCTTCGCCTGGGCAGCCTCGGCGGCTCCCCTCCTGTCGCGCGCATTCATCCAGTGCTCGACCACGACTCGGTTCCGTCTTGGTTCGTTGGATTCGTCATCTTCCACGAGCTGCTCCACGCAGCGTTCCCACCTCAGACACGCGCCTCGGGCCGTCGGTCGGTCCACACGGCAGCCTTCAGCACCGCCGAGCGGTCCCACGTCCGCTTTGCGGACGCCGCTCTGTGGGAGGAACAGAACGTCTCTCGTCTGATCCGACGGGTGCAGAGCCGGGTAGCCCGACTCAGCCGGTGAGGGCCTTCTGAGCCACCTGAATCCTCTCCGTCAGGTCCTTCAGGCGAGCCGTCACGGACCCCAGAAGGCCAAGCGTGACGCGAGCGCCGATCTCCGGCCGGCTGCGAATCAGCGACTCGAAGTCCGTCCGCGAGAGCGTCAGGAGGACGATGGGTGTGTTGGCGATCACAGATGCTGTTCGACGACTGCCCGGCAGCAGAGCAAACTCGCCGAAGTGAGCGCCGGGCCCCAGGTCGGTGAGGTGGACCGGTCCAGCCATGACTCGGACGTTGCCCTCGACAATCAAGCAGAACGTGTCCGCAGGCTCGCCCTGGCTGACGATGACTTGGTCGGCTTCGACCAGCTGACTGGACAGAAACGGTGCGACCTCCAGCCTCTCGCTCTGTGTGAGGTGGTCGAACAAGAACAGGGAGCTGAGCACGCGCTCGCGGCGATTGATCGTGTCGGCGTCGTCGCCACCGTCCACATGGAGGATGATCACGGAGACGTTGTCGGGACCCCCAGCGCGATTTGCAGCCGAGACGAGCCGCATCGCCGCTCGGTCGGGGTCGTCGGCCTCGAGGCCAAGCACGAGTCGCTCGTCAGTCAGTGGCTCGTACAGCCCGTCCGAGCAGAGCAAGACCCGGTCACCGTCGGCCAGAGGAACTTCGAGAACGTCGACATCCGGAGGCCCTGGCTGCCCAATCACTTGGTAGAGCTTGTGTCGTAGCGGGTCCGTGTCGAGCTCCGCTGGCGTGATCAGGCCTCGCTGCAGCCGCAGCATGGCCACCGAGTGATCCACCGTGAGCTGCTCGATCTGATCCATGCGGAGCATGTATGCGCGGCTGTCGCCGACATGAGCAACGAACAACAAAGCTCCAGCGTGAACCGCGACCACGAGGGTCGTGCCCATGGCGGCGACTCCACGCTCGAGAGCCTCTTGGCGCACCCGCTCATTCGCTTCCTCGAACATCTGCTCGAGCGCGCCGGAGAGCTTCATCCGCGTGCGTGTGTCGGACTCGTCGACCATGCTCGCCAAGGCCTCGAGACGGTCACACCACTCGCCGACCACTGCGACGGCCACCGCGGATGCCACCTCGCCATACTCTGCTCCGCCCATTCCATCCGCGACGGCAAACACACGTCCCTGGGCGAAGACGGCATCCTCGTTGTTCGTGCGAACCCGTCCGCGGTCAGTGCGAATACCAAACCGAATCACACTCATCGTATCCTCGCTGCCCCAAGTCCTAGCACGAGTCGAAGTTCACTTGCCTGCCGGGGCATGATAGGTCTGGCATATGTCGGTCACTCCCAAGACCATTCAAGTTCAGGACCTCCCGCGTGTGAACGAAATCTCGTTCGTCCTCGCGAAAAATGGCTTTGGTCATGTCCTGAATCGGGTCGGCCTCACCAACCCTCTGCCACCCGGCAGCGAGAGCAACGAGACGGGTCCATTCGCCCGCCGTCTCCGGCAAGCGCTCGTGGAGCTCGGCCCCACGTTCGTCAAGCTCGGGCAGGTCTTGTCTGTTCGACCCGACATCCTGCCCCAAGACGTGCTGTCCGAGTTCCAGTCGCTTCAGG
Organism: Pseudomonadota bacterium; assembly: GCA_002862545.1. Classification (GTDB taxonomy): domain Bacteria; phylum Myxococcota_A; class UBA796; order UBA796. Next base: position 9,306 of record PKDJ01000268.1, read on the forward strand.
ATCGCGTCCCGCCGATGAGCGAGGCGGACGTTCGCCACGTGCTGGAGCGCGAGCTGGGTCGCCCCATGCACGAGGTGTTTGCCGAGTTCGACCTTGAGCCGCTCGGCTCTGCGAGCATCGCGCAGGTCCACCGAGCCGTCTTGCTCGATGGCCGGCATGTCGCCGTCAAGCTTCAGCGCAGAGGCATCGAGCGTCGCATTCGAAGCGACATGCACATCCTCTACAGCCTGGCGCAGCTCGTCGAGGGCAGGGTCGCGGTCCCTGGCCTGCACACACCGACGGCGGTCGTCCGCGAGTTTGACCAGGCCATCACTGCCGAGCTCGACTTTCTCACAGAGCTGCGCAGCGCCGAGCGACTCGGACGACACGTCGACGACCTCCCAGGCGTCAAGGTCCCCGAGGTCTACGGCAGGTGGTCGACGGGCCGCTTGCTCGTGATGGAGCTCATTCAGGGGCGCCGACTCGCCGACGAGATGGCCCAGGCCGATGAGCGTGGTCGGCGAAAGCTCGCTCACGCAATCATGGAGGCGACGTACCGGCAGGTCTTCGAGTACGGCTTCTTTCACGGCGACCCTCACCCGGGAAACCTGCTCGTCACCCCCGAGGGCACGCTCGCCTACATCGACTTCGGAGTCGTCGGCACGCTGACGGGTGCAATGCAAGACACCCTCATCCAGGCGTTCACGAGCATGGTCTTCCGCGATGCCGAGACACTGGCCCTCACCGTGTATCGAGCCGGCGCGACCTCGGGACGCGTAGACCTCCGTGCCTTTCAGACCGAGCTCGAGAAGAAGATGGCGCAGTACTACGGCGCCTCGCTCGACGATCTGGCAAATCCGACGACCTTCATGGAGGTCATCGAGATGTGCACGCGGTTCCGGATCTCGCTCCCGCCGGAGTTCGCGGTTCTCTCCCGCGCCATCACGCTGGTCGAGGGAGAGATCAGAGAGCTCCTGCCTGGCGTAGACATCGTGGACGAGGTCAAGCCCTACGCCCAGCGGCTCATGTCTCGCCGCTTCTCCCCCGATCGGGTCGCCCAGGACGCCGCAAAACTGATGGTTCAGGCGCAAGGACACTTCCGCGACCTCCCCACCCAGCTCAACCAAGTGCTGATGGACCTCGAGGGCGGCACCATCAGCATCGTCACACGCGACCCCGATGCAGCTGAACTTCGGGCCGAGATCCGGCTGGCTGTACTCCGTCTGTCTCTCGCGGCCCTGGCCTCGGTCACCACGTTGGGGTCTCTGTTGTTCCTCGCCGCATGGTCACCACAGCCACTCGGTGTGCCAATCTTCGGTGTCCTAGGGCTCTTCACACTCGGCGGAGGTCTTGGTCTTTTCGGGGCTCTCGGGATTCATGTGTTCTTCGCACGGTTCCTCGACTTCGCACTCTGGCGGCGTCGAGCTCTCGCGGTGTTGCGCTTCTTTTCCTGGCGTCGCGACCGCTGAGGTCGTGTGCGATCAGAGTTATCGTCCCTCTTTGCGTGTTCGTGCCTTCACCGAAGAGCAGTGGCTTCAGATTCAAGCGGAGCTGCTGCAGAACCTCGAGGTGCCGAAGATCTACAAGGAGGAGCAGCCAGGCGAGGGCTGCTCCGCGCCGGCAGACGGGCGCAGCGCGCTCCCGCCCTCCAAGCCGGCCCCGAGGACGACGGAGCCGTGCAGCGCCACCGGAGGCGTGCCGTGCTGGTCGCGGACGTCGTCG
>PKDJ01000017.1 GCA_002862545.1 Pseudomonadota bacterium
GTCACGCTGCTCCCAAACGTCAAACGGCGCCTCTTCCGAGGCGCCGTCATTGAAGAAGTGGAGGATACGGGGCTCGAACCCGTGACCTCAGCGTTGCGAACGCTGCGCTCTCCCAGCTGAGCTAATCCCCCGAGGCGGACGGTTCTTAACATCCAGGACGCGTCGCGCAACCGGGCTGACTACTCGAGTCCTCGCGCCTCGAGGTCGGCCTCACTGAGGCCCAGAAAGTGGCCCACTTCGTGGAAGACGGTGATCCGAAGCTCCTCGAGGAGTCGCTCTCGGTCCATCGCAACCCGCGCGAGGTTCCGTCGGAAGAGCACGATAGCGGAGGGGAGGTTGCTCCAAGGGTCCGAGAAGGATCGGTCCCTCATGGACACTCCAGTGAAGTACCCGAGGAACTCGGATGGCGGGGCCGGTGGCTCGTACTGCATGCAGAGGTCCTCGTCTGGGAACTCTTCAAGCAGGATCGAGACCTGGGACAAATAGGCTCGGATCGATGGGTGCAATGAACGAAGGGCGTCTTCGACGATTGCATCGACCACTGCGTCGGACAGCTCCAGGGGCATGGGGAACTGCACAGGATCAAGGCGTGACGCCCGAACGTAGTCGCGATGCGCTCCGAGATGGTCATCTCGGCGCTCTCGCAGAATGGCTCTGAGGTACAGGGCCTCCGGAAGCCTAGGACTCAGGCGAATTGCTCTCGCCACCGCGACGTTTGCCTCATCAAGTCGGACCAGCTCGAACAGAGACCAGGCGAGACCTGCCCAGGCAAGCGAGTGCTGCGGCGTCGAGCGCACAACAGCCTCGTATTGGCCTGTCGCGCGCACCGGGTCGCCAAGGTCGCGCAGGGCCTCCGCCTTCAGGAACGCCGCGCCCGCGTGGCCCGGCTGACTCTCAAGGACCTTCGAGCACAGCTCCACGGTCACTTGGGCCTCGCCGCGCTCCAGTGCGTCCTCGGCAAGGTCAAGCCACTGCTGCACTCGCGAGTCTGACTCGGTCAGGCGCATGGGTGTGCGCTCATTGGGAGGGCTCTCCAGAACTTATGGTGTAATCGTAACGCACAGTCGCGTAGTCACCGTCGCCCAGCTCGTCGAGGAAGAGGGTGGCTGCCTGTTGCTCTACGCAGGTGTAGACGTGCTTCTCGTCGGCGCGATCCCCAGTCATGTTCATCCCGACTGGGCGTCCACCGGCGTTCACGTGGACCTCCACAGTGCCGGTGAGGAAGGTCCGGGTGGGGCTGTCCTGACGAATACATGCATCGATGGCGTCCGCCCGCCTGTTGATGGTCTCGGCAAGTGAGGAGGATGAAGCCGAGCCTCGCCGCTGGTCGAGCGACGGCTGGAATGTCAGGGGCCGCTCGAGCGGGAGCTCCAGCTCAAGGTTCGCGCCAGCGGGGCCGATCTCGATGGTCCGTGCCTCACTGCGAAAGTTTCGATGCCGCGCGACCACGACGACTGTGCCCCGCGGAGGCCTCGGCATAATGACCTCCATGCCATTGCCGACGGGCACCCCGTTCACCAGGACGGACTCGGCCCTGGGTTCGACGCGAATGCGAAGGGAGCCAGGCGGCGGCGCGACAGCAGCAGGCACCGGCCGCGCGCCGTCCGGATCCGGCAGCTCAGGCACCACGAGCATGCCTGGAGTCAGCTCTTCACTGACCATCGTCTTGTTCTGCGCCTCCAGGGTGAGCCCCGCCGCCGCAAAGACGAGGACGGGCACCACGCCGGCGATGACGGCGGCCGCAAGCTTCCAGACGTCGGAGCGGCGAGGCGGAGAGACGAACGCGATTCGGACTGTCTGCAGATCACTCTGGAGCACCAGCTCCGCCCGAGCGCGGGGCGGGGCAGTCGGAGAGGCTGTAACGGTGAGAATCTGTCGTTGCCCCCCGAGTAGGGAGAGGCGCTCGGGGGCAACCTGGAGCCACGCGGCGGTCGCTCGCGTCCGGATCTCCAGGCGGCCTTGACCGCGGTTGCGCAGCGCGATGTCGACCTTATCTCCAGGATGCAGCTCATAGCTGTCATCCCCCGAGACCTCGAATCTGCCGAGCGTAGGCGTGTCCTCTTTGCCCGCGGCTCGACCCCGGATCGGTGGCGCAGTTGCGGCACCCGACGACGCCGAGCCCACTCGATTCTTGGGGGGAGGTCCTGTGTTCTCGACCGTGAGGTCATACGCAGCTCGCCGGGACGGGTCAGAAAGTACCTCCCACGCGCGATCGACTCTAGCCAGAAAGGACTCGGCCTCCACAGGATCGGCGGCCTGTCCGGCTTCGGTCGCCCGTTCGAAGTACGCCCGCCGAATCTCGTCGAGCGTCGCACTCTGACCGACACCGAGGGCCTGGTAGTGATTCAGAGAACCTCGCGACGAGAGCGGATGCCGTATGCTCAGGGGCGGTGGTGCAGGTGTCGACCAGCCGGTCTCGTCCGTCACACGAGACAGAAGCTCATCAAGTGCGGACCCGGACAGGCCGAGGCCGGCGGCATTCTGTCGCAGTGTCTCTTCCTGGGCAGCCGTCAGCGGTCCCGCAGAGAGGAGGCTTCGAAGGGTGGCCTCGAGCACCGTCGGGCTCTCGTGCTCTGGTTCGGAGATGAGCTGCGGTGGGCTGGGCGGGGGTGGGCCCAGGCCGCCGGGTGCGTCAATTGCCTCCTCGAGGACACCATAGTTCCGGATCACGAAGACAGCCTCGGCCTTGAACTTGGGGTTGCCCTGCATCCCCTGCAGGCGCCGTCGTCGCGCCTTTAGCCTCTGCCTCGCTTCGTCCGGCCCAGCCCCGTCCATGAGCTCAAGGTAGGACGGCAGCGAAGAGGCACCGGTGAGTTGGCAGAGCTCCCGGACCACATCGACGGGCTTGCGTTTCATGAGCCTCGGGTGTCGACAGACCCTGGTCTACCACGACGTCCTAGGGGGCTTGGGGCGCTCCCGATTCCGGAGGGTGGGACCTATCTCGTTTGTTCACTCGACCGACATGTGGTGGGCGCGGTGGCGTGCAGAGGCCAGCTCGTCATTGTTCATCCCACCTGCGAACTGGATGTCGACCTGCCGGGAGACCCCTGACTCGACGTCGACGACACGGACCTGCAGGATCTGGTCGACGCCGTAGCGGTAGATGACCTCAATCGGGGTTCCCCGTGGACGCGGAGGCAGTCCCTTGAGCTCCACACGCCCGATCACGGTCACTTCCTCCCGGTGCTGGCCCGCCCCTTCGGTGATCTCGACTCGCACGGCCGTCATGTTCTCGTAGGCGTAAGCGAAGCGGCCCGTGTACTCGTAGGGCAGGGGAGTACCCTCGGGGATGAGCTCGAATACACGCTCGTTCCTCTGCTTGTCCAGCACGATGATGCCGAGAGGATGGGTCGTCGCGTCTTGAATCACAACATCGGGCAGGGTGCCAGAACCGGCTGCCTCCTGGGCGATGTGACCACCATAGGCCAGCCCAATCATGGCTCCTCGAGTGCCGGAGGCGCTTGGGGTGACCGAGATCGACTCTGCTCCTTCGGCAGCCGGCGTGGCAGCGCCCGAGTCCGGAGGGAGCGCGCTCGCACGGCTGACCATGGCATCTCGCTTGTCCTTGAGAGCCGGATGGCCTGGACGATGGCGGAAGACACCAGCGAGTGCTGCGCCGAGCGCAACGCATTCTTCTGGATTAACGCCAGACGAGGGCTCCTTTCCGGACAGCCGGACCAGCATGCTGCGGATCATCGGCATGCGTGTCGAGCCACCGACGAGGAGCACCTCGTCGAGCTGGCTCCATGCGAGACCTGCCTTCTCCAAGACCAGGTTGGCGGTGTCTTCGCACTGTTGGACCAGATCGCGGGTGAGTTCCTCGAACAGGGCCTGCGTGACACGAACCCCCATCCGGCGTCCGCGGTAGTTGACCGGAACAATGGCCCGGTCCTTGGTGGACAACGCGATCTTTGCCGCCAGGACTCGCTCGTAGAGCTCCTGGTACGGGGACAGATCGTCTCGGGGATCAAGGCCGTACTTGGTGGAGAATTGCTCAGCCACGTAGTTGAGGAGGCGGTCGTCCCAGTCCTTGCCTCCGAGCTCGGCATTCCCATCGGATGCCAGGGTGGTCAGGCGGGTTCCTCGAATCTCCATGGCGGTGACGTCAAAGGTCCCGCCACCGAGATCGAGCACGAGGAGCTTACGCTCGCCTCCAAGGCGGTCGAGGCCGTAGGCAATGGCTGCGGCGGTGGGCTCATTGATGATCGAGAGGACATTCAAGCCCGCGATGGCTCCAGCCTCCGCAGTCGCACCGCGTTGAGCGGAGTGGAAGTAGGCGGGCACCGTGATGACGGCGTCGGAGATGGAGACCCCCAGCAGCTCCTCCGCATCTTCCTTGAGCTTGCGAAGCACGAGTGCCGAGATCTCCTGCGGGGTGTAGCTCTGCCCAAAGAACTCGAGGGCGTAGTCCGCTTCACCCATGTGTCGCTTGATGAAGCGCGCGACATTCTCGGGATCGACGACGACCATCTTCACGGCCTCGTCGCCAACGACACAGCCGTCCTCGTCGTAGAACTGGACCACCGATGGTGTCGTCGGACGCCCCTCGGCGTTTGCGATGATCTCGGCCTTCCCGAACTTGTTGACGCGCGCCATGGCGGAGAACGTGGTGCCGAGGTCTACGCCAAGAACAATGGCGTCGTCAGCCTGCATTCAGCTTCGCCCTCAGGCTGCCGAGGCTCACTCAGAGCCTCGGTATCGAAGGATGACGACTTCTTCGGGCCGTAGTGTCTTGTCGTTCCGCTTGAAGCCGCGCTTCAGAACCTGATCGATGTGGTAATCGGCGTCCGGCTCAACCGTCGGTGTGACCTTGACGGCCTTGTGCACCTTGCGGTCGAAGCGCGCGACCCGCTCCACGGGCAGCACGTCGCGGCGGTAGAGCACCTCGAGGAACTCGTCGACCAAGTATTGAAACGAGTCAGCGACGACGTCCGCGGACATCTCCTGCTTGACCAAGCTCTCCTGGAACCACTGCAGGCTGTCGTAGAACAGCAGGAGGTCCAGAAGGAGTGGCTTCTCGGCTTGGAAGAGGAACTCCTCCTTGTACTGCCGAAGCTCTTCGTAGAGTTGATCGAACGCCTTCTCCCGGACGGGATCGTTGCTCAAGCGGTCCGCTACGGTGCGCTTGAGCTCTCCGATCTCTCGAGTGAGCTGACGAATAGAGTCGTTGGAATCCGAGTCCGTCACGGAATGATCTCGGCGGAAGGGGGTGAAGGCGACGGGGGAACTACTGCTCAGCTGGGCCAAGCTCGGTCGCCAGGTTGATGAACGTACCCTCTAGAGCGAGCGACTGACTGCAGAAGTGAAAGTCACTGGGGCCAGAAGCGAGGGACGCAAGGAAGTTCTGTTGCACCTGGGGACCTACCCCGATGGTGATGATGCGTGCACCCGCTGTCCGCAGGCGGTGCACCTCGGCCACAGTGGCGTCCGGGTCATCAGGGTGGCCATCCGTCATCACCACGAAGACGCGCTGAATCCCCGCCCGCGGACGCAACAGGGAGCGAGCATCGGCCAAGCCCTCACTCATCGGAGTCGACCCAATCGGGGTCAGGCTGTCGAGGGCCCTCTGCACGCCCTGCAAGTCCGAGGTCGGTGTCGACTTCACGCCGCCAGGAAAGGCGATGACCGCGAGCTGCCTGTTGGGCTGCTCCAGCACCCGCTCGGCGAAGGCGAGAGCTGCAGCCTTCGCGTCACGGATGTTCGCCCCGTACATCGATCCGGAGCAGTCAATGACCAGAGCCACCTGCATCGGTGCGCGATTCTGTGCCAAGTCTTCGAGCGTGACCTGTCCAGCTGCGAGACGGTGCGGAAGGATCTGGCCTGACGCGAGGTCCATGGCCTCGACCTCGACGATGCCGTTCGAGTTGTAGCGGTAGGTCACTGCAAGCTGGGAGTGGCCGGCCGGCCGTGCCGGGATGCCGTAGAACTCGAAGTGCCCAAGGACGCTGCAGTCTAGTGGGTCCTCATGCTCTCCCTGAACGAGCCAGAGGTCGATGGTCGTCTGACCGTCGTGGGTGGTCGTGTAGTCCTCCCGCGTCTTCTCGGCGGGAATCCGCGAGTTCTTCGCAATGATCTTCGAGTTGTGCAGCCGCTTGGTTCGGTATGCGACCATGCCGAGACTGTGACTGGTCACATCATGAGTGCGTAGGTCAATCGGAGACTCTTCACCCGCCAGCTCCGCTGACTCGATGGCCGCCGTCAGAGCGGCGCCGAGTGCGATCGCTTCGTCGGGGTTGATGTCTGTTGCCGGGGGCTTCCCGAAGAACTCGGTGAGCGCACTCCGGACCATGGGCATGCGGGTCGAACCGCCGGCCAAGAGGACCACGTCGACGCTTGCAGGATCTGCACTCGCGGCTCGAAGCACCGACTCGGTGAGCTGCCGGGTTCGATCCAGCAGGTCGGCGGTGAGGCCCTCGAAGCGAGCGCGGTCTACCGCTAGGCGGAGCACCTTGCTGCCGTAGTCATGGAAGATATTGACCTTCGGACGCCGGGTGAGGCTGATTTTTGCCGAGACGCACTTCTGTCGAAGGTCGTGGTACGAGCTCAGCTCGTCGAGTGGGCTGACACCGTGCTTGTCGCGAAAGGCATCGGCGACGTGGTGGATGAGTCGGTCGTCCCAGTCCTTGCCTCCGAGCTTGTGGTCGCCGTCGGTGGCGATGACGTTGATGTCGCGCCCCTCGACATCCACCAAGGTGACGTCGAAGGTCCCTCCACCGAGATCGAACACGAGGACCCGAATGTCGCGACCTGCATTGTTCAGGCCGTATGCGAACGCAGCTGCGGTGGGCTCATTGATGAGCTTGAGGACCCTTAGTCCAGCCATCTCGCCAGCCCGGAGGGTCGCGCGCCGCTGCACATCGTTGAAGTAGGCAGGCACGGTGATCACGGCCTGCTCGACCTTGTGACCAAGGCGAAGCTCGGCATCGTGCTTGAGCTTCGCGAGGATGAAGCTCGACAGCTTCTCGGGGGTGTAGTCTCGACCGCGGTAGCGGAAGCGGAACGATGGGTCCCCCATGTGCCGCTTGACGAACTCGACCACCTGTTCGGGGTAGACGACGGCAGCTTGCTTGGCGTAGTTGCCAACGATCACGTCATCGTCCTCGAAGAGGATCACGGACGGCGTGATGCGGTCGCCCTCGGCGTTCGGCAGGATCTCGGGAACGCCGTGCTGGTTGACGTGGGCGATAGCCGAAAACGTGGTTCCTAGGTCAATGCCAACCGCGCCCACTGCCATGGTTTGGACCTCCATCGAAGCCGTCGCATGCGCCACTTGCGTCTGACCGGCAGGCCCATCCCAGGCTGTCGACCTCGCCGCGGAGTATATCCAACCGGTCGAGTCACACAACGGGGCGTAATGGATCTGGTCCTGGCATCGACGAGCCCCACGCGGGCGCTCGTCCTCCGTCAGAGGGGAGTGCAGTTCAGGGCGCTCTCACCGACGGTCGACGAGTCGGCGATCTGCGCCGATGATCCCAGCTGGGTAGCGCTGGAGAGAGCAAGGGCGAAGGCACGGTCCGTCGCTCGGCGCGCACCGTCCTCGGTGGTGGTTGGGGCCGACCAGGTGGTCTATGACCCGACCTGTCCGAGCGAGCACTGGGGAAAGCCGCGCGACCCTGCGGCCGCCCTCGCACGGCTGCGGGCCTGCGTGGGTCGCTCACATGTGCTCCTCACCGGCATGGTGGTCTGGTCCGGAGGAAGGGAGACAAGCACGACCGTCTCCACGGTGATGCATGTTCGGCCAGACCTCACCGACGCCGAGCTTCAGGCCTATGTGCGGACTGGCGAGGGACTTGGCTGCGCAGGGGGCTACGCGGCGGAGGGCAGGGGTGCGTTCCTCTTCGATCGGATCGAAGGCGACTGGACGAACGTGCTTGGGTTGCCCTTTGCGGCACTGATGAGTGAACTGCGAGAGCACGGCTGGCGCGCGGATTCAGCCTGGGAGGCTCCATGACCCGACCGGAGGACGAGCTGGCGATGCTGGTCGCAGATCTGCGAGCCCTGACCGAAGCGGCAGCGGCGGCCGGGCACGACGTCTTGAGCCTGGACACCGCGATCGAGGGGCTCTCCAGCGAGGCCTTACCGGCGACGGGCGACTCGGTAGTCGCTCCACACCCGGGGTGGTCGAGCATCGCTCGGGATGTCCGCGCTGCGCCCGTCGTGGGAGAGGCCGGCTTGTCCGCCATCCGGCAGGACCTGGGCGACTGTCGTCGCTGTAAGCTTCACAAGGGCCGACGGTCGATCGTCTTCGGTGTAGGTAGTCCTGACGCGGATCTTGTCGTGATCGGTGAGGCGCCAGGGTTTCATGAGGACCGCACCGGCGAGCCCTTTGTGGGCCGCGCTGGCGAGATGCTGGACAAAATGCTGAAGAATGTCCTGCAGGTCGACCGTCAGAGCACGGCGTACATCCTGAACGTGGTCAAGTGTCGGCCACCGGACAATCGCGATCCCGAGCCGGACGAGGTGTCTTCCTGTCGCCCGTTTCTCGAACGGCAGCTCGATGCGCTCCAGCCAAAGGTCATGCTGGTGCTTGGACGCGTTGCCCTGCAGACGCTGTTTGACGAGCCACGCGCGAGCATTCGCCGCGCACGCGGACAGTGGCGCGCCTACCGTGGTGTGCCAGTCATGCCGACGTACCATCCAGCCTACCTCCTGCGACAGCCACAGGAGAAGCGGGCGACGTTCGACGACCTCAAGGCGGTGCGCGCTCGATACGACGAGCTTGGCGGGCGCCACTGAGTCGGACTCAGTCCTGCTTGAGTCCCTTCAGCAGGTCGCCGAGTGTGCCAAACCCCGAGCCGGTCGCTGAGGACTTCGACTGTCTGCGCTGGGTGAGATGGCGCTGCCAGGCCTGCTGTGAATCATCGCTGTCGGCCCGCGCGGTGAGGATGACCCGGTCTCCGTCAACCCTCTTGACGGTGGCAGTCACACGTCGGCCACGCCGATAGCGCTGCGCCAGCATGGTGCCGGCCGGTAGGTCGACCTCTGCGGCTGGGAGCCAGGCCGACCGGCCATCATCGAGCGCCAGTGCGACGCCGTTTCGTAGTACCTGTACTACCGCCCCCTCGACCGTGCTGCCCTTCCCATCTGCAACGGGCTGGGCGTCGGCGGAAGACCCGTTCGACGAAGAGAGCTCGAGCCGGCGTCGGTCAGTGTCGACACCGCTCACTCTCACCGAGATCTCGTCCCCTACGGCTGGAAGATCGCCGCCTGATCGCGAGATGTGCAGCAAGCCGGTCACGCCAGGCAGGATCTGGACGAAGGCGCCGAACGGCTCCACCTTGACCACCGTGCCCGAGTGCACGCTGCCGGAGGTGATGCTGGCGCCGACGGCACGCCAAGGATCCGACTCGGGAGTCTTGCACGACAGCGTCAGACGCTTCCGGTCGCGGTCGACCTCCAGTACTTGAACCTCGAGGCGTTGACCGGGCTGGAGCACTTCACGAGGATCAGCTCCCCGTGACCAGCCGATCTCGCTTCGTGGCACCAGGCCGTCGATCCCGCCAACATCGACGAAGGCACCAAAATCACGGACATTCCGAACGACGCCTTCTCTGCGGTCACCCTGCTCCAGGCTGGCCCAGAGTTCCTCCGCACGGACCGCGTTGGTCTCCTCCTGGATCACGCGCCTGTCGAGGACGATCTTCTCGCCGGTCTCGATGACTCGGAACTTGAGGACCTGCCCGATCAGGGCGTCAGGATCGGCAGCAGGAACACGACTGATCCGTGAGATCGGACAGAAGGCCCGCACACTGCCGACGCGAACCTCGAACCCGCCGCGGTTGCGGGACGCCACCTGGCCTTCGATCGCCTCGCCGCTCGCGAAGGCCTCTTCGAGTGCTGCTTCGGCGGCGGCCCCAGCAAGCTGCTGTGAGAGCCGCACGCCGTGCTCGCCTGTGCTGATGACGTAGGCGGTGAGTGACGCACCGAGCTCCGCGTCGGGAACCTCGGCAAGCTCGATGGCTCCCTCTGACTTGCCACCGATGTCGACGAAGACGTGACTGCGACCGATGCGGGAGATGGTGCCGGTGACCCGAGCCCCCGCCTCGAAGCGAGAGCGGGAGACACTGCCGTCCATGAGTGAGGCCAGCTCACTCGGATCCATGCGTGCGAGTGCCTCGAGGTCGTCCAGGTCTAGCCGGGTGTGGCTCGGCGCCGCCGGCGGGGTGACGACAGGAGGGGGCTCCGGAGTCGGCGCCTCATTCTCGGCAGGCGGCTCGGTAGGCTCGGAGGCTCGCCGGCGTCCGCGACGGATGTTGGAACTCATGGGACTCCGAGGGGCTAGCTTCGGGACCCGGACGAGTATCCCGAGGCCCGCGTAGTGGCTACGCGGGGCGAGATGCCTGCGCGCAGGCCTCCCGGACCACCGCCAAGCGGGTAGTGTCTCCACTGAAAACGGCCTTTCGAAGCTCCCGCATCACACCTTGGTAGAACGTCAGGTTGTGCAGAGTGACGAGCCGCTTGCCCAGCAGTTCCTTCGTCTTCACCAGGTGATGGAGGTAGGCGCGAGAGTATCGGGTGCAGGCTTCGCAGCCGCAGGCCGGGTCGAGGGGCTCAGGGTCCTGTCGATAGCGTCCCGTCCGAAGGTTCCGGCGGCCGAGGCTGGTATAGGCATGTCCGTGCCTTCCAGCACGGGTGGGCATCACGCAGTCGAACATGTCGACCCCCCGGATGACCGCATCGGCAATGTCCACGGGATGCCCGACGCCCATGAGGTACCGGACCTTGTCGCTCGGAAGTTCGGCGGCACTGAGGCCCGCCATCTCGACGAGGGCCTCTCTGTCCTCGCCGACAGAGAGGCCGCCGATGGCGTATCCGTCGAGGTCGAGTGACACGAGCTCCTGGGCATGCTGGCGTCGTAGCTCTGGGTAGGTGCCGCCCTGTACGATGCCGAACAGCGCCGTGCGGTCCGCGTGACGGCGAGCGCCGAGACAGCGATGCAGCCATCGGGTCGTGCG